>NZ_JBHXQO010000011.1:0-183313 GCF_042717135.1 Streptomyces sp. NPDC058620
CCTCCCGGCCGGCGGCGCGGGGCCCCCCCCCGGCCTGTCGGGGGGGCGCCCGCCCCCGCCCCCCCGTCCTGGTCGCGGCCGCACGGGCCCGGATCTGCGGCATGTGCGTCAGCAGCCGCCGGTGGAGGCCGGGGCGCCGGTGCCGATCTGGATCGTGGCGGGGGTGGAGCAGCAGCCGCCGCCGTCGCTGGGGGTGGCTTCGGGCTCGTCGAAGAGGCCGGCGCCACCGCAGACTCCGGTCTCCGGCAGGACGAGTTCGACGCGTTCGGCGGCTTCCTGGTCTCCGGCGAGTGCCGCGGCGATGGAGCGGACCTGTTCGTAGCCGGTCATGGCCAGGAATGTCGGCGCGCGGCCGTAGGACTTCATGCCGACGAGGTAGACGTCCTTCTCCGGGTGGGAGAGCTCGTTGACGCCGTGCGGGTAGACGGTGCCGCACGAGTGCTGGTTGGGGTCGATGAGCGGGGCGAGTTCGGTGGGCGCCTGGAGGCGCTCGTCGAGGCCGAGGCGCAGTTCGGCGAGGAAGGAGAGGTCGGGGCGCAGGCCGGTGAGGACGATGATCTCGTCGACCGGGTCCAGGCGGCGGCCGTCCTCGGCGACCAGGACCAGCTGTTCGCCCGCCTTCTCCACGGCGCCGGCGCGGAAGCCGGTGACGGCGTCGGCGTATCCGTCGTCGACGGCCGCCTTGGCGGCGAGGCCGAGGGCGCCGCGTGCGGGCAGCTGGTCGGCGGTGCCGCCGCCGAATGTGGAGCCTGTGACGCCGCGGCGCAGGATCCACACCGCGTGTGTGCCGTCCTCCTTCCTGGCGAGGTCGGCCAAGGCGGCGAGGGCGGTGAAGGCCGAGGCGCCGGAGCCGATCACCGCGGTGCGCCTGCCTGCGTATCGGGCGCGCACGGCCGGGTCCTTGAGATCCGGGATTCTGTACGAGATGCGGTCGGCCGCGGCCTTCTCGCCGAGGGCCGGGAGGCCGTCGCCTCCGATGGGGCTGGGGGTGGACCAGGTGCCCGAGGCGTCGATGACGGCGCGGGCGGTGATCCGCTCCTCGCGGCCGTCGGCGTTGCGGACGTGGATGGTGAAGGGCTGCAGTTCGCGGTCGGCGTCCACGACCCGGTCGCGGCCGAGACGGGAGACGCCGGTGACAGTGGCTCCGTAGCGGACCTTGTCGCCCAGGACGTCGGCGAGCGGCTGAAGGTACTGCTCGGCCCAGTCCGCCCCGGAGGGGTAGGTCGAGCCGTCGGGGGCGGACCAGCCGGTGGGCGCCAGCAGCTTCTCCGCTGCCGGGTCCACGACCTCGGACCAGGTGGAGAACAGCCGCACGTGGCCCCACTCGCGTACCGCACTGCCGGCGGCGGCCCCGGCCTCCAGGACCAGCGGTTCGATGCCGCGCTCGGCGAGGTGTGCGGCGGCGGCCAGACCGGCCGGGCCGGCACCGATGACGACGACAGGAAGCTGCTTCTCGCTCATGACGGGTGTTCTCCTCGACGCGTGGTGATGTCAGCCGGAACGCTGCTTCGACATCCATCGATGTTCTCGATATCTGGAGCCTGCCACCCATATCGACGAGTGTCAACATAGACATATGTCGAATTCAGTGGCGGTGGAGCTCCAGGTCCTGCCGGCTCAGCCGATCACCCGTGCCGCCCGCCGATCACCTCGGCCGAGCTCCCACAGGCGGACGCGGAGAAGATGGCCGCCACGTTCAAGGCACTCTCGGACCCGGTGCGGCTGCGACTGTTCTCCAAGGTCGCCTCCCACCCCGCGGGCGAGGCGTGTGTACGCGACATCGCGGATGTCGGCGTCTCGCGGCCCACCGTCTCGCACCATCTGAGGAAGCTGCGCGAAACCGGCCTGCTCACCTCCGAGCGGCGCGGCACGAAGAGCACGGTCACGAAGAGCACTGCCACGGAAAGCCCTGACCGGATACGAAGATCCGGAATGTTACATCGCGTACAGAGCCGATCTTCACAGTAATGACCTTCATTCACTCAGGGCACTCCGGGCTGCCCCACCGAAAACAACCGCACATAATGCTCCCATCCGGAGATCAGCAGAACCGGAGAAACGGAGAAACGAAGACCCCCGGCGATCCCATCTATCCGTACCATGATCTTTCCGCCCGGAAGAAGGATCAAGGAAAGGAAATCCACCCAACCGGCGCGGTTGATTCGCTGACCGCTCGGACGGGCAATAATCCAATGGCCCAGAGAATGTTGCGTGGGGGTGATCCGGCCTCCCGCACGGCGGGCATGATTTTCCGCACCGCTCACCGAAACATCATTACCCGCCGTTCGAAGGGATGGCCTCCTCCATGTCCACATACGCCGAAGAGCGCTCCGAATCCGGCGCCTCCCCTTCGCCCGGAACCACGGAGCCCGCATGGAAGCCGCTCCTGGATGACCCGGCCACACCGTGGGCGGTCGGAATGATCATGGCAATGACCCCGTGTTCGAGACGGGACGCGAAACGGGTCCTGGCTGTGGCGGCCGAGACCGCGCACCTCACTCCTGCGGCCATGGCCGCCGCGATGGTGGCGGGATCGCGCGGCGTGCCGGTTCCAGCACATGTGGAACGGGCACTCCGGGGCGCGATGGAGGCCGCCCGCACCCCCGCACCCCCCTCCGAGGCCCTGCGGGGCGTGGCTCTCCTGCCGAGCCGGGCACGGACCGAGGAGGTGCTGTCCGAGTTCCGGAAGCGCCAGGCCCTGCTGGCGTCCGCCCCCGCCGACAAGAGCGCAAGGCAAGCCTTGGACGACGCGGCCTACACCCTGTGCGTGCTGCTCGGCCGGACTACGGTGCACGATGCGGTGGACGCCGCAGAACAGCACCTCAGCACGTCGGCGTAGCCGCTCGTACCGGGCGCACAGGCACGCGCACTATCCGCTGTGGCGCCGGTTCCGGGGCCGCAGCGGAACCACACCTCGCCGGGCACCCGCCCCGCACCACCGGTCCGTCGCGACATCACTGTTCCGTCGCGTACTTCTTCCATGGTGGGGAAGAACTCCTCTACGAGTGGTGCGCGGAATGCCTCGCTGCCACCCTCCCCAGAGAACCGCTCCTCGGAGGAGTACTCCGATGACCACCACAATGAAGATCACATCCGTGCCCGCCACGCATCGCGAACATCTGCTGAGTCTTGGAAGTGATGTGCGGTTCCCGGCAGCGCAACGTCTTTTCGAAGAACACACCATCGCCGACCGCTTCTGGATTCTCAAGACCGGCGCGGTGACTCTCGATGCCCGACTTCCGCAGGGGCGTCGCGCGGAAATAGGGACGCTCGGGTCCGGCGAGCTGGTCGGCCTCTCATGGCTCTTCCCGCCCTTCGAGTGGGAACTGGGCGCCGAAACGCTCAGCCCCGTGCGCGCCTACGAATTCGACGCGTCCCCGGTACGGTCACTGTGCCAGTCGGACCCCGAGTTCGGATTCGCGATCAGTCAATGGGTGGGCATGGTGCTCACCCGCCGCCTGCACGCGACGCGCTGCCGACTGCTCGAACTCTACGAATTCGCCGCACGGGCCTGAGCGGGCGCGCGAACCGCCAGGTCTGACCTCCGCCACGAAGATGTCCTGTGGGCGTCGCGACGTCACGCCACGCGCCGCCCATCGACGCCTTTGAGGACACCGCCACACCTGCCCGCTTTCGTGCGCTATGCGGCACTGTGAACGTATGGATGAAGCAGACCTGCCGACCTACGACATCCAGCGCATGGCGGACGCGGTGGAACGCCTGTGGCGCCGGCCGCCGGATGAGGACTCGCCGCGCTCCGCCGTCCGGCTCCCCCACGCCGGCGAACAGGGCGAGGCCGTGCGCCACGCACTGGGAATGCTCGTCCCTCTGATGGGTGTACCGACGCTGTACGGCGGAGACTCCCACGGGCCCAACATCCGTTGGCGCGATGATGCGCGCTGTCTGCTCCTGGACGGCGAAGAGGGAATCCTGCGGCTCACGAGCCACCCCACAGCCGCGCTGGAGCAGAGAGAGCGGGCCCTCTTCGAGCGCGGGGTGGGCGACGGGGACGGGCAGGTCCACGCCTACGCCGACCTTCCGTTCCTGTGGCAACTGCGCCGCGACGCAGAAGGCGGCCCTCCACCCCTGCCACCGTGCGTGGCGCCCGACTGGGAGCGACTGGAGGAGTCGCTGCGAAGTCTCATGCTGGCGTGGGCCACCCAGTTGACGGCCCAGACCGGCGACGGCTCGGCAGCATTCGACCTGGTCAACCACGCCGACGGCGACCGCCCCCTGACCTTCCTCTACGGCCCCGAGGACGGCCTGGTCGTGATGGTCGACGACGAGGACGCACCAGTGGACGACGCGGCGCACGAACGGGCGATGACCACCAGGGGCTGGCACGATCGCGCGATCCCCGTGGCGCGATGGTGGGTGAGCACCTTCGACCCCGATCCTTCGGGCGCCGCCGCTACGGCCGGTCTGGCCGTAGCGGAGCTGCGGACGCGCGGGGCACGTACCCCCTCCGACCTCGGGGTCGCGGACGTCACCTGCACCGACACATCAGGTGAGGAGATCGGCCGGCTGACCCTGCCCGGGCTCGGCCTGAACAGCTGAACATGAACCGAGCCACGGTCCACGATGCTCAGCCGCTGGACGACCGGGCCAGCCCTGGGTCGTCGAAACCACGGCCGCCGCCGCGTTCCACGACCCGGCGGTGCCCCTCAGCCCATGCTCGCCGCCACCTGGCTGCGCAGTTGAGGCAGCTTGTCGTGCAGGACACCCGGGCAGAGCGTGGTGCCGAAGTCCTTGTGCCCGTATATGCGGCTCGGTGCTATGCCGTACTGCTGACAGGCGTACGCGCAGAGCACCACCAGGACGTCCCACTGTGCCTGCGGCGGCTGAGCACCGTCGTGGTAGGCGCCTTCGTTGGCGATGCCGATGGCCTGGTCGTTCTGTCCGGACGTATGGGCGGCCAGTACGAAGTTGCTGCCGCCCTGCAACGTGCTGAGGCTGCGGTGCCGCCCCTCGGTGATCCAGCCGCCCCTGCTGACGAGGAAGTGGTAGCCGCTGTCGATCCACCCGTTCTTGTCCATGTGCAGGTCCTGGACCCAGTGGGCGTGCGCGTGGGCCTGGGCGCGGGAGAAGTCGGAGGTGTTGGCGCTGACCGTGTGATGCACGATGATCTTGTTCGGTCGCCTGCCCACCAGGCTCACCGGGCTCCGGGGCGGGCGGGCGTTCCACCGCAGGGTGCCGTCGATGTCCGGTTCGACGACAGTTGCGGCGTGGGCGGTACCCGGTAAGGCGGCAGCAGCCAGTCCGCCGGTTCCGGCGAGCAGGACGTGGCGACGGGTCAGCTTCGGACGATTCACGGCGGACTCCTGGTCTGCGGTCGTTCCGGCCGGCCGTTCGTCGGCAGCGGCCAGTGGGGTGGCCAGTGGGGGTGCGGTGCCGGCGCGGGCTGGACCGCACGGATGCGGCCGGGCGAACCCCGTACGGACTCGCCCGACCACAGCAGGAACGAGTCGGGTTACGCCGTGTTGTTGGCGAGGGCCAGAAGCCGGGTCATGGTGCCGTTGAACTTGTTGCGGTCCACGTCACCGGCGACACCACTCACCCGGCCGGTGGCCGAGTACTGCCAGATCGTCCACGTGGGGAATCCGCTGGGGATGTTGGGGCTGGTGGTTCCCCAATGGGCCACCCAGAGGGGGGACTTGGTGGACATGCCGGTCCAGTTGCCGGTGCAGGTGTTCCACCAGCTGGCGGTCGTGTAGATGACGACGTCACGCGTCGTACGGGCCTTGTACGTGTTGTAGAAGTCGTTGACCCACGTGCGCATCTGCGTCGTGGAGAGGCCGTAGCACATGGCGCCCGACGGATTGTGCTCGATGTCCAGTACACCCGGGAGGGTCTTGCCGTCCTTGGACCATCCTCCGCCGCTGCTCGCGAAGTAGTTGGCCTGCGTCGCCCCGTTGGAGGAGTCCGGGCGGGCGAAGTGGTACGCGCCCCGGATCAGGCCGGCGTTGTAGGAGCCGGTGTAGTTCGCGCTGAAGCGGCTGTCCTTGAAGCTGGTGCCTTCGGTGGCCTTCATGTAGGCGAAGTCGATGCCCGCGGCCTTCACCGAGCCCCAGTTGATCGCACCCTGCCAGTGGGAGACGTCGATGCCCTGGACACCGCTGGTGTCCATCGTGGACACGCCCCCGTCCGCCGAGGCCGGCGGGCCCTGCTCGATGCGGGTCCCCGCCCCCATCCACGCCTGTCCGGGCTGCACCGGCCTGTCTGGGCCGGGGGGAGCGGCGGCCGCCGGGCCGGCGGTCGTCACGAGCAGCGTGGCGACGCTGCCGAGGACACCGGCGAGCAGGGCGGCTCTGGATCTGACGAGTCGGCGGGTCGGAGAACTGTACGCGGGCATAGCTGCCTCCGGGCACGTTGGGGGGAGCGAGCGGCTGGCATCCGATTATCGGATGCCATGGACACGACATGAGTAACGCACGAGTAATGAGGGGCGTAAAGAGGCCGCTTGGCGTAGACCTGTGGCGCCTCGCGCTAGCTGCACCAACGCGCCGAATTGGCAGAAACTTTCAGCACTGAAGAACTCAGGGCGCCCCCTGGCGCGTAAGGAACGGGTGGAGGAAGCCGCCCGGGCCCCCTGCGCGCCGGGGGGATCCGCGGGGTCCCCGGGGGAAAGCGGTCGGCCGCGAGCGACGCCACGCACGAGAGGACGGCGCCCCACCAACAGGCCACCGACAGGCCATCGGCAGGGACCGGCGGACGATGCCGCGCGACGCTCTCGCGCACGGACCCCGCGTACTCCGCGCGGCATGCACGGGGCGGACATTCGAAACGCTCTCGATCGACTTCGGAGCGTGTGTGCGCCAGGGAGGGCCGGGCACGTAGGCGGTGGCCAGCCAGGGCTGCGACCCTTCGGTGTCCGAATCGATGACGGCCGAGGACCCGAGCAGGTACTTCGCACTCGACTTCACGATCTGACGCAACGCTGAGCAGCCGGAGGGGAGTTGGGCCGGATTCAGGCCGGTACGACGGTCCGCACCGGCTTCTCGAAAAGCGTGAACGCCTTGGGCACGCCGCCCGCCTGCGGCTTACCCGCTTTGTGGCCGACGATTCCGTACCCGTCGGCCATGTAGTAGGTGTGCAGGCGGGCGTTGCCGGCCAGGCAGTCCAGTCGTACGCGGGCCCTCCCCCGCTCGGCCACGCGGTGCTCCGCGGCTCGCAGCAGCAGCCGCCCAGTGCCCGGCCGGGCACGCCCGCGGTCCACCATCAGCCGGTGCACATAGCCGGCCACCGGCGGCTGCGGCCCCCAGGCGTCCTCGTCCGCCCACCACAGCTCCCAGGCCCCGACCACGCGGCCGTCGGTCTCCGCCAGCCACACCTCGCCGTCCGCCATGATCCGGCGGAAGTGGTCCTCATCCAACTCGCCGGGCAGCCACTGGCCGGTAATCCCCTGGGTAAGCATCCAGCGGGCAGCGTCGTCACGCAGGCGTACGAGAGTGGCGAGGTCGAGGTCGTCGGCGAGGCGGAGGCTCAGGTCGTTCACACCGAGATCCTCCCATGCGCGGGCGGGCCGCTGGGCGGCGGCAGGACGCGGGAGTTGGGGGCCGAACGCGGGCCGCGCCCATCTCCTTCCGCGACACCACACGGCCCCGGCCGGGAGCTGGAGCAGGCCGGGGCCGTCGCCTCATGGGGTTACGCACCGGCCTGCTCGGAGGCCGCTGTTCGTCAGGCGTGCGGGTCGAACGCGATGCCGGCGGGCTTGGCCTTCTCCAGGTAGTAGTTGAAGTTTCCGTCCTT
Organism: Streptomyces sp. NPDC058620; assembly: GCF_042717135.1. NCBI lineage: Bacteria > Bacillati > Actinomycetota > Actinomycetes > Kitasatosporales > Streptomycetaceae > Streptomyces > Streptomyces sp. NPDC058620. The sequence goes on from NZ_JBHXQO010000011.1 coordinate 7,750, forward strand.
GAGACCGAAGACGGCACTACCGAAGTTGGCCTGACTCAACTTGTCGCGAAGACCTGCGGGGTAGCCGTTCCAGCCGACGAGGCTGGGGAACTGCCAGCTGTGGTGATGGTTCTCGGGCGGCTCGTCATTGGCGTTCGCCAGGCGGAAGCAGTGCGTGCTCACGCCGTCCTTGTGGTACACGATCTTGGGGTGCGTACCGTCCCACCGGACCCGGTCACGGTTGTGGATATCGAACTTCCCGTGAGCGGAAGTGGAGACGTACTGGGCCTGGTTGTTCTGCACCCAGACCACGACGTGTTCCCAGTCATGGCGGTGCCCACCGAGACTGCTGCCGGCCAGGGCCTGGTCCTTCTCGAAATACAGGCCGTACATGATCGCGCACCAGCCGTTGTTGCACTTGTACCGCGCGTATCCGTTGGTGCTGTCGAGGTCCCACGCGTCACGGCACTGGCCGTTGAGTGCGCCGCTCGGGTTGAGACCGGTGGCTACGGCGCCGTCCGGTCCGATGGCGGACGTGGGGTAGCAGCCGTCCGTGTCGTAGTCGTAGGCCGGCTGGAACGCCTGCTCCAGTCCGTCCGCGGCGGCGGGCAGGGCCGAGGGCGGTGCAGCGTAGGCGCCACCCGGGAAGGCGATGACCAGCGCGATGGCACTGCCGAGGGTCAGCGACATTCTTGTCATCCGCGAGCTCTTCTTCAACTGCGTCCTCCTGGTTGACCGCGGTGTGGGGCGCGCGACCTGATTGGCATGCCCATATCAGGCTCGGTCAACCTCATTGCCGGGCCGGGCGGACCAGCCGTATTTCGCCGGCCGGGTCGCCGACCTGGGCATCGGCACGGCACACGACGGTCCGGCCCCGACCGTCGAGTCCCTCTCAGCCGCACTCGAGACGGCCCTGGCCCCCGACACCCACGCACGAGCGACGGCCGTCGCCGGCACATTCCGCACCGACGGGGCGACAGTGGCCGCGAAGCTGCTGCTCGACGCGGTCAGCTGAGAACTCGGCGTGAGCCCGCCCACCCGAACCGGTGACCAGGACCCTCCTTCAGGACCTCTGCGCAGGCAGCAAGCGCGTCTCGGTATCGGGCAGTTTGGCCCACCAGTGGTTGTAGCGGCTGTACGCCTGGGAGTCGCGGTCGGCCAGCATGCCGGTCAGAGACCGCGCTTCCGCGGCGAGCGCGTCCCACACTGTCGTCGGCAGATCATGGAAGGCCGTGGCCTCGATACCGCCGTCGACGGGGCGCCACACCCCCGCGACGTATCCGTCGACGAGCAGGGTCGGCAGCACGTCTCCGTTGTTACGGATCACCAGTCGACGGTAGTCGGGAGGGATGATGCGGCTGCGGTCGGCGTAGGCGAGCAGGGTGCTGTCCCACATGGCCATGAGCCGGGGTGGGGCCGGGGTGTCCGCGGGCGGGCGCGGGGAGCCGGGGACGTCGAACAGGACGATGCCCTCGGGCCCTTCCAACCGCTCGACGCAGTCGCCGAGTGCGCTCAGCGCCCGACGGATGGGCGCGCGCTGCACCATGGCGAACTGGGCCACGTCCGCCACCGAGGCCGGACCGAACCCTTCCAGGTAGCGCAGGACCAGCGCCTGCAGTGCGCGCGGCACCGTCTCCCGCCCTCTGGGAATCGAGCCGGTCCTCGCCGCGACGAACGACGAACGCGTGGTGAACGACCACGGTCCGCCCATCGGAGCATGGTGCAGCGGCGCGTAGGCCCGCAGCCCCCACCATGCCGCCGGCTGCTTGTCCGCACCGAGCCGCGTTTCGAGCCATGCCTTCATCTCCGCGGCCGTCCGGGGCTGATCGGCGAAAGCAAGCAGCTCCGGAACCAGTTCGTCGCCGTCGTCCGGCGTGAGCCCGGAAGCCGCGAACCGGAAACCCAGACGCGAGCCGTACAGCGTTGACTGCATCGCCTCGCGGAAGACCTGGTAATCGTCCGCATGCACCGTGTGCAGGGTGATCCGCATCAGGGTGGCCTTGACGACTGCGCGGTCGGCGAAACCGGCGTCCAGAGCGGTCGCATCGAAGTCCGTCACCCGATTCCACAGGGCGACATACGGCGAGGGAGCATGCTGCGCCTGCACCGCGACCACTCGACGGACCGCATCGACGACGCTCAGGGCCTCCCGTTCCAGCAGAAGTTGGCGACCAAGGGTGGCCCGGTTGAGCTCGCGCGCGGTGATCTTCACGCCGAGGATTCTGCCGTGCACCCAGCGCTGAGCGCCAGGATACTTCGCACACCTTTTCGATCGGTTGGTCGACGTGTCCCAGCGTACTCACCGGGAACGCTGCCGAGGTTTCCGACCTATACGCGCTCCAGCGGATGGTGCGCACCGGTGGGCGGTTCGACGCCGATGGCGTCACCGGGACGAACGACACCTCCGTGGCGAACGACACCCATGATCCCGGACTTGAAGGTGAACTCACCCGTGGCGCCGTCGAGTTCGAAGACCTCCTGAAGAAGGCCCGTCCGGAAATCGTTGACCTTCGAACACGGATTGCGCAGCCCTGTCACCTCCACGACCGCCTCCGCGCCGAGCCGCAGCAGAGCCCCGGTGGGCAGGCCGAGCAGGTCGATCCCGCGCGTGGAAATGTTCTCGCCGAGCTGGCCCGCGGAGACGGTGAACCCCTTCGCGGCGAGTTCGTCGAAGAGCTCCTCGTGGATGAGATGCACCTGCCGCAGGTTGGGCAGGTCCGGCTCGTAGGTCATGCGGAACTGGTGCTTGATGGTCTCCCCCGCGTGGATATCGCCCTCCACGCCGAGACCGGCGAGCAGGGTGACGCTCGCGCGGTTCGTTTTGCTGAACGAGTACGTCCCGTCGCTGCTCACAGCCGTAACCCGTGCCATTCCGCCGCCCATTTCTTCCCGCCGTGCGCGCTCGATCCCGGCCAGCGTATGCGGACACCGACCGGCGCGAGCGGCAGCCCGCCCTGCCGGTCCACTCGGGCCGCTGGTTCGCGGCAGCAGCGCGGTATGTCCGGAACTGGTTTCGCGTCACGGGGAGGCGCCCCTACTGTGGCGCGGTGACGACTCAGATGATCATCCTCAATGGTGGCTCCAGCTCGGGGAAGTCCGGGATCGTTCGGTGCCTGCAGGCCGTACTGCCGGATCCGTGGCTGGCGTTCGGGGTCGATTCGTTCGTCGACTCGATGCCCGCGAAGATGCAGGTGTCCGATGCGGGGATCGAGATCGGGGAGGACGGCCGGGTGAGCGTCGGGGCGGACTTCCGGGCGTTGGAGACGGCCTGGATGGAGGGCATCGTGGCCATGGCCCGTGCCGGCGCCCGTATCGTCGTCGACGATGTCTTCCTCGGCGGGGCGGCGTCCCAGCAGCGGTGGCAGAAGGCTATTGGCGGGCTGCCGGTGCTGTGGGTCGCCGTCAGGTGTGACAGCGCGGTCGCCGCGGGCCGTGAGGTCGCACGGGGAGATCGGGTCGAGGGCATGGCCGCGTCGCAGGCCGATGTGGTGCACCAAGGGGTGGTCTACGACCTGGAGGTCGACACGACCCGCACCGAGTCCCTCGCGTGTGCGCGAACCATCGCCGCCCGCGTCAGCTGATCGGCACAGGAGCCTCGCGGCGGTGGGGTCGGCCGGGAGGCGTACGGCGGAGCGAGGCGCCGGAGAGGCCGGCCCGGGGTGGCGTCACCGGCCGGTCGGGGGCCGTCGAGGTCGTCACGCACTCCGTGGGCGCGCTGGTACGTCGTCAGGCCGGAGCGGGCGCGGACGCGGGCGTTGTGCCGGCGGGTCTGTCGATGCGGTAGACGTAGTGGGTCCGGTCGTCATCCGGGTTGTCCGGGTCCAGGTCCGCGGTACCGATCCTGCGCAGCCCGGCCTTCTCCAGTGCCCGCCACGACGCGCGGTTGTCCGCATGGACCGGGACGACCACCGCGGACGCGTCCGGGTAGTCGGTCCAAGTGGCCTCCACCAGCGCCCGGATGATGCGCGGGCCAAGCCCCTGCCCCACCCTCGCGGAGTCCCCGAGCAGGTAGTCGATCGTGACCGCCGTGTCGGGCAGTTCGATCTGGTCGGCCAACTCCGCCCGGTAGTCGGGGTAGTCCGCGAACCGGCACCGCTGGACCAGGGCAACCGGTGCGCCGTCCAGCATGACCAGCAGGTCGTCGGACGGCTCCTCGCCACGCGCGGCAGGGCCGAAGTCACGTGCGACCGCCTCGGCGGAGGTGTCGTGGTGCCACCACCGGGCCACGTGCGGTTGCGCGAGCCATTCCCGCAACAGGCCGAAATCGCCCTCGCCCACGCGCCCCCATGTGATCACCACGCCTCCTCGCACCACGTACCCGGCTCGGCCGGGTAGCCGAGTTCGCTGCCCCTGCGCACTTCGCTCCCGAGCGCACCGACCACCGTACCCACCGCGAACGGAACGTCGAAATACGGTGGCCGAGGTCGGCGGCCTGGTGCTTGGATGCTCTGCGTGACTTCTGTGGATCTTGGTGATCAGTCTGAGCGGGTACTGCTGGAACGACTTGAGGGGTACTACGACGCGGTGCCACGTCCGGGCGCCCGGGTCGAGGACTTCGGGCCTCTGACCCTGTTCGTGCGGGAAGGCCAAGGATGGCCGTTCTACGCCCGCCCGGCCCGGGGATGGTCCGGCGCCGTGAGTACCGCTGCTGTGGACAGGGTCCGCGCCCGGCAGCGCGAGCTCGCGGTCCCGGAGAGTTTCGAGTGGATCGCCGAGACCACGCCCGCACTACGGGCCGCGATCGAGGACTCGGGGCTCGTCGTTCACGAACACCCCCTGATGGTGCTTGACCCGGGGGCCCCGGTGCCCGCCGTGGACGAGGTGCCCGGCGGGCCTTCGGTGCGAGTCCTGGGCCCGGACGATCCGGCGCTGGCGAGCGCGCTGGTGGTGCCGTATCTCGCCTTCTCGGAGCCCGGAACCGGTCTCGGCTCGGCGGGACTTACCGAGCTGGCAGCAGCCGTACGTGCGCAGGCAGGCGACGGGGCGGTGGAACGCGTGGTGGCGCGGATCGAGGCGGGTCTGACGTCGGTTGCCGCAGCGGTGGACGGCGGAACGGCACTGTGTGCGGGCCAGCACCAGCCGGTCGGTTCCGTCAGTGAGATCGTGGGTGTCGGGACGCTGCCCGCCGCCCGTCGTCGTGGCCTCGGGCTCGCGGTCACCGTGACGCTGGTGGCCGACGCCCGAGCGCGAGAAGTGGAGACCGTCTTCTTGTCGGCAGGCGACGACGACGTCGCCCGGATCTACGCCCGGCTCGGCTTCCGACGTGTCGCCACCGCACTGATCGCCGAACCTCCCGAGTAACGAGTCGGCCCTCGGCCGGCCCGGAGAGCGTACTGCGGTCTCAGGCGAAGGGATTGCCGTGCCCTGGAAGCTGCCCGCCCGGCGGCACGTACCGCAGCCGTCCGCCCTGTTCGGTCACCGGCGTGAACCCGGCGGCCCGCAGCAGGCCGGCGTACTTCGCTCTGTAGCGCCGGTTGACGACGAGCCCGACAGGCACGAGAGCCATCAGCGCGGCCCAGATGCCGCAGATGGTGACCAAGGCGGTGGTGTCGGCGCCGAATGTGAGAGCGGGGCCCAGGGCCAACGCGGTGAAGCTGACACCTGCGATGACCGTCAACTGTTTCTCGGTGTACCTCGCGGCGAGGTCGAATTTGATGCGCGCCTTGAGTAGGCCGACCTCATCGGACACGATGGGCGGCAGCGCGCCCCCGTCGCCGGCGTTCGGGTACCGCGTCCAGTTGCGCGCGGCCCGTGTGCGGGCCTGCGGGCTGAGGTCGGGCACGATCAGCATCACGATACCGTTGCCCTGTGGCCCGCCGCCCTGGCGCACGTCCGCGTACTCGTACCCGAACTGCTGCGCTGTGAAGGCGAGTCGGGCGAGCTTTTTCATGGATGCCATGGTGCTGGTGACCTGCACGGGCTCCCCGCCGGACATCTGCCGCAGCATCTTCCGGACCTGTCGCTTACCCACGGCGCCCCCCGCCATCGACAACCCGAGAAGTCTTTCACAAGGGCACGTTTCTGGGAAACATGGACTGATGCGGTGCGGCCTGCCCGAAGCCGGGAGGCCGCACTTTCGTAACGACGTCGTTCGTGCCTTCGTCCTCCGTGCGTGGCTACGACGGGACGGCTGCACCCGGGGCGTACGAGCCGTCGGGCTCCGGCTCCGCCAACGGGTCGCTGAGCTGCTCGCGCAGGTAGTTCCACACCACGGCCACCAGCGCGGCTACCGGTACGGCGAGCAGGCTGCCCACGACGCCCGCCAGGCTGCCGCCCAGGGTCACCGCCAGCAGGACCACCGCGGCGTGGAGGCCGAGTCCACGGCTCTGGATCATGGGCTGGAACACGTTGCCCTCGAGTTGCTGCACCACGAGGATGATGGCCAGCACGATCAGCGCGTCCGTCAGCCCGTTGGACACCAACGCGATGAGCACCGCGACCAGACCGGCGAACAGGGCGCCCACGATCGGGACGAACGCCGAAATGAAGGTCAGTACTGCCAGCGGAAGCGCCAGGGGCACTCCCAGGATCCAGAGGCCGAGGCCGATGAAGACTGCGTCGAGCAGGCCGACGAATGCCTGCGAGCGAACGAAGGCGCCCAGTGTCTCCCAGCCGCGCGCGGCCACTATCGGGACGTCGGTGGCCAGTCGGCCGGGGAGCTGACGGGTGAGCCACGGCAGGAACCGCGGGCCGTCCTTGAGGAAGAAGAACATCAGGAACAGCGACAGGAAGGCGGTGACCACACCGTTCAACACAGTGCTCAGGCCCGTGGCGACGGCGGTGACCATGCTGCCGATGCTGTCCTGAACGCGCGCGACCGCAGTGTCGAAGGCGCCACTGATCTGGTCGTCGCCGACGTTCAGCGGCGGCCCGGCGGCCCACTCGCGCAGTCTCTGGATACCCTCGACCACGCCATCGGTCAGCTCGCCGGACTGGGACGCGACCGGCACCGCGATCAGCGCCACGATGGCCGTCAGAACGAGGAGGAACAGGACGGTGACGACCGACGCCGCGAGGGCGGGGTGCCATCCGTGCCGACGAAGGAAGCGCGTGGGGGGCCAGGTCAGGGTGGTGAGGAACAGGCCGACGACGATCGGCCAGACGACCGGCCACATCCAGCCCAGCAACCACACGGCCACGGCGGCCGCGACAAGGACCAGCAGCAACTCGACGGCGATACGTGCCGTTGTCCGGAGCGCGGCGGTCGTCTTTATGGAGCTCAATGTGGCAGACATGGGGCCACCCTATTGATACTCGGGCCGCACTCCGAAATGGCCACTGCCCTGCACACCGGTGGCCGCTGTCCTGCGCACCTTGCCGCCCTGTGGCTCTCGGGTCACCGGTGGGGTGCGCGGGCTCGTACGGCTGTGCGACGCATCGGGCCGGGTCGGTCTCCGGCGTGGGCACGGCCCAACCGCCGGAGACCGGAGTCCTCCCCCGTCCGCATGCCCGACGGGTCTACGCCGAGGGCGCCGCTCAGGTCCGGACGAGGGGCTTCCGGGCCGTCGCGTGCTCCTGGGTCAGCAGGTGCGGCCGACGTAGTGGGCTCCCTGGATCCTGCTCGCCGAACCCAGCCAGGTGTCGCCCGGGCCCACACAGCGCTCGTAGTTGGGGCCGAAGACCTCGACCTCGATGATGACGTTCGAACCGTCCGACGTGCAGTGGTTGTACCGGGCGTCGGCGCCGGTTTCGTAGAACCCGCAGGGGTTCATCACCGTCGCGGCCTGCCCGGCGGCGGTGGCCGTGGCCGTCGCGGCCGGGGCGAGTCCCAGGATCAGTGCGGCCGCGGCACCGGCGGACAGTAGCGAATGACGAATACGCATCGCGATCTCCTCATCGATCATCGAGTGCCCGAGCGCTGATCACTCGGGCACTCGATGATCACGGGGCCGGGTACCGGGTGACGGCCACATTGCCCCGGACGGAGCAGTAAGTGCAGCCGATCGGGACGCGCAGAGCGCGTCGCCGCCCTCACGACCGGCCCTTCGGGCTCAGCTCACCGGACCAGGAGGAGCGAAGGCGCGCCGGACCGCGAGGGCGAGGGCCTTGCGCCGCCGGTCGTGCTCGGCTTTGGGCTCGGCCTTGCCGGCCGCGTAGATGGCGCTCGCCGGTGACCAGGTCATCGACACGGCGGTGACGAGGGCGAGCACTTCGTGCGGAGCAATCGACGGGTCGATGATTCCCTTCGCCTGCGCCTCTTCGATCGACCCGACCCGTTTGGCGTCGAGTTCCGCGGGTCGGTCGTACAGGTCGCCGGTGGAGGTGCGTTCCAGCCGGGCCCAGATGGCCAGGCGGACCACTCGGCATCCTCGGCCGGAGGCCGCCGAAAGGTTGCGTCGTATGCGAGAACGTCATGGAAACGCCTTCTCCCGGTTACGCGACCGGCCGCCGCCCCGTGCCATGCTCCCGGTGACCAAAAGTCAACACGCGTAGAACGCACCGCCGTTGAGGCAAATGCCACGTTCCTACGCGTGCCGTCCCCCGGGAAAGGGCACCCCCATGTCCGTTGCGCAGATAGGCAGATGGAAGGTGTTGGCGGCAGCCATATCCACCGTCCTCCTCGGCCTCACCCTTCCGACGGTCGCCGCGAGCCCCGCGAGCGCCACGACCACCGCGTACGACAGCACGTACTACAAGAACGCGATCGGCAAGACCGGCACGAGCCTCAAGTCCTCGCTGCACACGATCATCAGCCCTCAGACCAAGATCTCGTACGACGCCGTCTGGAACGCGCTGAAGGTCACCGACCAGGACCCGGGCAACAGCGGCAACGTGATCCTGCTGTACAGCGGCACGTCACGCAGCAAGACTCTCAACGGCGGCGACGTCGGCGACTGGAACCGTGAGCACGTGTGGGCCCAGTCCCACGGAAACTTCGGCACCTCGTCCGGCCCCGGCACGGACCTGCACCACCTGCGTCCCGCGGACGTCCAGGTCAACAGCATCCGCGGCAACAAGGACTTCGACACCGGCGGCAGCGCGGTCAGCGGCGCGGCCGGCAGCTATACGGACTCCAACTCCTTCGAGCCGCGCAACGCGGACAAGGGAGACGTGGCCCGCATGATCCTCTATATGGCCGTCCGCTACGAGGGGGACGACGCCTGGGCCGATCTGGAGCCCAACGATTCGGTCTCCAACGGCAGCGTGCCGTACCACGGCCGTCTCTCCGTGCTGAAGCAGTGGAACGCGCAGGACCCGCCGAGCGCCTTCGAGGAGAGGCGCAACCAGGTCATCTTCGACACGTACCAGAAGAACCGGAACCCCTTCATCGACCACCCGGAGTGGGTCGAGGCGATCTGGTAGGGCGCCCGCGAGGTGGGCTCATCTCCCCGTCCCTCACCGGGGAGATGAGCCATCGGTGGCCGCCCTAGCGGAGTTGGTCGAGCAGCATCTCCGCACGGTTCTTCAGGTCAGTGGCACGGTCCCCTTCCCACGCGGCGAGTTCGGTGATGAGAGCACTCACTCGGGCGGTCGCGCTCTCGGCACGGCCCAGCTCGCTCTCCGTCCACGCCGCGTGGGCCACGCACTGGAAGCGCTCGTCGAGTGCGTCCTCTCCGAACTCCGTGTAGAGCCCGGTGGCCCGGTCGAAGAGGCCGACCATCTGCTCACGGGTGGCGCGTGCCTCCGGCGAGGACTCGTCCTCCTCCTCGTCCTCCGGCAGCGTGCCCTGGAGCAGCCGGGCGAGCTGCTGCCAGGTCTGGGCCCGCTCGTACCGCATCCCGGGCTCCTCGGACCCGTCGACGACGGCCAACGCCTGCTCCATCAGGTCACGCGCCCGTGCGATCCGCTCAGCGGACTCCTCGTCCTCCTGGTCCCCCACGGCCAGCCAGGCCAGCGAGCGCAGCACCCGCACCTCCGCCACCGGATTGCCGCCCACGCACCGCCACAGCTCCAGGGACCTTCCGTAGGCGGCTTCGGCCTCGCTCCGCAGGTGCGCGGCGGCAAGTGCCTCGCCGGCCGAGTGGGCGAGACCGGCCTCGAACCGGGGTTCGTCCCATCCCTTGGCGGTCTCCGCCGCCAGCAGATACTGCTCCGCCGCGGCGCGCGGGTCGTGCAGTTCCCGGAGCAGCCCGCCGAGCAGTTCCCTGGCCTCCACGCCTTCGCCCTCGCCGTGCTCCAGCAGGTCGGGCAGGGCCGACTGGAGCACCTCCGCCGCGTCGGCGATGCGCTCGGCCGCCGCGTACGCCCTCGCCAGCAGCAGCCTGGCCCGGGCCCCGGACGTTGCCGCGAGCCCTGCCTGGTCGAGCCAGTGGGTCGCCTCGAGTGCGTGCGGCACCGCTTCCCCGGCCTCGCCCCGGCGGAGCAGGATGTCCGCGAGGGTCAGCCGTACACCGGCCTGGTCAGCACCGTCGGCCAACTCGGCGGCGTGGTCGAGGGCGGTACGCGCGGTGGACTCCGCGGCCTCCAGCTCGCCGCGCGCGGCCAGCACGCCGGCCAGGAGAGACAGTGGTTCCACCGCGTCCCAGGGGTGCTCCGCCGCCAGGAGGCGTCGTGCGGCCGAGTCCAGCAGCGGTGCCGAGCGGTCGAGGTCGTCGACCACCAGAGCCAGTTTCGCCAGAAGCAGCTCGCTGTCCGCGACCAGGTCGGCCACGCTCCCCGGACCGGCCGTCAGGGCCGCAGGCTCGTCACCGTACGCGGCGACGAAGCCCTCCAGCTCGGCCACCAGACGGTCGTCCACGGGCGATTCCGGCTCGTCCGCCGCGCGCTCGCGCAGGTGCGACTCGATGCGCAGGGCGGTGAGTTCGGCGCCGACGAGGCGTCGGAGCCGTTCCGGGTCGGCCTCGTCCAGTGCCTCTGCCGCTCCCAGGGCTGCGGCGAGCAGTTCACGTATCTCCGCGGGTCCGGCGTCGAACTGGGTGGCGCATCCCGCGATCGCCAACTCTGCGTGGGAGGCCCGGCTGTGCTGTCCGGCAGCCCGGTAGGACGCGGCCGCCTCGGCGTACAGGGAACGGGCGCCCGGGTCGCCGGAGCTGGCCGCGGTCGCGGCCCGGTACACGAGCAGGTCCCCGGCCAGGGCGGGGTCGGAGAGGTCGGCGTGGGCCGTGCCTTCTCCGCCGGCTTCGGCGATCCGGGCCGCCTCGGCCCACAGTCCCTGGGCGGACGGGTGCCCCTGCTGCCGGGCCGCACGGGCACGCCCGACGAGTGCGGCGAGGTCCGGTTCCGTACCGCCCGCTGCGAGGTCACCAGCCGCGGGCCGGGTTTCCGCTCCATCCGGCCGGGTCTGGGTGTGGAGCGGCACGGACGGCAGCTCCGCGCTGCGTACGCCCAGGGGAAGCGCCCCCACCAGGGGCTTCTGTCCGATCCGGTCGACCAGCCGCTGCGAGACGAGCGCCGTACCGTTGCGCGCGTCGAAGCGGGCGGCGATGTCCGTGGCCGCCGTGTACAGCGCCTCGTACAGTTCCTTCGCGCTGCGGACTTCGCCCTGGTAGGCGACGGTGGGGCCGTCTCCGTGTCCCAGGTCGGTCAGGCGACGGAGCAGGACGAGGACTCCCCCGGCGAACTCCATCTGCGATTCGACGTCCGCGAGCGGGCCGAGGTGTCCTGCGTGCTCGGCAAGGATCTCCAGGCCGCGCGACTCGTTCCCGGTCAGCGCGCAGAACTCGATGTGCTCGCCGACGGAGCGGAGCAGGCTCTCCTTGCCACGGGCCATGCGGTAGCCGCGGAGATGGTACGTACGGGCCTCGTCGGTACGGCCGAGGCGGACCAGGGGGAGCAGGGCGTGGGCCAGCACCCGGTGCGGCTCCTCCATGCAGCCCAGACCGTCGGCGAGTACCGGCTGCCAGACCTCGATCGCCTTCGCGTCGTCGCCCTTGCGTGCCCAGTACCAGCCCTGGGTGTTGATCTCGCAGGCGTGACAGTCGCTCATCGAGTCCCGTTCGGCCGCCGCCCAGCCGGTGATCGCGCGCTCCATCCGGGCGTGGTCACCGGTCGCGTCCGCCAGGTAGAACTCGGCCTGCCGTACGGCCCGTTCGCTGTATCCGGCCAGTCGGTAGCGGCGCTCCATGTCCGTCAGCCAGCCGTCGACCGCCGAGAGCGGGATCTCCGGGGACTCGACGATCCGCCCGGCCACCCACTTGAAGCGCCAGAACAGCCGGTGCACTTCGCGGGCGGTGAAGACGCCCTGGTCACGGTCGTACTCCTGGAGCAGCCGGGCGAAGGGGACCACCATCTTGGTGCGCTCGGCGCTGTACTCGTACGCCTCGATCAGGCCGACGAGCGCACGGCGGAACAACTCTCGGTCGCCCGTGGCCTCGGCTGCCGCGGCGAGCGCCTCCGCATGGAGGTTGCGGGCCGTCCCGTGGGGAGCGCGGGCGTTCTCGCCCAGCTCGCGGCGGATCTCCTCGGGGGTCATGGTGGTCACTTCTGGTTCTCCTGGGGATTCGAGTGGGTCGCCCATTCCAGAAGCCCGAGGAAGGCCCGGTTGAGCAGGGTGGAGTCGGCGGGGCGAAGGGGCCGCTGCGACATCAGCAGGGCCTGGCCGTAGAGCGACTCGACTGCTGTGCCGGTGAGTTCGACGTCGGGCAGACCGGCGATCCGGCGGATGAGCGGGTTGTTGTGGTTGAGGACCAGCCGTGCCCGGGGTGCCGAGCCGCGCAGTGACCCGAGGATGTCGTTCCACAGCGAGTCGGCGTTCTCCTGGGCTGTGGCGCGGTCCCGTTCGTGCCGTGCTTGACGGTCGTCCAGGAACAGCGCGGGCACGCTCACCGGCTGGAACGCCCGCAGCGCCACATCGCAGCCGTGCGGGTCCAGCCGGGTGCGGGCGGTGGCGAGGAAGGACGCGAGGGCAAGCTCATCGGTGGTGGAGACCGGGTCGAGCCGCTCGGTGACGGCTCCGGCATCGAGTTCGGTGACCTTCAGCCCCGGCCGGATGGTGGGCAGCAGAGCGAGCAGTTCGGCATCGTAGGTGTAGCCGGCGTTGACGACACCGAGGCCGTGGGCGGCGGCGATCGGGGCGATCTGCCGGAACTCCTCCACGGTCCGCGTGAAGTGGATCTCCTCGTGTGACGCGGCGAACTCCTCCAGGCCGAGGTTTCCGTCGCTGGTCTCGAAGGGCAGCCAGGGCAGCATGAGTTCGAAGAGCTCGGCGTCGTGGCGCGCCAGTGACTTCACGCCGAGGTGGTGGACGCGCAGGAAGTCCGCGAGTCGCTGAGGATCGCCCGCTGCGAGCTCGGTCAGCCACTGGCGGACACGGCCACCGAGCGCGTCCCGTACGGCGGCGAGTGTCTCGTCGTCGTAGAGGTTCTCGCGCGAGGCGGTCGGCCGCAGTGAGTCCGTGTCCACGACGGCCCGTACGAAGAAGGCCCAGTCCGGCAGCAGGTTGTTCGCGTGGTCGGTGAGCAGCATGCCCTTGAGATACGTGCGGTGCCCGGCCTTGTGCGCGGGGCTGGTCGGCTCCGGGAGTACGTACGCCACTCCGCGTACTCCGGCGACCGGCAGATCGAGGTCGATCGTGTCGAGCGGGGTGAATCCGAAGACGCGCGAGCAGTGCCCGGCGAGCGCCACGCGGCGGGAGGCCGGCGTGGGGTAGGTACGGTCCCAGACAGCCGGCCGGTCGGTGACCGGGCGTTCGGTGCCGTCGGCGCCGGTGAACGTGATGTCGTACGGAAGCAGGGAGCCGAAGTCGCGGGCCAGTGCTTCGACCCGGGTGGGCTCCATCCACTCCCCCGCGCCGGGGCGTGCTTCCAGGTACACGGTGGTGCCGGGCTCGGGACGTGCCTCGTCGGGCAGGACCCGGACCGTGTACGAACCGTCGTCGGAGGCGAGCCATTCCACCGGGGCCGCGCCCGGGATGCGCGCGGAACGGGTCACCACTCTGATCCGCCGCGCCACGACGAAGCAGGCGAGCAGGCCGATGCCGAACTGGCCGAGGAACTCCTGCCGGGCGGACTCCAGCCCGTGTTCACCACCGCGCTTGGAGCTGCGGCCGATGGTGGCGAGCAGCGTGTGGACCTCGTCGGACGTCAGACCGATGCCGCTGTCCTCGATGGATACCGTGCCGTCGGCGGCGTGGAGCCGGATGTGGATGCGCGCGGCGGGGTCGAGGGCCTGACGGGCGGTGACGGCGTCCACGGCGTTCTGCAGCAGCTCGCGGACGTATACCCGGGGGCTGGAGTAGAGATGGTGGGACAGCAGGTCGACCAGCCCTCGCAGATCGACCTGGAAGCTGTTGACGTCGGGCGCCGTCGCTTCGTCCGGGATGGCGGAAGTCATGGTGCATCACCTCGTGTGCGCATGGGTAAACAGACGACCTCGAGGTACCCCCCTCACAGATCGCGAAGTGAGACACAGCGTAAGCGGCAGCACCGACAACCGCCCGCGAGATATGGCCGTCGGACCCCTGGCAGGAACGGCACAGGCCACACGACCAACTCCGGGTCGCCATGAGCGGTGCCTGAGACTGCCACGGCACGGCTGCATCTCGGGGATCGCCGACGGACGGTGGCGCGTCTCCGTACGCTGGCCTCGCGGGAGGGGCTTGCACGAACGGTCATGCCTCGTCGCACAGCAGGGGGCCTCACCGACGGAACGCGAAGCCTGGGAGTCGGGACCGCGTGCGAGGGTGCGGGAGTTGAGCCGGTCCATTGGCCGCTGAGCGGACGGTCCGGTGCGGCGCCTGTCCCTCGTGACTACGCGAGCGAGCCGGCAAGGTCGGCTGCCGCGACGAGGCGTACGCCGGCCGCGGCGAGACCGCCGGGGTGCAGTGCGAAGACCTCGCTCCCTTCGGGCAGGGTGATGTCGCCGCGCAGCAGGTAGGCGAGGGAAGCCTCCGTCGTTTCCAGGTCCGGCGCGTCGTCGGTCGCAGGGGTGCCGAGCCGGTCGGCGAACGCGCTGGTGGCCTCCTCCACGCGGCGTCGGTAGGTGCTGCGGGAACCGTCGGCGTGACGCACGATCACGGCCTCGGCGCGGGCAGCGGCCTGCCAGATGGCGAGCTCTCCGAGGCTTACACGTGCACCGGACGTGAAGAGCGTTGTCAGGCCGTGGCCGAGGAGGGCGAGGTCATCGGCGTGGCGGTGGACCGCGTGGTGCGTACCGGTGACTCCCTGGGCGATATCGAGCCACCGCATGGTCCGGGCGGCGACGTCGATGACCATCGGGACGCTCGCCTTCGACTGTCCCGTGAGGTCGAAGCGCTGCTCGACCTGTCGAGGGTCGAAGGCAGGTCCGGTGGTACCCGGCGCGTCGCGGACCATCAGACCGGCGAACGCCTCGTCGAGGTCGCCGAACGCGACGTTGCTGAACGAGTAGACCGTGGTCATGACGTATCGGACACCCGCGGTGGCCAGCTTGTCCAGATCCAGATCGACGAACTCGCTCGCTCCCCGGGGCGCGGGTGCACTGGTCAGGTCTCCCGAGTGCACGGCTGCGTCGCGCGCGAAGCGCAGCCGGGTGTAGTCGCAGGTACCGATGTGCTTCCAATCGGCGTCGAACATCGCGGTGGACAGGTCCAGGTCGGTGGTGCCCGAGGTGTCGCTCTCCATCCAGTGCAGGAAGAGGCGGAGGGTCCGGCTGTCCGGAACGGCGAGTTCGCTGCCGCGCGGCAGGGTGACCAGGGAGCGGGACGCGGTGCGCTCGGCGAACGGCGCGACCACGCCGTCGAGTGCGGCGTCGACGACGGCGAGGCGCACCTGGTCCAGTTCGCCGGCCCGGCGCAGCACCTCTCCGGTCAGGAGGGCTTCGGCGCGCTCGACGACGGTGGCGGGCAGCGGAGTTCGCTGGTCGGCGACGATGTGGGCCCTCGCGTGTCCGCCCTTCGGGAAGAACACGCGCTCCGTCGTCCTGCGTGCGCGGGTGCGGATCTCACCGAGTGCGGAGAGCAGGACGGCCGGGGCCACTCGGGAGGCGACCCCTTCGAGCGCGCTCAGTACCAGCTCGGTTTCGCCGCCCTCCGCCGTGCGCAGCACGTGGTCCAGTCGGCGCAGCAGTTCACCCGGGCGCTGTACGAGCAGCGCGAGGGCGCGCGTGATGTCGGCTCGCGCCAGGGCGGTCTCGACCTCCGCCGCCCATGGCGTGACGGAGACCTTCGCTTCGGTCGTCGTCGCTGCCGGGACACCGTCGGCAGTGGCACGCAGGCGTACCGAGAGGGGGTCCCCGGCAAGGCGGAAGCCACGGAGCGCGGCGAAGGCGAGTGCGGCGTTCGGGTAGCGGCTCGCGTACTCGAAGGGGTGCAGCCGCTCTCCGGCGTGCTTCCACGCGCTCGTGTGCCGACGCATGTCCTCAGCGACGAGTGCGCTGTCGAGACCGTCGAGAATCGAGAGCAGCGCGCGGCGCAGAGGACGCGGCACGGCGGTGAGACGCGGAACGGCGATCAGCCCGGCGTCGCCGCCCGAGCGGACGACCAGCAGGCGCAGGACATCGGTAGCGGCATCCATCAGGGCGGCGGCGGCCGGGAGCGTGATGTCGTACGCCGCCGGGTCGGCGAGGAGCCAGGAAAGCGTGCGCGCCTTCGTCTCGCGGCCCGGGATCGCTTCAGGGAGCCAGGAGAGATCGTCGCGGTCGCGGGTGTCCAGGAACAGCCCGAGATCGTCCGCGTCCTGCGGGCTCAGCGCCGTAGGACGGGTGAGCAGGACGTGCAGCTCGTGCCCGGCGTCCTCGGATCGGGCGGTGAGATCGCCGCCGTGGGCGAGGATGCGGAGCCGGTCCGGCAGTGCACGGCCGCGCGCGGCCTCCTGGCGGGGCCGCCGGGGGCGGAGGAAAGGGTCGTCGGCGTCGGTCCGACGGTGGCAGACCGGGCAGGCCGAGAGGTCGGAGCCGTCGAAGCAGGTACGGCACACGAGGTGAGCGCACGGGGAGACCGCATGCACGGTGCTGTCCGTGGCGCACAGGACACACGGCTGCTCCGGCGCCTGGAAGAGGACGGTAAGGACGCGGTCGACGTAAAAGGCGAGCGTGCTCTCCGGAGTGCTCTCCGGGAAGTTCCGGAACAGCGGGGTGTGCGGCCGGTCGGCTCCCAGTGCACGGTCGATGTCGGCGAGCAGGGTCCGGCCCTGGGCAGTGAGCGTCTGGGCGTCGAGTGCGGCCAGGGCGTGGCGCAGCCCGGCCGACATGAGGTACCCCCGGTCCAGGAGGTCGGCCTCGAGGAGGGCCACGCCTGCGAGCGTGTCCACGGTGGGCCGGCTGTTCCGGGAGGGGAGGTGGACTGCGCCGCGACGTGCCAGGAGTGCCGCTGCGAGGCTGCGGCCGTCGGATGTGGTCGTCGAGGTGGTCGCGGTCGTCATGGCCGTTCCTCTCCTGCCCGGCGTCGGCCGGCGGCTACGCGGGTTCGTGTGCGGTGTGATCGTCGACGCCGCCTCGCCCTGCCCGACCTGAGAGGCGTCAACTACCGGACGCGGTAGTGGAGTCGAGGCTTGTCGCCTGTCGCCGGCCTCCCGGCTGCTTCCTCCGGGCGCGGTGACGGCTCGCCTCGGGGGGCGCGATGTCATTGACGTGCGGATGCGGGGCGGGAAGTGAGCGCGCTGATTCATTGGAAGAGTGGAGAAGGAAGCACGCTCCGGAGCCGCCCCGCAGCCCGACAGTACAAGGCGCGCTCCGCGAGCGCACGGGATTTGCGGCCCGCTACTGGATCACCCCGCGCCGCTCTCTGCTCAGTGCGCGGACCGGTTGCACCTGCCCCGCACCACGATGTGCACCAGGGCTGCGGATCAGGGCGTTTCGGTCGAGTAGGTGACGCGATCGAGGTGGTAGTAGTCGGCGACGCACCCGGCCGGCCAGGGGCTGCGCCCCTGTCGGCTGAACGGCTCCAGCATCCCGCTCACGGTGACTGGGGTGTACGGGAGCACCTCGGCGCCCGCCGCGGCCCGCTCCCGCAGCCACCGGTCCTGGCGGTCCCAACGCTCCGCGCGTGCCTGCATGTTGGCGTCGAGGCGGACGAGCGAGACGGCCGGGCCGATGCAGACCAGCACGCAGAGGGCGGCGCAGACGGCCTTCACCGGAGCGGTGTTGCGGCCGAGCATCCGTACGGTCTGCCCGAGGAGCAGACCCGCGCCGACGAGCAGCACGATGTACAGCAGCAGGTAGTCGTTCCAGAGCCGGTTGGCGGTCGCGACCCGCTCGGCGAAGGCCGGGTAGGTGATGACCGTACAGAGGTATCCGGAGAGGAGCACCGCGAGCAAGCCGGTGGCGGCGAGCAGGGGCCAGCGCGTGGGCGGGCGGGTCGGGCTTCCGTCGGCCCGGTCGGCGACCAGGCCCAGCAGGAGCCCCACGGCGACCGCTCCGACGTACTGCCAGGTCGTGGCGACGGTGACGATGATCTCGCCGAACCCGCGCAGTGACCCGATCAGCGAGTCGGGGGCGAGCAGTGCGGCGTTCTGCGCACCGAACCGTTCGCGCCGGGCCTGGGAGCCCGGTGAGGCGAGCAGGACGAGGGCGCCGATCCCTGTCCCCGCGATGCCCGCCACGCACCATGCCCAGCCGTAGGCCCGGTTGTGTGCCGGGAAGATCCAGCGGCCGATCAGCATGACGGCGACCAGCACGACCAGGATGACTACGGTGGTCTCCTCCGACAGGGTGCCGATGACCAGGCCCATGAGGAGAGCTGCTGACAGCGCGAAGAGCCTCCCCCGGCGTGAGCGCGCCCGCAGGAGCGGAATCACAGCGGCGCAGGCGAGCACGGGAGGCAGCGTGTGCGATACGGAGGCCGCGGGCCAGTAGAAGGTCTTGTAGGTGTTCGTCGTGACGAACAGAAAGAGCGTGGTGACCATGGAGGCGATCAGGAGTGCCGTGCCCCGGGGCACCGTGACGCCCGCTCTGCGCAGGGCCGACACCGTCACCGCCCACAGGACGCCCAGCATCAGCACGGCGCTGACCACCGCGAACCACTGGTGTCCCGCGACCCCGAACCTCGCGTAGGCACCGACCAGCAGCCCGTTCGCGAGGCGTCCGTTGTCGTCGAGGTAGAACTTGCCGACGATCCCGGCGATGCCGTCGTCGCGTACGACCGGCAGGAAGCACCAGTCGTCGGCACTGGGGCGGACCCAGCGTCCGAACCATGACGCGGCGGCGAGCAGGCCGAGGGGCAGGAGCGCGAGGGCCGGTACCCAGAGGCCGGTCCACGGCCGCGTTCCCGACGGCCGGAGCCGTTCGTCCGGAGGCACGCTTCCCCCGCCGGGCCCCGGCCCGCCCTTCTCCTCGGACCGGCCCTTCTCGTCCGGTTGTTCCGGAACGGTGGTTCCAGGGACGCTGCCAACCATGTGCGGAGGTGCCTTTCGTCGCCGGGAGGAGGCGGGAGGTTACGGGAGGGGGCCGGTACCGCGCTGTCGAGGGGGACCGCGGTTCAGAGACTGTCGGACTTGATCATCGGCGGCTCGGACGGCGTGTCGTCCGACCGGTCGGAAGGTGCGCCCGTGCGTCGGCCGGAGGTGATCGCCCATCGGGCCAGCAGGAAGGACACCGGCGTGACGAGCACGCCCGCGACCAGGGCGGCGAGGTTCTTGTCCATGTCCAGCACACTGACCGCGAAGAGGAGCAGGGCGCCGGACGCCACCAGGTTGATGACGCTCGACAGGGGGTAGCGAGCGAACCCGCGCCAGGTCGGCCTGGTCCCCACCGTGATGTACGAGTTGAGCAGGAACGAGCCGATGACGCTGACCGTGAAGGCCACCGCATGGGCGACCAGGTAGGGAATCCACTGGTTCAGGACGACGTAGACGGCCAGATACACCGCGGTGTTCACGCACCCGATCAATACGAACGAGGCGAACTGACGCATGGTGCGCGACCGGCCGGCGGCGAGCTCGCTCAGCTCACCCGGGAATTCCGGCTTCGGCGTACCTGTCAGCACGGGACACGACTCGCTCGTCTCCCGCACGACATACGGTGGGCGGTGTTTCGCCTCGTGGTAGATACGGCCCACGTATTCGCCGATGACGCCAAGCGTGACCAGCTGAATTCCGCTCAGCGCCACGACGGCGGTGAGGAGGGTGGCGTATCCCGGGGTCTCCGCACCGTTCAGCGCGACGTTCACGATCGTCCACAGGGCATAGACGAGCGCCGAGACGAAGACCCAGAATCCGGCGTAGATGGCGAGGCGCAGAGGGCGGTTGTTGAAGGACAACAATCCGTCGATGCCGTAATTGAGCAGTCTCCGGCTTCCCCATTTCGACTGCCCGGCCGCCCGTTCTCGGTTCCGGTAACGGAAACTGACCGTATCGAAACCGATCCAGGAGAAGATCCCCTTGGAGAAGCGATTGCTCTCCGGCAGCGAGAGCACGCTGTCCACCGCCCGTCGCGACAGCAGCCGGAAATCTCCGGAGCCGTCGACGACCTCCACGTCCATGCACCGGCGGACCAGTGCGTAGTAGGTGTGGCTGAGTGCGTTGCGCAGCGCACCGTCGCCCGAACGGTCCCGGCGCGGAATCACCTGGTCGTAGCCGTGCCGGTGCAGTTCCAGCATGCGGGGAATGAGTTCGGGCGGGTGCTGGAGGTCTGCGTCCATCAGCACCACCGCTGCGCCCCGGGACATACGGAGACCGGCGAGCATGGCGGCCTCCTTGCCGAAATTCCGGCTGAAGGCGGTGTAGCGGACACGCGTGTCGAGTGCCGTGAGGCCGCCGAGCAGCAGCCGTGTTCCGTCGGTGCTGCCGTCGTCCACGTAGCAGATCTCGAGCGCGTCCCCCAAGGGTTCGAGGGCGGCGAGCAATGCGGCGTGAAAGGTCTCAATCGCTTCGGCCTCGTTGAAACACGGCACCACGACCGACAGCTGAAGGGCAGACATGTCACGCTCCCCGGAATCGGCTGACCGCCTGTCTCTGGGTAACCGGTAACGACCCGGACCTGCGCATCGGACTGAACGTCACTTTTCCGACGCCGTCCACTGTGCGGCCTGCCGTCATTCCGCACGGCCATCCGGGGTCCGAACGCGCGAAACAATTCCTCCTTTTCATACGAACAGCGCACGCTGGGACCCGTCAGTGCGCTAGCCGACGCGTTCGGTCGCACGCCACCACGGAAAGCCGCCACTGGCGCGGTACGAGAGCACCCCCGCCGACGAGCTCGGGTACGTCGAGCGGTTCATCCATCGTCGGATGCGGGGCGCGCGTCGGATGCGGGGCGCGGCGTCCGGGTCAACCGCTGCCACAGGAAGGTGTGCACCAGAGCATTGTTGTACGCGGACTGCTCGTTGTCGGTGGCGCCCGCGTGGCCGCCGCCGGTGTTCTCGTACAGCAGGACCTGGTGGCCGAGTTCGCGCAGCCGGGCTGCCGTTTTGCGGGCGTGGCCCGGGTGGACGCGGTCGTCCCGGGTGGACGTCATCAGGAGGACCGGGGGGTAGACCTCGTCCCCGGCGAGCTGGTGGTACGGGGAGAGGGCACGGAGGTGGGAACGGTCGGCCTCGTCGTCCGGGTCTCCGTACTCGGCGATCCAGGAGGCACCGGCCAGGAGCTTGTGGAAGCGGAGCATGTCGAGCAGCGGCACCTCGCTGACGATCGCGCCGAAGAGATGCGGGTAGCGGGTGAGCATCGCGCCCATGAGCAGACCGCCGTTGCTTCCGCCCTCGGCGCCCAGCATGGCCGGGATCGTGATGCCCCGCGCGACGAGATCCGCCGCGACGGCGGCGAAGTCCTCGAAGGCGCGCGGCCGTTCCGCGCCGAGCGCGGCCTGGTGCCAGTCCGGTCCGTACTCGCCGCCGCCCCGGATGTTCGCGATCACGTACGTGCCGCCCCGCTCCAGCCACGCCCGTCCCGTGACGGCGCCGTAGTGAGGGGTGAGGGAGACCTCGAAGCCGCCGTAGCCGTAGAGCAGGGTGGGGCCCGGGCCGGCGGTGGTGTGGTCGGGGCCGATCACGAAGTACGGGACACGGGTGCCGTCCCGGGAGGTCGCGAAGGACTGCTCCACCGTCAGGCCCGCCGTGTCGAAGCGGGCGGGAACCTGCTTGAGGATCTCCGTGTCCGCGCCGATCTCCCCGCGGTAGAGGGTGGAGGGCTGCAGGAAACCCGAGACATCCAGGAAGAACTCGTCGGAGACGTCCGGGTCCGTGTCCACCACCGTGACGGCCGACAGGGCCGGAACGTCCGCGAGCGGCTTCCGCTCCCATCCGCGGCCGGAAGCGGGGGTGAGCACCTCGATGCGGGCGCTGACGTCCTGCATCGTCTCCAGGATCAGATGGTGGCGGGTCCACGAGTGGCCGGCCAGAGCCGTCCGCTCGTCGGGGGTGAACAGCACCTCCGCGGTGCGGTCGCCCGCCAGGAAGGCGTCGAATCCGAACGCCAGCAGGGAACCCGCGCGGTGGCCGAGCCAGTCGGACTTCAGGGTGACGATCAGATACTGGCGATGGGCGTACGCACGGGCGTCGTCGGGGACGTCGATCCGCACGAGCGTGTCGTCGGGGGTCAGGAGGTACGTCTCACTGCGGAAGAAGTCCAGCGAGCGCGCGACGAAGTCCCGCTCGAACCCGGGTGTGCTGTCGTGCCAGGCCCAGGCGGACACGTCTCCCGTCTCCGCTTCGAAGACCGGCGCGGCCTCCTCCAGCGGCGTGCCGCGTCGCCACCTGCGGACCGTGCGCGGATAGCCGGAGTCGGTCAGGAACCCCGGGCCGAAGTCCGTACCGACGAAGACGGTGTCGGCGTCGATCCAGCCGATCCGCGTCTTCGCCTCCCCCACCCGGAACCCGTCATCGACGAAGGTCCGGGTGGCGAGGTCGAACTCGCGCACCACGAAGGCGTCGCCACCGTCGCGCGACAGACACACCAACGCCCGGTCGTACGCGGGGTGACGCACCCGCGCACCGGCCCACACCCACTTCTCGCCCTCCGCGGCACGGAGCGCGTCGACGTCGAGAAGGATCTCCCACTCGGGAACGTCCTTGCGGTACTGCTCCGGTGTCGTACGCCGCCACACCCCGCGTACGTGCTCGGCGTCACGCCAGAAGTTGTAGAGGAACGCTCCACGACGGACCACGTACGGGATGCGGTCCGAAGCGTCCAGCACCTCCCGCAAGCGGCCCTTCAGGGAGGCGAATCCCGCGTCGGCTGTCAGCGCGGCCTCCGTCTCGGCATTGCGTTCGGCCACCCAGTCGAGTGCGGCCTCGCCCTCTACATCTTCGAGCCACAGGTACGGGTCGTCATCCATCACCATCGAATTGTGCGGGTCCTGGAGGCGCGGCGCGACCACATTCCTCCGTTCCCCCACGTGGGGAAGCGTACGGGGGCGGACGCACGACGGAGTTCGTACGCCGCCGCGCGCCTGGCTGCGACGCGATCAGGACACCCGGCGGACCCGGGCGAAGGGGAACGATTGAGGCGTTAAAGGGAGGCCGCTGCCCCCGGTCAGGGCCTTGCCGCACAAGGGTGCCGGTGGCGAGGACGGCAGTTGCCGCACCCGACGCCGACGGTGGTTCGCATGTGCATCTGTGCGCCAGCTACGTCTTGGGACCGGCGACGGAGACCGCAGGACCGGGCGGCGTGGCCGACCGCCGTGGGTGCGGTACGGAGCGAGGGCCGCGCGACGACTGAACTGGAGAAACGGTAGGAGTCCTTCCGCTCCGCCCCCGTGCCACCGGTGCCCCCCGGACGGACCCACGACGGCTATCTGAAGGGCCATCAGCAAACTGCCGCAAGCGTTTGCGGTCCACTCCCCCACCGCGCCCGGGGCGGCCGTCCGGCCGGGCTGCCGCACCACCCGTGGGGCTCAGGAGCATATGAACGCGCGTAGACGGCCGAAAGGCGTCCTTGCAGCGCAACACCACCTGCACCCAGGATTCGTCTCGTCGAGATTGGCAGGTCCATGGCGGTCTATCCCCTCCTGGACGTGCCGTTCCCGCCCCAACGGCGCGCCCACCCAGCGAGCCCCCCACTCCCACCGGAGGATGCAGTGAACCTCAAGCGTCTGTCCCCCCTCGGCAGCATCGCGAACGGCACACGGCTGATCGCCGTGGCCACCGCGCTCCTCGCTTCCGCAGCGCTTGCCGCACCCACCTCGTCCGCGGCGACAGCCGCTGACAGCCGGGCCACCACCACCCAGCTCGCCGCCGCCAGCGACGCGGTACGCGGAGCCGACGTGGCCGGCACCGCCTGGTACACGGACAAGGCGACCGGCAGAATCGTCCTCACCGCCGACTCCACCGTCTCCGCCGCCGAGATCGCCAAGATCAAGAAGGCTGCCGGCGAGCGTGCCAGCTCGCTGGAGATCAAGCGCACGCCCGGCACGTTCAACAAGCTCATCGCGGGCGGCCAGGCCATCTACGCGGGCGGCGGGCGCTGCTCGCTCGGCTTCAACGTCCGCAGCGGCAGCACCTACTACGCCCTGACCGCGGGCCACTGCACCAACATCGGCAGCACCTGGTACACCAACTCGGCCAGCACCACGCTGCTCGGCACCCGTACGGGTTCCAGCTTCCCGACCAATGACTACGGCATCATCCGTCACTCCAACGCCTCTGCGGCGGACGGCCGTGTCTACCTCTACAACGGCAGCTACCGCGACATCACCGGCGCGGGCAACGCCTCCGTGGGTCAGTCGGTCCAGCGCAGCGGCAGCACCACCGGCCTGCGCAGCGGAACGGTCACGGGTCTCAACGCGACCGTCAACTACGGTAACGGCGACGTCGTCTACGGCATGATCCAGACCAACGTCTGCGCCGAGCCGGGCGACAGTGGCGGCTCGCTGTTCTCCGGCAGCACCGCTCTCGGCCTCACCTCGGGCGGCAGCGGCAACTGCTCCAGCGGCGGCACCACGTTCTTCCAGCCGGTGACCGAGGCGCTCAGCGCGTACGGCGTGAGCGTCTTCTAGGCCCGGCGGAACCAACGGTCCCGTCGCACTCCCGGACGGGCACACGGCAGTAACGTTCACGGACACCTTGGGCCGGCGATCCTTTCCCGATCGCCGGCCCTCGGCCGTGCTCCGGCCCGGTCGACCGTGCAGCAGGTCAGTCGCGCGGCCGGTCAGTCGCGCGGCAGAAGTGAGCCGAGTGGCCCGAGGTCGAGATTGAGATCCTCCGGCCGCACACCGTGCTGCTCGCAGAGCTCCTTCATGCGTTCGTCCAGAAGCATGAGAGTCGTCCCGATCTCGTCCGCCTTCTCCTCGCTGAGGTCGCCCTGCTCAACCCGGCGAATCGCCTGGCGCTCCATCAGCTGCCGCAGGAGCTCGACCACGGTCAGGACCAGCGTGACGAGGTCGCGCCCCATCTGCTCCCGGTCCAGGTCCACTCGCGTACTCGTCACAGGGGGCCTCCGTCCGCCCAGGGCGCCGGCACCCGTTCGTTGACGGACGACAGGAGTGCGTGCAGCGACACCCGTACGAGAGGTACGTCCGCGATCGCGATGACCAGGTCCCCGCTGACGACCACACCGGTGGCGAGGACACGGTCGAGCAGGTCGACGAGCGGCACTCCGATCGGGCCGCTCAGGGGCTCGGGATCGTTCCAGGGCACCACCTGATGGGGCACGGGCTACACCTCTCCGACGAAGGAGTACGGCACCCACGGGCCGGACAGTTCGATCTCGGCGCCCGTCCGGCTCCGCAAGACCTCTGTCAGACGCGCCAGTTCCCCGGCCCGGTGTTCAGCCACCAGGTAGGTGGCGTTGAGGACCTGCACACGGCGCTCTCCCGGCACCTGGGGGCCGTGGGGCCGCAGACGCCGGAACGCCGTGGCGAGAGCCTGGAGCTCGGCGTCGACCGTTTCGGCCGTGCGGGCCGCCTCCTCCTGTCGCCGCTCGCGCATCTCCTGAACTCCGCGCTTGCGGTTCAGGTAGGCCAGACCTGCCCCGGGGGCCGGGCGGGTGCGCTCGGCGGGGGCGGAAGGGGCGGCGGCAGGAGCGGTACGGGTGGGGGCCGGGGCGGCCGGGGACTCGGGGGCGTATACCTTCACACCCCATTCGGCGTGGTGCGCGATGCGCCGCAGGGCCGTCTCGAAACGGTCCGACTCCCGGGCAAGTGCCTCCCGCGCCCTGTCCTCGTCGTGATAGAGCGTGGCCAGAGGCAGCGGGACCGTGGGGCACCGCGCGGCCACCGCGCTCACCACCGCGTGGTGGGCGCGCGCGTAGCGTTCGAGCTCACGCTCGTCGGCGAGGCGCGCCTGCCAGGCTTCGTCGGTGAAGTCGGCCGCGTGTACGGACTGCACGACGGCCGTCAGCGGGCCGAAGGGCAGAGTACGTACGGGCTGGTCGTCCGTGACGCCCGGCAGGCCGGTCACCGTTGCCGGATCGAGAGCCCGGCAGGCGGCGAACACATAGAGAGCGGTGGCTTCCGAAGCCTCGGGGCCGCGCTGAGTCATGTACCTCGGTTCTCCTTGGTCGTTGCGGGCGTCCCTGCCTCATCGGCCTTGGACTCCAGTTCCTCCAGGCGTCGGCGCAGTTCACGGTTCTCGTCCTTGAGTTCGTCGCGGGCCGCACGCGAACTCAGGGCGGGGTCCGTCTCCCACCAGTCGATGCCGGCCTTCTTCGCCGTGTCCACGGACGCCACGAAAAGGCGGAGGCGGATCGTGAGCAGCTCGATGTCGAGCAGGTCGATCTTGATGTCACCCGCGATGACGATGCCCTTGTCGAGGACCCGTTCGAGGATGTCGGCGAGGTTCGTGTTCTGCGGGCCGGGAACGGGGTGGGCCTCCTGCCGGAAGTCGATGTCAGTCACGCCGGCGGCCTCTCCTCTTCTGCTGCTTCCTGGACCGCGGCTCGGGCTCCTCTTCGGGCTCCTCTTCCTCCTCTTCCTCTTCCTCTTCCTCCTCTTCGGGCTCCTCTTCCTCCTCTTCCTCTTCGGGCTCCTCCTCTTCCTCCTCTTCCTCCTCGGGCTCCTCCTCCCCTTCTTCCTCTTCTTCCTCGTCCTCGGCCGGCTCTTCCTCTTCGCCCTCTTCGCCTTCTTCGCCCTCGGGCTCCTCTTCCTCCCCTTCTTCCTCGTCGCCCTCCGACTCCTGGGACTCTGCCTCTTCCTCCTCAACGGCATCGTCGTGGGACTTGACGACCTCGCCGTCCCGGATCTCACCCCGCCATCCGTCGGCCTCTTCCTCCGTGAGCGTGACGTACCGCTGGAAGTTCTTGAAGTCCAGACGCATGCGGCGGCCCTGGGCACGCCACAGGTTGCCCGTCTTCTCGAAGAAGCCGGCCGGGTAGTACTCCACGACGAGAACGATGCGCGTCAGGTTCGGCGCCAGCTCGTGGAAGCTCACAGCGCCCCGCGTCGTTCCCTTGGCGCCTTCGGAGGTCCAGACGATCCGGTCGTCGGGCACCTGCTCCTGGACCGTCGCCTTGAATCCGCGCGTCGAAGGTCCGACCTTGACCTTCCAGTCGCTCGTCATCTCGTCGTTCGTCGAGACGTCCTGAACACCCTTGGCGAAGCCGCTGAACTGGTCGTACTGCGTCCAGTGGTCGTAGGCGACGCGCAGCGGCACTCCCACATCGAGGACCTCGATGATGTTCATGAGCTTTCCGCCGCTCGACTTGCGCTTCCCCTTTCCGCCGCCGCCGAAGGCCTCCTTGGCCTTGCCCACGACGTTGTCCTTGACGTCCTTCGCCTTCTGCCCGACGAATGCCTTCATCGGGGACTCGCCCTTCAGGACCCGCGCGCCGACAGCGGGCAGTGACCCGCCGCTCTCGGCGACATCGCTGAGCTGACCCGTCACGCCCGTCAGTTTGTCGCCCGCTTTGGACGCCAGCCGCTCCACCTGACTGCTCAGGTAATTCGACAGCTCCCCACGGAGTCGGCCGACACCCGATTCTTCCTCGCCGTCCTTCGATTCCG
Organism: Streptomyces sp. NPDC058620; assembly: GCF_042717135.1. Classification (NCBI taxonomy): domain Bacteria; kingdom Bacillati; phylum Actinomycetota; class Actinomycetes; order Kitasatosporales; family Streptomycetaceae; genus Streptomyces; species Streptomyces sp. NPDC058620. Next base: position 35,392 of record NZ_JBHXQO010000011.1, read on the forward strand.
TCCTGGCCATGGCTGCCTACCTCCTCCGGTCCGCGCGCTTGGATGCTGCTGTCCGCTTCGACTGCGTCGCCTTCTTGGCAGCCGACTTCTTGGCGGGAGCCGACTTCTTCGCCGTCTTCTTCGCCGGGGCGGACTTCTTGGCCGCGGTCTTCTTGGTCGTCGACTTCTTGGCCGCTGTCTTCTTCGCGGGCGTCGCCTTCTTGGCCGCCGTCTTCTTCGCCGGAGCAGACTTCTTGGCAGTGGCCTTCTTCGCGGGCGCCGCCTTCTTCGCGGGCGCCTTCTTGGCGGGCGCCTTCTTGGCGGGCGCCTTCTTGGCGGGTGCCTTCTTGGCGGGTGCCGCCTTCTTGGCGGGTGCCGTCTTCTTCGCCGGAGCGGCCTTCTTCGCACGGGAACCGGTCGGCTTACGGGAAGGGGCCTGGCTCTCGGCTCGGCGTGCTCGCCGAGGCTTGGGCTTCGCCGGCTCTTCTTCCTCTTCCGGCTCTTCCTCTTCCGGCTCCTCTTCCTCTTCCTCCTCGGGCTCCTCTTCCCCCTCCGGCTCCTCGGGCTCCTCTTCCTCCTCGGGCTCCTCTTCCGGCTCCTCTTCCAGCTCCTCTTCCGGCTCCTCTTCCTCCTCCGGCTCTTCCTCGTCCGGCTCCTCTTCCTCCTCCGGCTCCTCTTCCTCCTCCGGCTCCTCTTCCGGCTCCTCTTCCTCCTCCGGCTCTTCCTCGTCCGGCTCTTCCTCCTCCGGCTCTTCCTCGTCCGGCTCTTCCTCCTCCGGCTCTTCCTCTTCCTCGTCCGGCTCTTCCTCCTCCGGCTCTTCCTCTTCCTCCCCTTCCTCCTCCTCGCCCTCCGCGCCTTCGTCCTCGGGTGCGCCCTCGTCCTCGGACTCCTCTTCCTCGCCCTCGCCCTCGTCGCCCTCCTTCGGCGACTCGCCGAGCCGGGCCGTGCGTTCGCTGATGACGTCGGCGAGCGAGTTCATGCCGCGGTTGGCGGCGGCCGTCATCGCTTCACGGCCCGCTTCGAGGACCTCGCCCTTCAACTGGTCCTGCAGCGCGGCAAACTGGGGCATCTCACCGAGCCGGCGCAAGCCTTCGGTGGCGAGCTGTCGCGGTTCGAGCCCGAAGCGCCTGCCGGCGAGGTAGGTCGCAACCGTGATCGCCATACGAGCTTTCTTCGTACGGCCGAGCACATAGCCGCCCACCACTGCGGCCGCGAGTGTCGCCTTGGTCGTGTCATCCATGGCTGAGTCACCTTCGTTCGTGTGGTGCCGGGCCGACCCGTGCTGCGTGCAGCCGGTCGAGCAGCCGTTCCTCTTCCTGCTCGAATTCCTCCAGATCGATATTTCCGTCTTCAAGTTCCTGGTTGAGCGCGGCGAGCTGCGCGCGGATCACCCCGGGGTCGTGCAATTCGCGCTCGGCCGCGTCGTGGACCTTCTCCGCCACCCAGATCACGCCGCGCACCGGCGCCAGCGGAAGGGTGAGGAGTCCGGTGATCAGCCCCATGTCAGACACCCGCCGTGGTCGCCGGAGCGGCCTCGGAGCTGACGAAGCTGTAGCAGGGCAGGGGGCCGGCGAGGCGCAGTTCGGCATGCTCCCGGTACTCGTCGGCGAGCGCGAGGGCCGTGGCGCGGAAGGAGTCGCTGTCGCTCCGGTCGATGAGGAAGGACGCGTTGAGCGCGCAGCCCTGCACGTCCGGTCCCGGACGGACCGACCGGGCCAGAGGTGTGAGGGTGCGGAGGGCCTTCCTGCCGGCTTCGGCCGCCCGGCGGGACAGGGCCGTCGCCACCGCTTCCCCCAGGCGCACGCTGGCGTCGTAGGCGGGACGGCGGCGCACTTCCTCACGGAGTCGCCGGACGTTCTTGTCCTCGGCCACCAGTGCCGCGAGTGCGTCCTGCGCCGGAAACGCCTTGAGGTTGACCTCGACCCGGCCCGCCAGCTGTTCAAGGGTCGCGAGGTGCGCGCTTTCGGCCCGGCCCAGTTGTGTCCTGACGGTCTCCTCGTCCGGTGCGATCATGCCGAAGCGCATCGGCAGCACCGGGCCTTCGTCGGTGAGGCGCAGCAGCAGGTCCTGGTGGGCCAGGAGGTCACGCCGGCGCGCCCGCAACTGGACGGGAGCCTCGCTGACCACGGCGGCGATCGGCCCCTGCCCGACGGTCCGTACGGCGACAGCCGGCCCGCCCACCCCGCCGACGTCGTCGGGCAGTGTTCTGCCGGCATGGATGATCGCGTAGACGTACACGCCGTTCGTGGTCACCGGTCACGCCTCCACACGTCGGCGGCGGTTCGCTCCGGTGCTGCCGCTGCGGGCGGGCGCCCGCCGCTTCTTGGGCCGCTCCTCTTCCCCGTCCTCGTCGGGCTCGTCGGCGTCGTCACCGGTGCCGACCGCCTTGCGGACGCTGTCGCCGACCGATTCGGCGGCCTTGCGGACCTTGCGCTTACCGATGGACCTGGCCGCGCTGCCGCTCAGGAGCTCGGGAACGGTGGTGCTCCCCGAGTCCCGCTCCAGGTCGAGCCGGTTGCACGCCTCGGCGAAGCGCAGATAGGTGTCCACGCTCGCGACCACGATGCGGGCGTCGATCTTGAGGATCTCGATGCCGACCAGAGACACCCGGACGAAGATGTCGATCACCATTCCCCGGTCGAGAATGAGTTCGAGTACGTCATACAAGGTGCCCGCACGCGGCGGGCATGGCGCCACTTCGTCCGAATAAGTCGTCGTGGGCATGGGACGTCCTTCCAGCTGTTGGGCACGCGTGGATCACTCGTCGGCGGCGCCCCGCCGATATCGGCGGACCCTGCGGTACTCCATGAGTTCGCCGTCCGCGTCGAGTTGGACCTCGTAGGAGGCGAGGAGGCTTGTGGTGTCCGGGATGCGCGGCACTTCCAGCACGTCGACGACGACACACCAGCCGTCATCGCTGCGCCGCACGGCGGATACCCCCTCGGTGGGATGGCCGAGCAGGCCGTCGAGGCTCTGACAGGCGGCCTCGGCGGCCTGTCCGGGCCCTCGCACGGGGGGGGTGCGCCGGGGTTGGGGCGCTGTCGAAGTCTGCGCACTGCGCTTGCGACGTTGCTCTGCCATAAATCCCAGTCTGATGAACGGAGCGCAGCTCGCATCTTGAGCGGGTCCATCGGCGGGGAATGGTGGCACGACCACGGGTTTCAAACGGGTCCCCGGTGGTCCCGTGTCGCCTGGACGCGCTGCTCGCCCGTGCTGCCCGACGGGCCCGGGCGCAGTCCGCGGAGGAGCGGCCACTCGGAGTCTTCTTCCGGCGGATCGTCCTGGCCGATACCCTGGACACGGAGAACATCCGGGCCGACTACGAGGCGGGCGTCCTGACGTTGCGCATTCGATCGCGCGGCGCGCGAAGCCGCGCAGGATCAGCATTGGTGGCGAACAACCCGTCCGCACCGAGACCGAGCGCTGAGCCGGACCGGCACCGTCTGCCGGGCGGCGAGGGGCGGGACACGTTCTCCCCTTCCCTTGTCCCGCCCCCGCCTCCTCCAGGACTACGCAGGGAGGTCACAAGTGACTCACATGAGCTGGACGGCGTTCCTGGACGCCGTCATGGAACGCGGCAGCTACCGCTCGCCGCACGAAGCGGAACGGGCGGCGCGCACCGTACTCGCACTGCTGGGCGCCCACGTCGTGGGCGAAGAACGTTCCGAACTGGCCGCGAAGCTGCCGGACACGTTCGCCCTCATCCTGTTGAACCCTCTGCAAGCGGCGGAACCTCTCTCGCCCGAGCGATTCGTCCGCGCCACGGCGGCGTGGATCGATGGAGCGACCGAACAGACCGCCCTGTGGGACGTCGGCGCGGTTCTGAGCGTCACGGCCGATGCCGCCGGCGAGGACCTCACCCGGCGTCTGCTGCTCCAACTGCCCCCTGGATACGACCTGCTCATCGGGCATCCCGGTCCGACCTAACCGCCCGCCGAGCACCGATGACGACACGGATGGCGATGACGTGGAGGAAGCGCTGAACCCCTGTCACCTACTCGTGCGGGACGTACGAAGGTCGGGGCGTCACGGCAGCGACGCAGCGCCGTGTCACCCGTCCGCAGCGGCGGGGCGGCCCCGGAGGAGAGTGCCATGACCCACGGCAGCAGCGTGATCGCGGAACTTCAGGCCGGTCACCGTGAAACGGAGACACTCGTCGCCCGTATCGAGGCCCTGCCCGTACAGGATCTGCGGTGCCGCGCCCTGGCGGACGAGCTGACAGCCCAGCTGGTGCGGACGGCGGTCGCCGAGGAGACGCACCTCTATCCGGTGGTACGCCGACGCCTGAGCGACGGCCGGGCGCTCGCCGACCAGGAGGTTTCCGCCCACACCCGCATCGGGGAGATCCTCAAGGAACTGGAAGACCTGGAGGCCGACGATCCACGCTTCACCGAGGCCCTGCACCGGCTGAGGGCCGAGGTCTCCGCTCGTATCCGTGACGAGGAGCTACGGCTGTTCCCGGAGCTGGCCCGCGTCTGCCCGGAGCAGGAGCTGCACACGCTGGGGCAGCTCGTGCGCCGCACGATGGAGACGGCGCCGACGCGTCCGCACCCCTTGCTGCCCACGTCGCCGCCCGCCATCAAGTTCGTGGCGCCCGGCATCGGATTCGTCGACCGGCTCCGCGACACACTGAGCGGACGCCCGCACTGAACCGGACCCTCCGGGGACTCACTGTCCTGCCCGGCCACCCGCCCCGGCATCCCGGCGGTGGCCGGGCAGCATCTCCTGCACCTTGGCCTTGATCCCCTGGCGCAGGACGGCTCCCCGGTCGCTGTCGCCCTTGAGGACCGACAGCGCCGCCGCCTCGATCTGGTCGAGATCGGCGTGCGGCGGGATCGGGGGAACGGCCGGGTCGGTGCGGAAGTCGATGACGAAGGGCCTGTCGGCTCCCAGGGCCCGCTGCCAGGCGGGTTCGACCTCGTCCGGCTTCTCCACGCGCACCCCGTCCAGGCCGATGGAGCGGGCGAAGTCGGCGTAGCGCACGTCGGGGAGAGCCTGTGAGGGCAGGAACTGTGGCGCCCCGGTCATGGCGCGCATCTCCCAGGTGACCTGGTTGAGGTCCTCGTTGTTGAGCACCGCGACGATCAACCGGGGGTCCTGCCACTCCTGCCAGTACTTGGCGACGGTGATGAGTTCCGCCATGCCGTTCATCTGCATGGCCCCGTCCCCGACGATGGCGATGGCGGGGCGGCCGGGATGGGCGAACTTGGCGCCGATCACATACGGCACCCCCGGGCCCATCGTGGCGAGGGTGCCGGAGAGCGACCCGCGCATCGTGCCGCGCATCCGCAGGTGCCTGGCATACCAGTTGGCGGCGGAGCCGGAGTCGGCGGCGAGCATGACGTCGAGCGGCAGGAGGTCGTCGAGTGCGTGCACGACGTACTCCGGGTTGACCGGGTCCGCCTCCACCTGGGCCCGCCGCTGCATGACCTCCCACCACCGGGCGACGTCCTTCTCGATCTTCTTGCGCCAGGCGCCGTGCTTCTTGCGCTTCAGCCGGGGAAGGAGGGCTTCGAGCGTCGCGCGGGCGTCCCCGACCAGGTTGACCTCGAACGGATAGCGCAGCCCGATCATGAACGGGTCGATGTCGATCTGCACCGCTCGCGCCTGGTCGTACTCCGGCAGGAACTGGGAGTACGGGAAGCTGGAGCCGATGACCAGGAGGGTGTCGCAGCCCCGCATCAGGTCGTACGAGGGACGGGTGCCGAGCAGGCCGATGGAACCGGTGACGTACGGCAGGTCGTCCGGGAGCGCGTCCTTGCCGAGCAGTGCCTTGGCCACGCCCGCGCCCAGGAGCTCCGCGACCACCTCGACCTCGGCGCGCGCACCCCGCGCGCCCTGTCCGACCAGGACCGCCACCTTCTCGCCCGCGTTGAGCACCTCGGCGGCACGCTCGATGTCCTCCTGGGCCGGGACGGGTGCGCTGGTGCTCGTACCGAGGCTGGAGGGCACCATCTTGAACGCGTGCGTCGGCGGCGTGTAGTCCAGTTCCTGCACATCCGCAGGAATGATCACGGCGGTCACCGTCCGCTTGGCGTACGCCGTGCGGATGGCCCGGTCGATCACGTTCGGCAGCTGCTCAGGAACGGTCACCATCTCGCAGAAGTCGGAAGCGACGTCCTTGTAGAGGCTGAGCAGGTCGACCTCCTGCTGATAGGAGCCGCCCATGGCACTGCGGTTGGTCTGTCCCACGATCGCGACTACGGGAACGTGGTCGAGCTTCGCGTCGTACAGGCCGTTGAGCAGGTGGATGGCTCCGGGGCCCGACGTGGCCGCGCACACCCCGACCTTGCCGGAGAACTTCGCGTATCCGACGGCCTCGAAGGCCGCCATCTCCTCGTGGCGCGCCTGGATGAACTTCGGATCGTTGTCCGCCCGCCCCCAGGCCGCGAGCAGGCCGTTGATGCCGTCACCGGCGTAGGCGAAGACGTGCTCGACCTCCCATTCGCGCAGTCGTTGCAGGACGTAGTCGGAGACCTTGGTCGCCATGGTTGTACTCCCTGTCGGTAGGGCGTGGTCATCCGGCACGACCGCGGGGCGGCGTACGCCGCTCTACCGGCCGCCGTGCCGAACGGGCTGTACGCGGGGATCGGTTGCCGCCGGGGCCTTCCAGGCAAGCTGTCGCTGCCGCTCGGCCCTCTCCTCGACCATGCGGCGGAAGCCGATGAGCGCGGCGCGTTCACGGGGGCGGGCCTTGCCACCCGGCAGTCCGGCCAGGACTTCCATCACCTGCTGCGGCTGGGACTGCCAGCCGACGACGAGGACCTTGAGACCCCGGTGCTCCGCCCGCCGGTGCAGATCGAGGAAGAGCAGCAGCCCGGCCGAGTCCATGAACGGAACCCCGCGCATGTCAAAGATCACCACCGCGGTGCCCGGCGGCACACTGCCGAGGGCACGCGAGAGGGACGGCTCGGCCGCGGCATCCAGATCCCCTGCCGCACTGACCAGAACCGAACCGCCGGTGTGCTGAAATGCTGTTCTGAAAGTGACTGTCACACCTGTTGTCCTCCATCTGCCGAGGTGCGTTCCTTTCGCCATCGGCCCAGATCAGCCACAGAGAATGCCGTAACCGAGGCGACTTGGCGGCGAGGCGCGCCGACCGGAGCACTAGGGCAGGCTCTCGTACTCGCGATAAGCCGAGGAATCCGCGCGGCCACCCCCGGGCCCGGGCCGGGGCGTACGGAAGCGTTCCGTCCGAGGACGGAGCGCGTGGACTCCCGTACACCCCGGCCCGGCGCGTCAGGCGAGGGCCGGCCGGTCCCAGAACCTGTGCTTGCCGACCGCCGCCGCGAAGGCCGTACTGAAGCCGTCGTCGCCGGCCGAGGCGGTGACCACACCGTGGTCGTTCCCTTCGGCGCCGGTCACCGCGGCCGGCAGCAGATCCGCGAGGGCGGAAGTCGCTTCCCCGTATCCGCCGATGGGCTTGCCGTGGCGGTATGAGTTGCGGACGAACCTGCGGACCGGGTCGTCCGAGAACCGCGCCCCGTCCGGCAGGACGACCGCGTCGTAGAGCACGGCGGCCACGGTGGGCAGCGCGCGGTCGACGGGGAGCGTTCCGCCTCCGGCGGTACGGACCGTGCCGTCCTGGGGTGCAAGCAGTTCGACGATGGCGCCGTCCGCCGTGAGCGCCTCCTTGACCGCCGTGACCTGTGTGTCGTCCACGCCGTCCGTGACCAGGACGGCGATCTGCCGGGTGGCGATCGAGCCGTCGCCCTTGTTGTTCTCCATGCTCAGGGCCGGTGAGGGCTCGGGCGTGGGGGTCTGCGATCCCTCGGGCGCGTACACACCGACGCCTTCCGCGACGGCCTTCGCCAGGTCGGCCGATACGAGCGCCAGTTGCTCGACGGTCCGGGCGCGGACGTCCTTCGCCGAGACCTTGCCGAGCTCGAAGCGGAACGCGTCGATGATGTGCTGCTGCTCCCAGTCCGTCATGCTGCGCCAGAACAGCGCGGCCTGGAGGTAGTGGTTGTCGAAGCTCGGGCTGCGGCGCCGGATCTTCTGGCCGTCGACCTGCTCGGTGAGGTGCCGGTACGCTCCCGCCTCGGTGGAGGCGAGGACCGGACATCCCGCGCCCAGGGAGTTCGGCGTGTAGTTGGTCCCGGTGTGGATCTGCTCCTGGTGGAAGCCGTCGCGCTGGTTGTTGCGCACGCCGACGACGGGCCGGTTGACCGGGATGTGGGCGAAGTTCGGGCCGCCCAGCCTGAGCAGCTGGGTGTCCAGGTAGGAGAAGTTCCGTGCCTGGAGCAGCGGGTCGTTGGTGAAGTCGATGCCGGGCACCACGTTGGCGGTGTGGAAGGCCACCTGTTCTGTTTCCGCGAAGAAGTTGTCCGGGTTGCGGTTGAGGACCATGCGTCCGATGGGACGGAGCGGGACCAGTTCCTCGGGCACCATCTTCGTGGCGTCGAGCAGGTCGAAGTCGAACGAGTGCTCGTCCTCTTCCGGGATGAGCTGCACGCCCAGTTCCCATTCCGGGTACTGACCGGCCTCGATGGTGTCCCACAGATCGCGCCGGTTGAAGTCCGGGTCGCGGCCCTGGATCTCCTGTGCCTCGTCCCAGACGAGCGAGTGGACGCCCAGCTTCGGCTTCCAGTGGAACTTCACGAACGTTCCGCGCCCGTCGGCCGTGACGAAGCGGAACGTGTGGACGCCGAATCCCTGCATCATGCGGTAACTGCGCGGGATCGCCCGGTCCGACATCAGCCACATGATCGTGTGCAGGGTCTCGGGCTGAAGGGAGACGAAGTCCCAGAGCGTGTCGTGCGCGGACGCGCCGGTGGGGATCTCGTTGTGGGGTTCGGGCTTCACCGCGTGGACGAAGTCCGGGAACTTGATGCCGTCCTGGATGAAGAAGACCGGGAAGTTGTTCCCCACCAGGTCGTAGTTGCCCTCGGACGTGTAGAACTTGGTGGCGAACCCCCGTACGTCACGGACCGTGTCGGCCGAGCCGCGCGGGCCCTGCACCGTGGAGAACCGTACGAAGACGGGGGTGCGTACGGACGGGTCCTGCAGAAAGGCGGCCCGGGTGAACTCGGCACAGGATTCATACGGTTGGAAGAAGCCGTAGGCACCCGCCCCGCGGGCGTGGACCACCCGCTCGGGGATCCGCTCGTGGTCGAACCGTGTGATCTTCTCCCGGAAATGGAAGTCCTCCAACAGCGTGGGACCACGGTCCCCGACCGTCAGCGAGTCGTCCGTGTGCTCGACGGCCACCCCCTGGTCGGTCGTGAGCGGCCCGTCCGACGGATCGGGCGCACGTACGCTGTCCCGCTGCTTCTGCTTCTCGTCACTCATTGAGCTCTCCTGGTGGCGGTTCGTATGCCTCGGCGCGGGCCTCACCCTGGGTGCCCCGGCCCTGGTGGGTATCCGGCTCCGGGCGTGCCAAACGCCGGGTCATCCGGATGGGCCCACGCCGGCGAGGCGCCGGGCGGTGTTCCGGTCCCGTGGGTTCGTGGTGGTGTGCGGTTCAGCGGCCCGAGGCGCTCCGGGCGGATCTCGCCTGCGCTTCCACCTGCCGGGCTGCGGCTTGCAGCCGCCGCCCCTCTTCTCTTCGGTGCTCGTCGTCCAGTGCGGCACCGTCCGCCTTGAGCTTGGCGGCTTTCGCTTTCCGGGCCATGGCCCGGACGAGGTCCGCGTGCCTTCCCATGTCTCTCCCTCGGCCAGTGCCGTATCGCGCGGCGACGCCGGGTGCCTTCCTCTGCGCGACCGGGTTCCCCCGATGCGCGGCTTCAACCGGGATACGCACGTATCCCGGACGGTCGCGTTTGCACCGGACTGCAGGGGTACTCCGTACATCACGCCGCCGACGTACGCGGTGGCGGAGGCGCTGATGGTTGGGAAGACAGCCCCAGCGCCGCCCCGCTCCTGTGAGTGGGCCGGGCAGCGCGCGGGCGGGAGCTCGCCATGTTTGGGCCCCGGGCACAGGGGGACCCGCAGAGGCGGCCGAGCGGCCGGCCACGATGGACCGGGCCGGGGAGGTGGGATTCAGGGGTCTTCCCCGGCCCCGCCGAGCGTGTGGTCGCCGCCCCTGGCCCGGCGATGGGATTCATCGTGCCTCCTCCGCAGGCCGGGGAGCGGGGCAGAGCTGGGCGTAGACCCGTACGACACCGTCGGCGACCTCGTCCCACGTGTACCGGGCCAGCACATGGGTCCGGCCCGCCGCTCCGTAACGGGCGCGCCTGGCCGGGTCGTCGAGCAGGGAGCGGATCGTGGCCGCCAGGTCGTGGCCGGGGGTCTCGACTGGCGGCACCAGGGTGCCGGTCACACCGTCGACCACCGTGTCCAGATGGCCGCCGACGGCGGTGGCCACGACCGGTGTGCCGCAGGCCATCGCCTCGACGGGGACGGTGCCGAACGGCTCGTAACGCGGCAGCGAGAGCAGCAGGTCGGCGCTGGACATGAGCTGCGGCATCCTGTCCAGCGGTACGCGGCCGAGCAGCCGTACCCGCTCCGTCACCCCGTGCTCCGCCGCGATCTTGCGCAGCCGTTCGGCCTCCGGGTCGGCCACCAGCAGGGGCGGTTCCGGGCCGCCCGCGATGAGCAGTTCGGCGTTCGGCACGGCAGCCAGGGCCTTGATCGCGCGCTCGAACCCCTTGCCGGGTACGAGCCTGCCGACGGACAGGAGCCGGTAGGGCGCCCCGGGCGGCCGGGCGCCGGCGGGTACGAAGTGCGTGGTGTCCACCCCGCAGGGCACCACGCTGATCCGGCCGCGCGGGACGCCCATGGCGACGAGCTCGATCACCTCGTCGGCGCAGGTCGCGATGATCCGGTCTGCTTCCCGCCCGATGCGGGACTCCAGGTCGACGCGTTCGTGGGGGCTGGTGTCCTCGGTGCCCTGGTAGCGCCGCTTCACGGTGCCGAGCGCGTGGTATGTCTGGACGACGGGGATGCCGGCCTCCCTGGCCCCGGTGAGGGAGGCCAGGCCGGACATCCAGAAGTGGGCGTGCACCACGTCGGGACGGGCGAGCCGCCACATGCGGGACAGGTAGGCGCCGAAGTCGGGCATCCAGACCAGCAGTTCGTCCTTGGGTACGGCGGTCGGCGGACCGGCGGGCACATGGACGACCTTGACGCCGTCCGAGGTGCGCACCATCGTCGGTGTGCCGGTACGGTCCCGGCGCGTGTACACGGTGACGTCGTGTCCGCGCCGGGCCAGGTGTCCGGCCAACTGCGCCACGTGGACGTTCTGGCCACCCGCGTCGGGGCCATCCGGCTCGGCGAGGGGACTCGCGTGTTCGGACACCAGAGCGATCCGGCCGGGGCGAGGCTTGGGATACGTCATCGCGTGACCTCCTTCATGAGTCGTTCCCGGTCGTCCGGAGACCGCTGGACTCCGTACCTGGCTCAGGCGGCGTCCCCGAGGAAGTGGCGCGGGTCCTCGGCGGGCACCTCGGCCGTACGGCGCATGCGTTCATGCCGGCCGCCCGTCCGTGCGGAGGTGGACGTCCGGGGTGTGCACCGGGCGGGCCAGCAGGCGCATGACGGCGCTCAGGACGTCATGGGCGGGTTCGGCCTCCGCCGCGGTCTCCTCGGGCCGTGTCGCCCCGTTGGGGACCAGAATCCCCTCGGCACCGGCCGCCCTGGCCGCGAATACGTCGGCCGCGATGTCGCCGATCATCACGCAGTCCGCCGGTCGTACACCGAGGCGCCTGGCCGCGTCGGTGACGAGTCCGGGGCGCGGTGTTCGGCAGGGGCATCCGGTGTCCGGGTGGTGCGGGCAGTAGATCCAGACGTCGAAGGGCCCGATCAGTTCGTCGACGCGGATGTTGACCCGGCGCACCTCGTCGTGGGTGAGCAGGCCGCGTCCGATGCCGGACTGGTTGCTGACGACGCCTGTCGCCATCCCGGCCTCGCGTACGAGCCGTACGGCCTGGGCGGCGCCCGGGACCGGGCGGACCCGTTCGGGGTCTGCGTTGTAGGGCACGTCGTGGACGAGGGTTCCGTCGCGGCCGAAGAGCACGGCGGCTGGCCGGTGCGGTATCGGGCTGCCGGGCGGCGACGGCCTGTGCCGGGGCGCTGTCATGAGCGGCCTCCCCAGAGAGTGGCGCGGCTGTGCCGGGGCCGGCCCACGGCGCGGTGGTGTACGGCGAGGGGCGGGATCACCGCGCTCGTCACCAGCATGACGGTGTGCCGTGGACCGGCCCGGTCAGGGCGCGCGTACAATTAGGCTCGGGGACATCGCAGTTGACGAATCGGAATCCGTCGCTTCCGACGAGGTGGGCCTCTGTCGCAAACGGTCCCGACGACGGGTTGTCGGCACGGTCCACCACAACTCCGCCGTCCAGCAGGCGTTCACAGAGAGGCGAGCCCGGAAGTCCGGTGCCGCCGGTCACCACCGCGCGTCGCCGGGGCAATCGCTCATTCGCTGAGGTCGTCATGCACCCACTGCTCCCTTCGGGCCGTGCGTGGAGTGAAGGAACGCGCGCGACCCGGGGCATCGTCGTGTCCGTGAACGATGCGCGGGGCACGACGCCTTCGTATGCGCCTGGTTGCGTTATTACGGCCGACGGTTACGGGAACCGTGGCGCCGTATTCCGTACCCCTGGCCATCGAGCTGCCCCAGCGGAATGCCGCGTCCTGTTCATGCCGCCGCTTTCCTGACGGCACCGAGCGGAGTTTCCTGCCGTTCGGTTCTCACACCCTGATCCTGCCGGACGACGACTCCGCCGCACCTCCGGAGCTACCGTTCGAATGACCCGAGGGAGGGCAGGCGACGCTGCGCCGGACCCTCGCCGCCACGCTCGACGGTCTCCTCCGTCCCCGTACCGGGACCGGTCGCGTACCGGTCATCGGCTGGTTCGGGTTACGGGGCGAGAGGTGACCGCCTGTGACCCCCTCGCCGAACGTGCGGGGTCCGATGCCCTCGCCCGTTCGGGTTGCCCGCGCTGGTGGCGCACCCGGCGGCCGAACAGACCGCCCTCATACCGTTCCGTCCGAACGGCAGGCCCTACTCGCCGCCCCCGGCCGTCTCCGCACGGCCGGTGCGTCCCTCCGCGACGATTGCCATGTGCCCCACGATCATCTCCACGCATTTGGCCTCGGCCAGGGAGAACGGAGGTTGCGCCCCCGTCCGCAGAAGAGTCAGCGCACCCCGCGCCGGGGTCTCACCGACCGCGGCGGAAAGCGGCACGGCGAGGAGCGAACCGACGTCGGCGCGTCCCACCAACGGAGCCCCGTTGTCGTCAGCGCCCAGCCGGTCGAGCTCGTCCGCCAGCCCGTCGAACACCAGGGAGCCCGTACTCACCGCCTCGACCACCACAGGGCAGCGGCGCGGGTCCTGTTGGACCAGCGTCTTCTCCAGTCCCGGGTCGTCGTTCCCCTCGGGGCCGTGCACGGCACTGCGGGTCAGCGCTCCGTCGACGAGGAGGTCGAGCAGCGCCCAGTCGGCGATTGCGTCCCTGATCAGTCCGGTCACGGCCCGCAGAGCCTCGGCCGGACGATCTGCGCCGCCCCTGAGCAGCATGCTGCTCGTCCGGTCCATCAGGTCCGTGAGCTCGGCCTCGCGGACAGCCACCCGCACGGCTCGGGTCGGGCGTGCCGATACTTCCGGGGCCGTCGGCAGACCGGAGGAGGGCCAGAGCGCCACCAGCACGGCGGTGTCCGTGTCACCGGGCAGCGCCAGCTCACTGAGAGTGACGCGCATCCGGGCCCCCGTCCGTGGCTGAAGCTGCACGGCGAGGCTGCGGCTGCCCTCCCCCCGCGCGACAGCGGCGGTCTGGCTGCGCAGCGCCGGCCGGTCCCCGGGGCGCAGAATCCCGCTCAGCGGCCTGCCCGCCGCATAGCCCGGGGGCAGGCCGGTCAGCTCGGCGCCGGCGGCATTGATGCGCCGTACGACTGTTTCGCCGTCCACCAGAGCCACCGGCACCGGAAGGCTTTCGAAGATAGCCTTGAAGAGCTGCTGCCCGGCCTTTCCGGCGGATGGCCTTCCTGCGGCACGGGAGGTGAATTCGTCGTACGCCGGGCGCATGCCGTCGACGACGTGCTGCAATTCCAGGAGCGCCGCGTCGAGCAGAACCGAGCGTTCGGAGTCCGGGCGGGCGCGGGCTGCACGCAGCTCCTCAACCCGGGCGACGAAGTCCCGGAACTCGCTGCCGAAGTCCTGTGACTGGCTCATAGAGCGAAGCTAACGGATCCGGCCGTATTCCGGACGGACGGCGGGGCTGGCTCTTCCGGTCGGCCGGGGCCGGTCGGCGCATTCGTGCGAAGGAGGAATCGGAGTGTCTTCGTCGACCGAGGTGAACACGGAATCCGGAACCGCCGTGCGGCGGACCACGCGATTGAGCCTGCGCGCGATGGAATGCGCCCCGGCCTGCTGCGGAGCCACCGTGACCCTGCGTGTACCCGGCGGCGGGCACCGGACCACGGCCACCCATCCCGACCTCGCTGTCCTGGCCCGCCTCCAGGAGACGACGGGCGATGGGCCGGATGCCGACGCCTTCGCCCTGTGCGAACCCGTCATCTCGGCCGACCTGGTCGCCGAGAGCCGGTGGCCGCGCTTCCGTGCCCAGGCTCTGGGAGCGGGCCTGCGCGCCTGTCTGGCCGTCCCGGTCCGCAGACAGGGCGTGGTCACGACGGTCAGCCTCTACGCGTTCCGGCCCGGCGTACTCCCCCTCTCGGTCCAGCAGCCCGTCCGGGCGCTCGCCGAGGACTTCATCGACGGGCTGCTTCATGATCACGACCACACGTCGGCCGAGGTCGAAGTGCAGCAGCTGAAGAAGGCCCTCACGTCGCACGCCGTGATCGACCGCGCCTGCGGCATCGTGATGCGGGTCGTCGGCTGCGACGCGGGCGCGGCGTTCGCGATACTGCGGACCATTTCCCAGCGGACGAACCGCAAGCTGGGCGAGATCGCGGCGGAAGTGGTCGAGGCGAACGGCCGGGGGCTCGTCCAGCACCTGCGCCGCATCGGGCACGCGCCACCCTCCACCCGCGGCAGCAGGACGCCCGACCGCTGAGCGAGGCGGAACCACGGCCGAGCTCGTTCCCCGGAGCGGGCTGTCCATGGCCGATGAGCATGCATGGCTACGAGATTCAGGGGAACCCAGGGATCTGCGATCGCCATCGGCACGCATCGTTCAGGAAGGGTGACCGTTGATGACTGAGAATGACGTGAGCAAGCGGAACGTACTGGCCATCGTCACCAACTACGGTGTCGAGCAGGACGAACTCGTGGTCCCCGTCGAGCATCTTCGCGGGTGGGGCGCACAGGTCGATGTCGCCGCCGTGTCGATGGACGACATCGAGACGCTGGTCGGCGACAAGAACCCCGGCAAGGCCGTCCGTCCCGACCTGACTCTGGCCGACGCGGACCCGGCACACTACGACCTGCTGCTCGTCCCCGGCGGCACCCTGAACGCCGACACACTCCGGCTGCAGGGGCCCACCACCGGCATCGTCCGCGCCTTCACGGAGTCCGGCCGCCCAGTCGCCGCGATCTGCCACGGGCCATGGGCTCTCGTCGAGGCGGGCGTCGTCGGAGGGAAGCGGCTCACTTCCTACGCCTCGCTGAAGACCGACATCCGCAACGCGGGCGGCGACTGGACCGACGAGCCGGTCGTCACCGACACCGAAGGCGGCTGGCGGCTCATCACCTCACGCAATCCCGGCGACCTGGAACCCTTCGTGCGCGAGATCGACGAGGCGCTCGCCGTACAGCGGTAGCGGAGCTCAGCGGTGCTTCTTCCGCTTCGTTTCCGCGCCCGTCCCGTCCTGCGTCACCCGCTCGCCGGTCTTCCTGCCCAGGGCGTACGTGCCCTCGTCCATCAGCTCGCCGGTGTCGTGCCCGCGCTGTAGAGCGGCGGGTCACCCAGCCCCGACGCGCAACCCATCGGTTGCGCGTCGGGTTTCGACGTGCAACCCTGGAGTTGCACGCAGACGAAGTGGACAATACGAAGGAGTCCCGTCATGAGCGAGGACCGGATCGAGCGCGAAACCCTCATCGACGCACCTCTGGAGCGGGTCTGGCCCCTGGTGGCCCAACCGGGTTTCTGGGTGGCGGAAGAGGCGAGCCTGGCCGGAACGGTGGCCAGGGAGGGCGAGTCGATGGTGGCGAAGAACCCCGAGTACGGCGACTTCCCCGTACGCGTGGAGAAGGTGCAGCCGCAGTCGTACCTGGCGTACCGCTGGGCCAGTGCGTTTCCCGGGGAGGAGCTGCGCGAGGACAACAGCACCCTCGTGGAGTTCATGCTGACACCCGAGGGCGACAAGACGCGCCTCCGGGTCGTCGAGAGCGGGTTCGCGGCCCTCGCGGGCTCCGCCGAACTGCGGGACAAGGCCGTGCAGGACAACACGGGCGGCTGGCCGCAGGTGCTCGACGCCTTCAGGAAGCGCGCCGAACAGTCGTCCGCGTGACGGACGGAGGTGGAGCGGAGGCGGTCGACAGCGTTCTCGTCGCTCTGGCCGACCCGACACGGCGTCAGCTGCTGGACCTGCTCGCCGCACAGCGCGAGGCCACCGCGACGACGCTGGCCGCACGTCTCCCCGTCTCCCGGCAGGCCGTGGTCAAGCACCTCGGCGTCCTCGACGCCGCCGGACTGGTCTCCGGCAGCCGGGTGGGCCGCGAGATGCGGTACACGGTGCGGCCTGCGGCGCTGGACGCGACCTCGCGGTGGATGGCCGCGCTCGCGTCGGACTGGGACCGCAGGCTGGCGAGCATCAAGCGCGTCGCCGAGACGGCGGAACGGGAGGAGCGAAAAGAACCGGAGGACGGGAGAACGGACCGGTAGCCGAGCCGGGCGCGTCCCCGAATAGCCCAACCGGGGCCCGGGTCCGCACGGACGGCATGTCGCGGGCCCGCCCGGCAGGACGCCACTTACTGTCTCCCGCACGGGCCCGGGGCCGCGGGCGGCGCAACGGAGTCCCCGCCGCGCGGGCCCCCTCGACGGCCACCGCCCCGAGGCGGCCCGTTCGCGGCAGCTGATGCCCCCTGCGCGTAGGCCCCGGAGGATTCACAGAGTGCCCGAAGTCACCGACCCCTTGCTGAATCTCGTCCGGCGGCACAACGAGCCGGTGGTCGTCCAGACGATCCGGTCGACCGTGGCCGCCGTCATCTCCTACGTCGTCGCCCTGATGCTGAGCAGTGAACCGGCGCCGCTCACCGCGCCGCTGACCGCCCTGCTCGTCGTCCAGGTCACCCTCTACTCCACGCTCACCACGAGCATGCGCAGGGTGAACGCGGTGGTGGCCGGTGTGGTCATCGCCATCGGCTTCAGCTCGTTGGTGGGGCTGAGCTGGTGGAGTCTGGGTCTGATCATCCTCGCGTCCCTGGTGCTCGGCCGCTTCGTCCGGGCCGGCGAGTTCGTACCCGAAGTGGCGATCAGCGCGATGCTGGTGCTGGGCGTGACGCGCGTGGCCGCGACGGCCTGGGACCGGGTGCTCGAAACGCTCATCGGGGCGGCCGTCGGGCTGCTGTTCAACGTGCTGTTCGCACCACCGGTGTGGGTGCAGCCGGCCAGTGAGGCCATCGAGCATCTCGCGGGCCGCATGGCGCGGTTGCTCCTCTGCCTCAGCGACGAGGTGATCGGCCACACCACCGTGGCGGTGGCCGCCGACCGCTTGCACGAGGCCCGTCGGCTGGACCACGACATCGTGCAGGTGGACGCGTCGCTCCGGCAGGCGGAGGACAGCCTCCGGCTCAACCCGCGCGTGAAGGAAGGCATGCTCTTCCGCGTCGTCCTGCGGACCGGGCTGGACACCCTGGAGATCTGCGCGGTGGTGCTCCGCACCGTGTGCCGCACCCTGACCGACCTCGCCAAGGCACGGACGGACGAGCCGCTCTTCCAGCCCGAGACGGCTGCCGCCATCCAGAAGCTCCTCGCCCATATGGCCCACGCGGTCGAGAGCTTCGCCGAACTCATCACCACACAGGTCAGCGTCAACGCCGACGCCGCGGAGGACCGGCTGGTCAGCGAGCTCTCCGCCAGCCGCGAGAGCCGCGAGGTCGTCGCGTTCCTGCTGCTCGGCGGCGTACAGCAGCATCCGCGCCAGTGGCAGTTGCACGGGGCGCTGCTGGCGGAGGTCGACCGGATTCTGGACGAGCTGGACGTGGAGAAGCGGTCGGCGCGACTGGTGGAGGAGCTGGACCGCCAGTCCCGTGAACAACGGGAGAAATACCCGCTGGTGGACAAGCTCCGGGGCCGGCTGCGGGTGGGGCGCTCGCGTCCGGGCAAAGAAGACGTGACCGGCTCGTCGGACGAGCACGAGCGGGACTGACGCCACGCACGCCGCCCACGGGCCCGGCCGTCAGAGAGTGCCGAGCTCGGCGATGAGGTCGGGGTCGCGCATCCCGGGCAGGGCGTAGCCCTCGGTCTCGTCCCAGGGGACATCGAGGTCGTCCGAATGGACGCGCCACCGCGCGCCCTTGACGGCGCGGCGCAGTTCGGTCACCGAGTCGAGCACACCGGCGATCACCGGCAGGAGCCGGCCCGGGTCGAGCGGCATCTTCGTGGACCCCGCGAGGATCTCGCCCTCGTCGGCGCTGTCCGGCGGGTAGAGATACAGGCACTCCTCCTCTCCGCCGTAGGGGAACGAGGCCATGTGGGCGGTGACGACGCGCTCGACGGAAGCCGTCTCGGCCTCGGTCAGGGGCTGCTCGCGGCGGGCGCTGTAGTAGAGGGAAACACTCATGGCGCGAGCGTACGGCGAGGGTCTGACACGGCCGGTCATCCGCCGGGGCCACACGCGCGGTGAAGAGGCGGCGGCGGCTCCGTGGAGAGATCCCACGCATTTTGTTACCGGGGGTAGGCCCGCGCGCCACTCTTGTTGTACCTTCCGCCTAACAGCTTGCTAGACGCGGTGTCTAACAAGCGTGGGCGGCGCGCGGCAGTCATCGACCCATCAGGCGGGCAGCGATGGGGGCGACAAGGCGGCCGGCGTCGGGTCGACCTCTCGATTCAAGGAGCCGCAGCATGTCAAACAGCACACTTCGGCCGGAGGAACAGGACCGGCTCCAGGAGCAGGACGTCGCACGGCGGCTGCTCGACTCGTCCGCGAAGCTTTCGTACGACCCGGCCACCGAGGTGGACTGGGACACCCCGCTGGACAAGGACTTCCACGGTGCGAGCCCCGAGTGGAGCACGCTCTACGGGACGGCCTACTGGCAGGAACTGAGCGATGCCCAGCGCAAGGAGCTGACCCGCCAGGAGGCGGCGTCGGTGGCCAGCACCGGCATCTGGTTCGAGATGATCCTGCAGCAGATGGTGCTGCGCGACATCTACACCAAGGACCCGACCGACGCGGACTTCCAGTGGGCGCTCACGGAGATCGCCGACGAGTGCAGGCACTCCATCATGTTCGCCAGGGGCGCCGCGAAGCTGGGAGCCCCCGCCTACAAGCCCCACCGGGGAGTCGTCGAACTCGGCAGGGTCTTCAAGACGCTTGCCTTCGGCGAGGCGGCGTACGCCGCGATCCTCGTCGCCGAGGAAGTCCTCGACGTCATGCAGCGCGACTGGATGCGCGACGAGCGGGTCGTGCCCTTTGTCCGCACGATCAACAACATCCATGTGGTGGAGGAGTCCCGGCACATGAAGTTCGCCCGCGACGAGACCCGCAAGCGGCTCCGCCACGCGGGCCCGCTGCGCCGGCAGCTGAACGCGCTCGTGATCGCGATCGCCTCCTACTTCATCGTCACCAGCATGGTGAACCGGGGCGTCTACGCGAACGCCGGGCTCGATACGAAGCGCGCCCTCACCGAGGCGGCGGCGAACGAGCACCACAGGTCCCTGATGCGTTCCAGCTGTGCGGGCCTCATGGAGTTCCTGTCCTCGGCCCGCCTGCTCACGAAGCCGGCGCTGTTCTTCTACAAGCGCGCAAACCTCATCTGACCCGAGATCTGACCCGAGCCGATCGCCCGACCGGAGCCGAGCCGACGCCATGACCTACGCCATCACCCAGACCTGCTGCAGCGATGCCACCTGCATCGCCGTGTGCCCGGTCAACTGCATCCATCCCACCCCACAGGAGCGGGAGTTCGGCAGCACGGAGATGCTGTACATCGACCCGAAGACCTGCATCGACTGCGGTGCCTGCGCCGACGCCTGCCCGGTCGACGCGATCTTCCCGGTGGACAGCCTCCCCGCGGCGCAGCAGGAGTACGCCGCCATCAACGCGGACCACTTCGTGGACTGCGAGCCCGAACCGGTCGGCGCGGGACCAAACTTCCACGCCTGGGGCGAGCCGAGTTTCGAGCGCGGTGTGCCGTCCGACTTCGCGCCGATCCGGGTCGCGATCGTCGGCACCGGTCCGGCGGGTATGTACGCCGCCGAGGACCTGCTGCTGCACACCAACGCCCAAGTGACCCTCGTCGACCGGCTTCCCGTGGCCGGCGGCCTCATCCGGTACGGCGTCGCCCCGGACCACCCCGCGACGAAGAAGGTGGGCGACACCTTCGCGCGTTTCCACGCCCACCCCCGGGTGCGGATGGTCCTCGGCGTCGAGGTGGGCAAGGACATCACGACGCGGGAGCTCGCCGCCCATCACGACGCGGTCATCTACGCGGTGGGCGCCTCCACCGACCGCCGGCTCGGTGTCGGGGGAGAGGACCTGCGGGGCAGCATCGCGGCCACCACGTTCGTCGCCTGGTACAACGCCCATCCCGAGGTCGCGGCGGACGCCGTAGACCTCTCGGGCGAGCGCGTGGTCGTGGTCGGCAACGGAAACGTCGCGGTCGACGTCGCCCGTATCCTCGCCACGGACCCCGGGAAGCTGGCCGGTACCGACATCGCCGACCACGCCCTCGCGGCCCTGCGGGCATCGAAGGTGCGCGAAGTGGTCCTGCTCGGCCGCCGCGGCCCCGAGGACGCCGCGTACACCGCCTCCGAACTGCGCGCCCTCAAGCACCTCCCGGGTGTGGGACTCGTCGTCGACGACCACGATCCGCGGACCGGTGCGACGATCGACAGTGCCTCGCCGAAGGAGAAGGCCGGGCTGCTGCGGGACGTTGCGCGGCGGACGGTCGACTGGTCGCGGGAGCCGGACCCGGGGCGCCGCATCGTCCTGCGTTTCCACTCCTCGACCGTGGAGGTGCTCGGCACCGGCACCGTCCGGGCCGCTCGGGTGACGGGCGTCGCGGGGGATCTGGAGATACCGGCGGGCATGCTCCTGCGGGCCGTCGGATACCGCGGTGTGCCGGTGACGGGCCTGCCCTTCGACGAGACGACCGCCACCGTCCCGCACGAGGGCGGCCGCGTGACGGGGCGGCCCGGGACGTACATCGTCGGCTGGATCAAGCGCGGGCCCTCGGGCGGCATCGGGGCCAACCGCACCTGTGCGGCGGAGACCGTCGGCACGCTCCTCGCCGATGCCGTGGCCGGCTCCCTGCCCGCACCGGCCCGGACACCGACGGCGTTCCGCCGCCTCGTCCGGAGCCGCACACGCCGGCTGATCGACGCCCGCGGCCTGGCGGCCATCGACCGGGCCGAGCTGGCGCGCGGCCGGGACCAGGGCCGGACACGCGCCAAACTCGGCACGGTGCCCGAACTGGTGGCGGCGGCCAAAGGCAGCCGCTGGGGACTGCCGGGCTGAGGCGGCCGCCCGTGCGCGGGGAGCACTCCGGGCACGGGCGGTGGCTACGGGGCGCCGGGCGGTGCGCCCGGATGGTGGTCCGGAGCGCCGGCCCATCGGGCCCGGATCGTCCGAGGCCCTAGACTCGGCGGATGGCGAAGTACTTCGACGTGCACCCCGAGAATCCTCAGCGGCGCACCATCAGCAGCGTGGCCGACAGCATCCGTTCCGGCGCCCTCGTCGCGTACCCGACGGATTCGTGTTACGCGCTGGGGTGCCAGCTGGGCAGCCGTGACGGCATCGGCCGAATCCGGTCGATCCGCAACCTCGACGACCGGCATCACTTCACGCTCGTCTGCGAGAACTTCGCCCAGCTGGGCCAGTTCGTACAGGTCGACAACGACGTGTTCCGGGCCATCAAGGCGGCCACACCCGGCAGTTACACCTTCATCCTCCCGGCTACGAAGGAGGTGCCGCGCCAGCTGATGCATCCGAAGAAGAAGACGGTCGGCGTGCGCATCCCGGACCACGCCGTCGTACAGGCGCTGCTCGCGGAACTCGGTGAGCCGATCCTGTCCAGCACGCTGCTCCTGCCCGACGAGGAGGAGCCGCTGACTCAGGGCTGGGAGATCAAGGAGCGGCTCGACCACGTCGTGGACGTCGTGGTCGACTCGGGTGACTGCGGCACCGAGCCGACCACGGTCATCGACTTCTCCGGCGGTGAACCGGAGATCGTCCGCAGGGGAGCGGGCGACCCCTCGCGGTTCGAGTAGCCACGACCGGCAGGGACATGCCTCAGCCGCGCAGGTGCCCCAGCACCGTGCGTACCGCGTGCTCCACCGCCTCGCGCGCCTCTTCGGTGTGGTCGAGGGCCTCGAACGAGTGGTGTCCCGAGGGCACGTCGACCACTTCGACGTTCGCTCCGCACTCCTTGGCGGCGGTCAGGAACTCCTCGACCGTCGCCATGATCTCCGGCCGTTCGAGGCCGACCCGGGTCAGCACGATCGGCAGCCCGCCCGCGCCGCGTACCGCCGCCACGGGCCGGAACCGGGGATCGACGAACGTCCAGTTGGGCAGCGGCGCGAGCACGGGGTAGGTCGCCGCCACACACCGCAGCCACGGCGGGGGCGCCGCGAGCCAGTCCGCGGAGAGCAGACCGCCGCCGGAGAAGAACCAGAGCGCCACGCGGTCCCCGTCGACGCGCGGATCGGCGCGTACGCGTTCGACCACGTCGGTGATGTCCTGGGCCGCCCGCCCGTAGTCGGCGAAGTCGTGAAGCCGGTGGTCGAGCGTCACCCCCACGGCGCCCAGCTGCGCCACGTACTGCCCGTAGCCGAGGATGGTCGGCCAGTCCCGCGGGGTCGGCAGCGCACCGGCGGGCAGCGGACCGCCGTGCACGAACACCACGGCGGGGCGGGGGCCGTCCCCCTCGGGCAGGTGGAGGTCGAACCGCCCGACCCGCTCACGGGGCCGCTCGGGTACGTCCATGAGGAACGGCCGCAGGTGGACGGGCTGCTCCTTCGCGGTCTCGGCCAGCCGGTGTCCTTCTCCCGCGGCGGCCCGGACCAGCACCGCGGCCAGTTCGCCGGGGACGGAGAGCATCGGCCAGTGCCCGGTGGCGAGTTCGAAGAACGTCACGCGGGGGTCGGTGAGCGCCTGGAAGCGCGGGTCACCGAAACCCACCGCGGCCTCGACCAGTTGGATGCTCGACCCGTTGGCGGTGCACAGGACCCCGGTCAGCGGCAGCTCCGCGACCGCGTCGGACAACGGAAGCGGCTGGGTGAGGGTGCCCGCCGGCTGTGGTGCGGCGCAGCGGGCCAGCCTCGCCAGCCCGTCCGTGCCGATGCCCTCGACACTCCCCCAGCGCTGCCACGCGTCGAGTGGCGGAGGGGCGATCAACCCGTCGTCCCCGGCCGGTCCGGAGGGGTTCAGAAGCCGGTCCCGGAGCGCTTGGTCGGGTACGAGGCCGAGTGCCGGGTCACCGTCCTGGGGCAGTCCCCCGTCCACGTTGACGATGCGGGCCACGCGCTCCGGGCGCCGGCCCGCTGCGCCGAGTACGGGGTACAGGCCGTAGGCGTGGCCGACGAGCACCACCTCGGGCGCGTCCACCTGGTCGATCAGCCGCACCACATCCCGGATGTGCGTCTCCAGGTCCGTGCCGGGTCCCGCCGGAGGGCCGCCCTCTCCCATGCCGGTGAGCGTCACCGGATGGGCGTCGGCGCCCGACTCCCTTAGTCCTGCGGCCACTTCCCGCCAGATCCAGCCGCCGGTGAAGGTGCCCGACACCAGGATGAATGCCGTCATGTACGTCTCCTCGCACGCTGTGGTCCGTGGGGCCAGCCGAATGGGCCGGCCCCCTCGCAGGTACCGTAGTAACTCCCCCTGAGGGAGGTTCAAGGTTGTCCCCTGACGGCATGTGGAGCATCGGAGAGCTCGCCGAGCACGCGGGCGTCTCCGTCAAGACCGTCCGCTTCTACTCGGACCGGGGTCTGCTGCCCGAGGCCGCACGCAGCTCGGGCGGGCACCGCAGATACGGCCCCGGGGCGGTCGACCGGCTCCGCCTCATCCGCTCGTTGCGCACGCTCGACCTGCCGGTCGTGGAGGTGGGCCGGGTCCTCGACGAGGACGACGTGCTGGAGGACGTCGTCGCGGGGCAGCTGAGGGAGATCGGCTCCCAACTGGCCGCCCTGCGCTGGCGGGAGGCCGCCCTCCAGCTGCTCCAGGGCTGCACCCCGCAGGAACGTGCCGACCGGCTCCGGCTGATCGGCGCCGTGCCGCTCCCGCCCGACACCACCGTGCTGGCGCGCTTCTGGCGACGCTGGCTGCCCCCGCGGCTGCCCGCGCCGCTGGTCTCCGCCGTCGTCGATCAGGCGATCCCGCAGCCACCCGCCGATCCGACCCCGGCCCAGGTGCTGTCCATCGCCCGGCTGTTCTCCTTCGTGTCCGGTGTGTGCGTCGCTGCCACGCACTGCCAGCCGGAGGCGCACCGGAGCAACAAGGGCTACCGTCCGGCCGTGCTCTACGAAGGTCTCAGCGAGGCGTACGCGCTGGCGTCGTCGGAGCTTCGGGCCCGGCGGCCGGGGCGCGAGGGCGAGGCGCTCGACTGCTTCGTCTCCGCCTACGCCCGCTCACACGGGGCGCGGGACACTCCCGGCTTCCGGCGCCGGCTCGCCGGGGTGTTGGCGGACGACCCCCGTATCGACCGCTACTGGCAGCTGGTCGCCGAGCTGGCCGGCCCGTCGCAGCCCACGGCCGGCGCCGCCCACGACTGGCTTCTCGACGCGCTGGACGTTCAGACCGGACGGGCCGGCCGTGCGCCCTCGACGTCGAAGGAGACCTGGTCCACGTAGCACCACCACCAGCTCTCACCCGTCTCGAAGGAGCGGATGAGCGGGTGGCCGCTGTCGGCGAAGTGGGCGGTGGCGTGCTTGTTCTTCGAGGAGTCGCAACACCCGACGTGTCCGCAGCTCTGGCACTCCCGCAGGTGCACCCACGTGTCGCCCTGCGCCACGCACTCCGGGCACGAGTCCGGGCTGTCGGGGGTCACGGGCCGCAGCTCGTCGAGGTGCTCGCAGATCTGGAACGTCACGTCGTCCTTCATCGTCCGTCCTCCTTCGCGTCTCGCGCGCGCGGCGGTCTGCTGCCGGGCACGGCAGCGGACCGGCACATCGACAACCCTCCCACCCGGCCACCGCATGTCAAACGGAACCGGAGCCCACCCGTCGGATGCGGGCTTCCTCGGCGCCCTCGGGCTCCGCGGTGCGTGGGGCCGGGAGACGGACCGGCTCCTGACGCGATGTCTCGCGGCGGACGAGGAGCGTGCCGATCACCCCGGCGGCCGCCGCGAGGGCGAAGCCGTAGGGCGGCGTGCTTCCCGTGGGGTGCGTCTCGTACACGAGCGCAGCCGACATTACGGCGACCACTGTGCCGGCGCGGCCGTGCGCCGAGGTGGCGGCGACGACCGCCGTTCCCCACAGCAGGTACCAGGGCTGGACCATCGGTGAGAGCGCGACCAGGGCGAGCAGGGCGAGAGCGAGGGCGTGGACCGGTTGCAGCCGGTCGCGCAGGGAGCGCCATGCGAGGTGCAGGACCAGTGCGGCCGCTGCCGCGAGGCCCAGCGTCTGGACGACGGACTTCGCCGTTGCGGGGTCGGTGCCGATGACCAGATGCAGCAGGTGGCCCAGGGCGAGGCCGACGTCGCTGGTGGCCGACAGTGCGGTATGGATGGTGCCCGCGACGCTCTGCGTTCCCAGCCAGCCGAAGCCGGTCCCGGCGAGGAGGGTGGCCACGACGGCCACCACCACCGCGACCAGGCCGGGCGCCAGCAGGCCCTTCGCCAGCCGGCGCGCGAACGGACCGGTGGCCGCCCCGGTCACGAGTACACCGATGAACAGCAGCGCGACTGCCGCCGGGGACTTGACCATCATGGCCAGTCCGACGAGCACACTGCCGGTGATCCAGCGGCCACGCATGGCGAGGACCACGCCCGCCAGCATGAGTCCGATCATGAGCCCGTCGTTGTGCATGCCGCCGATCACGTGCATGAGCAGCAGCGGATTGAGCGCACCGAGCCAGAGAGCGGCGCTCTCGCTCCTGCCGTGCTCGCGCGCCAGGCGCCGCAGCGCCCATACGATCAGCAGCAGCGCGGCCACGGCGATGAGGCGCATGCCGAGCACGGCGGGCACGATCGTGCCGCCCGTCAGCCAGGTCACGCCGCGGGCGAGCACGAGGAAGAAGGGTCCGTACGGTGCCGGGGTGTCCGTCCAGTGCCCTCCGACACTCGAGGCGGCATCACCGCCGAGCCCGCCGGGGTCGAGGACCGAGGGCCCCACGGCATAGACGTCGTGCCCTTCGATGACCATGGCGCCCTGGGCGATGTAGCTGTACACGTCGGCGCTGTAGAGCGGCGGTGCAAGCACCATCGGGGCCGTCCACCAGACGAGGGTGACGAGCGTTTCGCGTACGGAGGCGCCTGCCCGGCCGTACTGCCACCAGGCGACGACGAGGAGGGTCAGTCCGGCGTAGGCCAGGACGGCGGCCGACGTGGTCAGCGCGGACCCGTGCGGCACCCACAGTCCCCAGGGGTCGCGGGCCGGCAGTTTGCCTGCGGCCCAGCCGCCGATGACGGTCGCGACGGAGCCGGCCGTACCGAGCCGACGGTATGCGACAGCGCTCATTCCCCACATGACCGGTCAACCTATCGAACGGGTGAACGGGTTCCCAGTGAGGGCCGTTCGGCCGGGTACTCGGTGATCAGGCGGCGGGTGTGGCCGGGATCACCGGAAGGCGACCGGCGCACGCAGGTCGCTGAAGTCGATCGCGCGTTCTGCTTCGCGGAGTGCCTGTTCGGCCACCCGGCGAACCTCGGCCAGCACATCTCCGTGCTCCTGCACGAGACTGGCGTAAATCGGTGCCTCGGACCTGTCTGCGGAACTCATGTCGAACTTCTCCGTCAATCAGTTGCGTACACTCCCCGCCGGTGGGCGCGAGTGCGGGCCGAGTGTACGTGCTCCGCTGTCCGCGCCGCAGCCCGTATCGCGACAACGCGTCCCGGCCACCATGATCACGTGTCCGGTCTCGCGGTCATCGCGCGGGGGGCGTTCCGTCGGTCGGCAGGTCGGGGTGTCCCGGGGACGGCCCGTCGGAGGGGCCGGAGCCACGGGGCGGCGCTCCGGCCGGTGCACCGGCGTCGGCATCGCCCTCGGCGGGGTCCCCGGCCGCTCCGAGGGGCGTGGTTTCGCCACCGCGCAGGCGCTCCAGATCGGCGGGACGCACCTGGATGACGACCAGGGCGATCAGCGCCGCGATGATCGCCAGGACGGCGGCGCCGATGAACGCGCTCGAAATGCCGGACGTCAGCACCTGGTCGCCCCAGGTTCCCGGCAGCTCCCCCGTCCTGCGGAACTCCTGGAGTTCGGCGGGGGTGGCCTCCGCCATGAAGCGCGGGACCTGGTCGGTCGCCTCGTTTCGGCTGGCCGTACCGAAGATCGTGACCAGGATGGACAGGCCGAGCGACCCGCCCACCTGTTGGGTGGCGTTGAGGATGCCGGAGGCCGCCCCGGAGTCGCGGGCGCCCACACCCGACACCGCCATCAGTGTCAGCGAGACGAACTGCATGCCCATGCCGAGGCCGAAGACCAGCATCGGGCCGAGGATGCTCCCCAGGTACGTGCTGTCGATGTCCGTCAGCGTCAGCCAGGCGAGTCCCGCCGCCGCCAGGACCGCACCGACCACCATGAACGGCTTGGGGCCCCATCGGGGCAGCAGCTGCGAGGCGATTCCGGCGCCGACCGCGATGATCACGCTCACCGGCAGGAACGCGAGACCGGCCCGCAAGGGGCTGAAATCCAGGATGTTCTGCACGAAGAGCGTCAGGAAGAAGAACATTCCGAACATCGCCGCGGCGAGGCTCAGCATCATTCCGTAGGAGCCGGCGCGATTGCGGTCGCGGAACATCCACAGCGGTGTGATGGGCTGCTTCGACCGGTTCTCGATCAGGAGGAACACGGCCAGCAGCACGATGGCGGCGGCGAAGGCCAGGAGCGTCAGGCCGTCGCGCCAGCCGTCCTCGGAAGCGCGGATGAAGCCGTAGACGAGCAGCACCATGCCCACGGTCGAGGTGAGCGCGCCAAGGATGTCGAAGTGGCCCGGGTGACGTTCGGACTCACGGATGTAGCGGGGCGTCGCGAGCACGATCAGCAGGCCGATGGGCACGTTCACGAAGAGGATCCAGCGCCAGTCGAGCCACTCCACGAGCAGTCCGCCCGCGAGCAGGCCGATCGCGCTGCCGCCCGCCGAAACGGCTGCGAACACACCGAACGCCCGGTTCCGCTCGGGTCCTTCACGGAACGTCGTGGTGATGAGCGCGAGGGCCGTGGGGGAAGCGATGGCACCGCCGACGCCCTGGAGAGCGCGCGCGGCGAGCAGTTGCCACGACTCCTGCGAGAGTCCGCCCAGCAGGGAGGCGAAGACGAACAGCAGGATGCCGAACATGAAGACTCTGCGGCGGCCGAGAATGTCGCCCAGCCGCCCACCGAGCAGGAGCAGACCGCCGAAGGTCAGCGTGTAGGCGTTGATCACCCACGACAGCGACTCGGTGGAGAAGCCCAGGGAGGTCTGGATGTGCGGCAGGGCGATGTTCACGATGGTGATGTCGAGGACCACCATCAGCTGGCAGGACGCGATGACCAGCAGGGCCATTCCGCTGCCGCTGCCCCGCTCCGGGGCAGCGGCAGTTCGGGAAGTTGGTGCGTGGGAGCTCGTCATGGCATCTACGCCTCACGTCAGCGGTGACGGCAATCGCTCACCTCACCGACGTTAAGCCTCGGCTCCTGACCTCGCCAATCGATCACCCGTGGTCAGTCGCCCACGGCTGCCCGGTGCAGAATCCCGGCCAGTTCGGCGGGCCGGGAGAACATCGGCCAGTGCCCGGTGTCCATCGTGACCAGTCGCCAGTGCTCGCTCTTCAGCAGCTCGGCGACGTCCTCACTGGGCTCGTCGCCGTCGAGCAGGCACTTGATGTACGTCGCCGGAAGCTCGCCGAGCGACCCCGTGACCATGGCCGGCTCGGTCAGCGTGGCGCCCGGATGCGGCGTCGAACCGCCCACGAGCCGTGCGGTCTGCTCGGCGGTCAGATCCTGGCCCTCGCAGTCCGCGGCGGTGAGCGGCGCCCAGAAGCCGCCGTTCTCCCTGATCGGGGTCTCCAGCTTCTCCCGGCCCTCCCACCAGCCGGAGGCGAACGACTCGCCGTCGGCCGGGACGCTGGAGTCCACGAAGACCACCCGGGTCAGCCGGTCCCCCAGACGCTCGGCGGCCTGGCCGACCGGAATGCCCGAGTAGCTGTGGCCGACCAGGACGACGTCGCGCAGATCCAGGCGCTCCACCTCGTCGACGATGTCCTGGACGTGGGTCTGCTGGCCTGCGGCCCGGCCCTTCTTCTCGGCGAGGCCGGTCAGCGTCAACGGGTGCGCGCCGTGCCCCGCGGCCCGCAGGCCGGGCACCACCTCGTCCCAGGCCCATGATCCCAGCCACGCCCCTGCTACCAGCACGAATTCACTCATGCGGGCAACCTAGCGGGAGGGTACGACAGTCTGCCTCCCGCACGGGGCGGACCGGCGCCCCCTCGCCGGGAAACACCGATCACGGGCCGGATCCGCCTCGCGTGGAACCGCTCGACGGTCTCGGGCGCGAACAGGTCATGGACATCGGCATCCGCCCGCTGCGGCAGCCGATGCCGCGTATCGCGGGGCCTGCCTTCACCGTGCGGTGCCCTCCGGATGGCAACCTCATGCTGCACGCGGCCATCAACGTGTGCGCGGTCGCCCGGCGCCGCGGGGCAGCGCGGCGTTCGTGGTCGACGGAGCGATCCGTGACCTGGCCGAGGTACGCGAGATGGGCTCGGCGAGAACGGCTTCGAGGGCTGAGCCACGCCGCGCCCGGCGGGCGGGGCACCGGCGGGGGCGCGCAACCCTCCTGCAACGTTGCGGGGAGTTCACTGGTGCGGCGCAGCTGTCTTCAGCGGCCGGCTGATCTGCACAACCGGCTGTCCCGAGTGTTCGGAGAAGGGCCCGTAGGTGAACGCACACGAGACGAACGAGCTCCCCGGCGACGCACCGGCTCCCACGGTAGAGCTCACTCCTGCGGCTGCTGCCCTCCTGCGCACGCTGCGGGCGGATCACGGCCCGCTGATGTTCCACCAGTCCGGTGGCTGCTGTGACGGCAGCGCGCCCATGTGCTACCCGGCCGGTGAGTTCCGGACGGGAAACTCGGACGTGCTGCTCGCCTCCCTCGACGTCACCGGAGTCGCCGAGCCCGTCCCGTTCTGGATGTCGAGGAGCCAGTACGCGGTGTGGGCCCACACCCGGCTGATCGTCGACGTGGTCGAGGGGCGCGGCAGCGGATTCTCGCTGGAGGCTCCCGAAGGGGTGCGGTTCCTGATCCGCTCGCGGCTCGTCGGCACCTGAGTACGTGGGACCTGGCGACTGATCAGCGCTGCGGTCTCTGCGGGGGCTTCGGGTGCTGCTTGCGGGAACGGTTGTCCAGCATGGCCCGCCTGATCTCGGCCGCGGTGGCACGGGCGTGTGCCGAGGTCGCCGTGTGGTCGGCCACCGCGGTGACGAAGCGGTGCGTGGGGTGCTGGCACCGCCCGCACGGCGTATCGCTGGTGACGAGATAACCGTCCTCGCACTGCGGATCGGAGCAGTGGCCCGGCCGCAGCAACTCCTCCGTGATCTCCTCGACGCTCCAGCGGCGGCGGCCGTCCTCGTCCTTCTCGTGCAGGGCGTGGGACCAGCGCGTGTTCCACCGGCGTTCCATCCGGTCCACGAGCTGGGCGGGCGTGCGCCGGCCCAGCTCCTGGTGGATCAGCTCGTGGATCTCCTGCGGCATACGGCGGCCGAGTGCCTGCGTCAGCGGCTGCGGAATCGCGCGCAGTACGTAACCGACGGGGTCGGAGCCCGCCCTCCGGTGCCAGGTCCGGCATCCGCATTCGCCTTCCGGCGGCATTGGGGTGTGGCAGCGCGCGCACAGACCTCGGCACACGCCGCAGAGCCCGTCGTTCAGCCCGTCCAGGTGGGGGGCGGGAGACCTGCCGCACTCCCGGCAGCAGGCGGCGCACAGTCCGCAGAGCCGTTCGTTGCCCAGCTTCGTCGTCCAGGACCGCTGCTGGCACCGGCAGCAGAGTCCGGTGTTGCAGTACTCGTGGTGTGCGACGCCCGACTGCCGTCCGGGGGGTGGGAAGGACATTGCTGCGTTCTCCAGATACGTGGCGGGGCCGTCCGGAGCAGTGCGCGGCCGGGTTCCGTCGCCATTGTCCCGTATCGGACGGAGCCGCGTAGCCGAAAGGGGTGGTTACGGGGAAGCGGTGCAGGTCAGGGTGTGGCCTCAGGGGTGCAGGCTGCTGACGACGTTCGCCGTGGCGATGATCCCCTCCTGGATGGTCGGCGCCATGCTCGTGCCCGCGAGGAAGAAGCCGAGCAGGGCGCAGACCAGCGCGTGGGAGACCTTCAGCCCTCCGTTGCGCAGGAAGATCACTGCGAGAATCAGCAGGAGCAGCACCAGTGAGATCGAAATGGCCATGCCAACCTCCTCCGCCGCGCCTGAATTGCGGCATTCGGCCGCCAGTGTGGCGTAGCGAAGGGGCCGTCCGGCGCACTGGCGTGTCCGCCGAACGGGTGTTGACTCGGCGTGACCGTTTCGGCACGGAGGCGCCGGGGACCGTCGGTCAGGCGTCGGTGCGTCCGTCCCTTGCGCGGTTGCGCAGGAAGGTTTCGAGTCCGGCCAGGTCATCGGTGTTGAGATGGTCGACGCCTGCCGCCAGGAGTTCCGTCCACAGGGCGTCGCGTTCCGGGCCCGGTACGTCGGGTGTCGCCCAGAAGCGGACGCGCCGGCCCTGGTTGTGCGCGGTGTCGACGAGGATGCGGAGCCTGTCCCGCTCGGCCGCGGGGAAGGGGCCGGCCCCGCGCCAGGTGAAGCTCTGCGTCCAGTTGCTGCTGACGAGCGGGATGAAGGAGGCGGCCGCCGGACCGGTGAGGTCGTCGAGCCGGCCGTCGTAGAAGGCGTACCGCGTGCGCTGGGCCTCCATGGGCACGCGGGCGGCCCGGTCGCCGGAGATGACGGGGGTGACCGCACCGGTGTGGACGCGGCCGTTCCTGAAGCGGGTCAGGATCTTGCGGTAGGGCTGGAGCTGCCGGTCGAGTTCGGCGTAGGCGGCCGCGCCCTCGTTCTTGATGTCGATCAGCAGCTGCAGTGGAGTGCGGTGTCCGGCGTGCACGGCGCCGTGGTTCGCCGTGACCCGGGCCAGCAGCGGATCGAGGTAGAGCGAGGCGAGGGTACGGGTGGGGTCGAGCCCGGCGGGCTCGTGGGCCACGAGCAGCTCGCCGCCGACGAGGAAGATGTCCGCCTCCACGCTGGTGAATCCGTGGTCGAGCGCGTCGTGCAGCGGGCGCGGGTGCAGGTAGTCGTTGTGCGCGTGGGCGTGGGCCAGAGGGCGCGGACGGGGCCGGCCAGTGGCGGCCGCCGTCTGCGCGGGGATCATCACGCCCGCGGCCGCGGTGGCGAGTGCGGTGGTGACGACTCTGCGACGGGTCAGGTATGCCATGGCGTCTCCCTGGAGCAAGGGGCGGAACCGGTCGGCGGACGCGACCGAGTATGGAGCCGCACCCCTCCTGACGGGCAGGTACCTGCCAAGAATTGGACCATCCGTCGCCCGCCCGTCGACTGCGCCGCGCCCGCTGTTCGCCGGACGGGCGGGGGCAGTCCGGGGACCCGGTCGTCGACGCCCCCGGCTACCCGCGCGGGCCCACGGCCGCGGCGGGTCCACGCTGCCCGTCCAACTCCCCCCACCGCACCGTCCGGTCGCACCAGCGCTCCAGGAGCACCCGGTCGTGACCCACGGCCAGCAGCGCGGCGCCGGACTCCGCGCGGTACGCCTCCACGACCGCGACGAGGGCGGCGGTGGTCGAGGCGTCGAGCATCGCCGTCATCTCGTCGCAGATCAGCAGCCCCGGCCGGAGCACCAGGGCGCGGGCGAGGCAAGCCCGTTGCAGCTGCCCGTCGCTGACGGCGTGCGGGCGGCGTCCCAGAAGTTCCTCGGTGAGTCCGACCTCCCGCGCCAGCTCGCCCACGCGCTCGGCGACGTCGCGGCGCCGCCCGGTCGACCTGAGCGGCTGGGCGATGAGCTCGTGCAGGCTCAGCCGGGGGTCGGCGGACAGGCGCGGCTGCTGGAACACGACGCCCACGGCGGTGCGCTGCTCCTGCGGGGCGCGGTGCCGCCAGCCCCGTACCGGAGTGCCGTCGAGGACGACCGAGCCGGCGTCGGGGCGGTGGAGCAGCGCGGCGACCCGCGCCAGCGTCGACTTTCCGCAGCCGCTCGGGCCGAGCAGCCCGACCGATTCCCCCTGTGCGACGGCGAGCGAGACGTCGCGCACGACGGGGTCGCGCGGGTCGTATCCGGCGGTGATGCGGGTGAGCTCAAGCATCGGCGGGCTCCTCGGCTCGGCGCATCTCGTGGCTCGTGACGTGGTGGCAGGCCACCCCGCTCTCGAACGAGGGCTGCCGCCCGCACTGTTCGTCGGCGCGGGCGCAACGGGCGGCGAAGGCACATCCCGCGGGCAGGTCGCCCAGCTCGGGCGGCATGCCGGGGATCGGCGTGAACTCCCGTTCCGGCAGGGCGTCCAGCAGGCCCCGCGCATACGGGTGGCGGGGGCCCGGCCGGCCGAAGAAGTCTCCTGCGTCGGCGAGTTCGACGATGCGGCCCGCGTACATCACGGCGACCCGGTCGGCGATCCGCTCGGCCGCCGCCAGATCGTGGGTGATGATCAGCAGTGCCCGGCCCCCGTCGGTGAGGCGCCGCAGTTCGTCGACGGTCCGCTCCACGAGCTCCCGGTCGAGTCCGGTGGTGGGCTCGTCGGCGAGGAGCAGCGGCGCGTCACCGATGAGGGCCAGCGCGGTGGCGGCGCGCTGGGCCAGACCGCCGGAGAGTTCGTGCGGGTAGCGGTCGAGGTGGTCGGCGGGGAACGCGGCGCGTTCGGCCGCCGCCCGCGCCGCGGGCCGTACAGCGGGTCCCCGCACGCCGGTCAGCTCGCGCAGGGTTTCCTCCAGCTGCGCACGGACCGTCCGTACAGGAGTGAGGTGGGCGGCGGGGCTCTGCGGTACGAGTCCGATCCGGCGTCCCCGCACGGTACGGGCGAGGGTGCGCTCCCCGGCGGTGAGCAGGTCGATGCCTCCGTCGAGGACCGCGGCCCCCGACGTCCCGGCGTTCGCGGGCAGCAGCCCCAGCAGGGCGGAGGCGAGGACGGACTTGCCGCAGCCGCTCTCGCCTACCAGGGCGAGGCACTCCCCCGCCGCGAGGTCGAAGGTGGCGTCGGTGACGGCGGCGACATGCCGTCCGCCGCGCATCCTGAAGCGGACGGACAGCCCCGCCACGGAGAGGACGGGCGGTGCCGGGGCCGCCGTCGGGGTGGGTGTCGAGGGCGTTGTCGAGGTCGCGGAGGTGTTCTTCACAGCATCAGCTCCGATCGGCGGCGCGGGTTGATCCGCTCCCGCCAGGCGCCTGCGAGCCCCGCCAGGGCGAGGGTCGGAATGATCAGGAAGAGGCCGGGGAAGAGTGTCGGCCACCAGTCCCCCGCCAGCAGCGAACCCCGCGCCGACTGCACGAGGTTGCCGAGGCTCGCCTGATGGGTCGGCAGGCCGAGACCCAGGAACGACAGCGCGGACTCGTGCCACATGGCGTGCGGCACCATGAGCACCGCCGCGAGACCGGCCTGCGGCAGCACTCCGGGCAGCAGATGCCGGACGATGACCCGGCCCCGTGAGGCTCCGCCGGAGATCGCCGCGTCGATGAACGGCCGCGAGCGCAGCGACAGCACCTCGGAGCGGACGATCCGCGCGGTCGACAGCCAGTGGGTCAGCGCCACGGACACGATGACGGGCCAGACGCCGGGCCGGAACATCGCCACGATGAAGATGCCGAGCAGCAGGTGCGGGATGGACGAGAAGGTGTCGACGAGGCGCATGACGACCCGGTCGGTCCAGCCGCCGAACGCCGCAGCGAGCGCGCCGACCGCCGTACCGATGACGGTGGCGGTGAACGCGGCGACGAGTCCGACGAGCAGCGAGACCCGCAGCCCGTACACACAGCGCAGCAGCAGGTCCCGGCCGACGTCGTCCGTGCCGAACGGGTGAGCGAGGGAGGGCGGTTGGAGTTTGGCTCCGAGGTCGACGGCCTGCTGGTCGAGCTGGGCCAGTGGGGGCACGAGGAGAACGGCGAGCGCCACCGCCACGAGGATGCCGGCCGAGGTGACCACCCGGGTGCGGCGGGCGGCGCCCCGGGCTGGCCGGAGTGCGAGGTCAGCCATCGAAGCCCACTCTCGGGTCGGCGAGTCCGTACAGCAGGTCGGAGAGGAGGTTCCCGAGGAGTACGGCCGCGGTGGCGAGCACGGTGAGTGCGGCGAGCAGGGAGAAGTCCACGGAGGTGGCGGCCTGCACGGTGGCCGCGGCGATGCCCGGCCAGCTGAAGACCGTCTCGACGAGCAGGGCGCCCGTGATGAGTTCGGGGACGCGGGAGCCGATGAGGGTGAGCATCGGGAGCATTCCGGAGCGCAGGGCGTGGCCCAGCAGCACGGTGCGCTCGCGGAGGCCGCGGGCCCGGGCGCCGCGTACCGGGTCCTCGTCGAGGGCGTCGGTCACTCCCTGGCGTACGTACAGGAAGAACCACGGCAGCTGGGAGATCCCGAGGACGGACGCGGGCAGCACCAGGTGGGTGGCGACCTGGCCGAAGGTGACGACGTCGCTTCCGGCGTCGGTGAGACCGCCGGCCGGGAGCACGTCCAGCTTCAGGGCGAAGAACCAGATGGCGAGCAGTCCGAGCCAGAAGGCGGGTGCCGCCTCCAGGGTGTACGCGGCGGAGCTGACGCAGCGGTCGAGCGCGCCGCCGGGGCGGCGGGCGGCCAGGACGCCGAGCGCGGTGCCCAGCAGGATCGCGATGACGAACGCGCAGGTGGCGAGGGCCAGCGACCAGCCCGCGCGTTCGCCGATGACGTCGGCGACGGGCATGCGCAGCACGCTGGAGTCGCCGAGATCGCCCTGAACGGCGGACGTCAGCCAGTCCCACCAGCGGGTGACCAGGGGCTGGTCGACGCCGAGGTTGGCCCTGAGCTGGTCGAGGTTCTCCTGCGATGCGGTCAGGCCCGCCGTGCCCGCGTACGCCTTGACGGGGTCGAAGGGGGAGGCGGCGGCGACGGCGAAGACGCCGAAGGTGACGGCGATCAGGACCGGCACGGCGGACAGGGCCCGCCGTGCCGTCATCCGTGCCATCGGCCCCCAGGGGAGGCGGTGGCTCACTTGTCCGCGCCCCCGGGGGTCCACTTCTCGACGTTCCACCAGGGGCCGGAGGCCAGGCCGTGGTCGTGCGGCTCGACCTGGGTGGTGAGGTCGCCGAAGCGGTCACCGACGACGTACACGTGGTCGATGTGGGTGAGGAAGGTGTAGCCGGGGTCCTTGGCGAGCTCGCGCTGGACGGTGTCGTACGCGGCCTTGCGGGCGGCCGGATCGCCGCTCCTGCGGCCCGCTTCGACGGCCTCGTCGACGGTCTTGTTGTCGTACCACGCCATGTTGTTGAAGCCGTCGCCCGCCAGGGTGGACTTCAACAGGGTGTACTGGTCGAAGTCCGGGTCGGCGGGTGATCCACCGCCCGCGAGGACGGCGTCCTGCTTCATCCGGGGCTGGATGACCTCCCAGGTGCCGGCCTCGGTGGTGATGTCGATGCCCGCCTTCCTGGCGTCGGAGGCGTAGGCGAGCGCGTGTTCCTGGCGGAGCTTGTCGCCGGTGAGGTACCAGAGCGGGAAGGCGGCGCGCACACCGTCCTTGGTGCGGATGCCGTCCTTGCCGGGCTTCCAGCCGGCCTCGTCGAGGATCTCCTTCGCCGCGTCGAGGTCGTGGACGCGTTCGGTGCCCCTGGCGAACCACTCGCTGTCCGTGGGGACGGGGCCGTAGGCGGGCTTGCCCGCACCGTTGAGGATGGCGTCGACCATGGCCTCGCGGTCGACGGCGAGGTCGAGGGCGCGCCGGACCGCGCGGTCACCGGCGACCTCGTTGTGGGTCGGGAGCGTCACCGTGCGGTAGTCGTACGTCTTCGCGGTGTACGTCCTGAGCCCGTTCTCGTCCTTGAAGCCTTCCGCGAGGTTCGGGGGGAGGATCGCGCCGTCGAGGTCGCCGGAGCGCAGCCGGGTGGCACGGACGTCGTCGTCCTTGATGATCGCCATGGTGAACCGCTTCACCTTCGGCTCGCCGCCCCAGTAGCCGGGGTTGGCCCGGAAGCTCAGCTTCTCGCCCTTGGACCACTTGGTGAGGACGTACGGTCCGGTACCGATCGGCTGCGAGGTGAAGGTGCCGCTGTTGACGTCCTGTTTGCCCGCGACGTGTTCGGGGGCGATGGGCAGGACGGTGCGCTGGGCGAAGGGCGCGTAGGGGTACTTGAGCGTGAAGACGACGGTGTCGTCGCCGACGGCCTCGACCTTGTCGATGGCGTCCAGCTCGGTGCGCGAGGGGTTGTTCGTCTTCTCGTCCAGGATGGTCCGGTAGGTGAAGACGACGTCCTTGACACCGAAGGGCTTGCCGTCGCTGAACTTCACGCCCCGGCGCAGCTCGTACGTGTAGGTGAGCCCGTCGTCGCCGACGTCCGGCAGCGCGGAGGCGAGCGCCGGCCGCAGCTTCATGTTCTCGTCGAGGGCCAGCAGCCCGTCGAATATCTTGGAGTTGCCGTCCTTGCCGTAGCCGAGCAAAGGGCTGAGGCTGTCGGGCTCGTACGCGATCCCCACGACCGCGGAAGCCGCCCCCTTACCGGAACTGCCCGGATTCGAGCATGCTGCCGCGGTGATCGAGAGCACGGCCGCCAGCGCGATCGCGACCCCTCCCCGTACCGATCGGGCCCTCATACGCTGCACACCCCTATTGAAGATCAACTGTTATTGCGAACGCTTCGCAATTAAACCGTACGGGCGAGTGACCGCGATACCCGGCCTCGGCCGGACATGCCGGAGCGGGGGTACGCATCCGCGTACCCCCGCTCCTGACTCCTGTGTCCGGTGCGCCCGTTCGGTTACGGGGCCGGCAGCTCGGCCAGCTCCGCGATGACCTCGCGATGGCGGCCGGCCGTCCCGTACGCGATCGAGTCGGCCTTGGCCCGCTTGAGATACAGATGCGCGGGGTGCTCCCAGGTCATGCCGATCCCGCCGTGCAGCTGGACGCACTCCTCGGCCGCGTGGACCGCGACGTTCGAGCAGTACGCCTGGGCGACGGCGACCGCGAGCGGCGCGTCGGGGCTGCCGGTGGCCAGCGCGCCCGCCGCGTTGCGGGCCGCGGCCCGGGCGGAGACGACCTCCAGCCAGAGCTGCGCCATCCGGTGCTTCAGCGCCTGGAAGGAGCCCACCGGCCGGTTGAACTGGTGGCGTTCACGGGTGTACCGGACCGTCTCGGTCAGACACCACTCGGCGATACCGAGCTGCTCGGAGGCGAGGAGTCCGGCGCCCACGAGCAGTCCGCGCCGCACCGCGGGAACGGCGGACGCGGCATCGGCGACGCGGACACCG
Source organism: Streptomyces sp. NPDC058620 (assembly GCF_042717135.1). Classification (NCBI taxonomy): domain Bacteria; kingdom Bacillati; phylum Actinomycetota; class Actinomycetes; order Kitasatosporales; family Streptomycetaceae; genus Streptomyces; species Streptomyces sp. NPDC058620. The sequence continues at coordinate 73,953 of NZ_JBHXQO010000011.1, forward strand.
GTCGCGCCGTCCAGCACGACGGTGGCGAGCGGGCGGGTGAGGTCGAGGGCGACGAGCGGTTCGACGGTCACCCCGTCCGACGCCGTCTCGACCGCGTACAGCCCGTCGGTGGTGGGGACGAGCAGCATGTCGGCCGTGGCCGCGTCGGCGACGCCGGTGACGGTCCCCTCCAGCCTTCCGGTCACCACGCTCGCGGGCTGCGCCTCGTCGGCCGCCGGGGCGGAGAACGGCACGGCAAGGGCCGCCGTCCTGCGGCCTGCGGCCAGTTCACCCAGCAGCTCCACGACGGGGCCGTCCTGGGCGGCCAGCGCGAGAAGCGTCTCGGTCGCGACGACCGAACTCGTCAGGTACGGGGCGGGGGCGACGCTGCGGCCGAGTTCCTCCAGGACCACGGCGGCCTCGCGGTAGGTGGCGCCCTGACCGCCGAGCTTCTCCGGTACGAGGAGTCCGGCGGCGCCGATGTCGGCGGCGAGCGCCTTCCACAGCCGGGGGTCGTACGGCGTGTCGGACTCGACGCGGGCGATGACACCCGGCGCGTCGGCCCGGTCGGCGAGCAACGCGCGCACGGCGGCGCGCAGATCCTCCTCGGCCTCGGAGTACAGGAGGACGGGCAACGGGGCCGGTTCGTTGTGCCCCGACTGTGCTGTCTGTGCGGTCATCGGGAGAGGTCCTTCCAGGCTACGTCCTTGTCGTTGCGCGGTTCCGCGGGCAGACCGAGCACCCGCTCGGCGACGATGTTCAGCAGTACCTCGCTGGTACCGCCCTCGATGGAGTTGCCCTTGGAGCGCAGATAGCGGTACCCGGCGTCGCGTCCGGTGAAGTCGACAAGCTCCGGGCGGCTCATGGTCCAGTCGCCGTACAACAGGCCCTCTTCGCCGAGCAGTTCGACTTCCAGGCCGCTGATCTGCTGGTTGAGACGGGCGAAGGCGAGCTTCATGGCCGAGCCCTCGGGGCCGGGCTGTCCCGCGACGAGCTGCTGGCGCAGCCGTTCGCCGCTGAGCCTGGCGACCTCGGCCTCGACCCAGAGGGTGAGGAGACGCTGGTGGAGGTCGTGGGTGCGCAGTTCGGGGCGTGCGCGCCAGGTCCGTGCGACCGTGCCGATCATGCCTCCCTCGCGCGGGATGCGGGCTCCGCCGATCGAGACGCGCTCGTTCATGAGGGTGGTCTGGGCGACCTTCCAGCCGTCGCCGACCGGGCCGAGCCGCCTGCTGTCCGGGATGCGTACGCCGGTCAGGAAGACCTCGTTGAACTCGGCCTCGCCGGTGATCTGCCGCAGCGGCCGCACCTCGACGCCGGGGTCGGTCATGTCACAGATGAAGTAGCTGATGCCGCGGTGCTTGGGCAGGTCCGGGTCGGTGCGGGCGATCAGGATCGCCCAGCGGGCGACATGGGCGCTGGACGTCCAGACCTTCTGGCCGTCCACGACCCAGGTGTCACCGTCCCTGACGGCGCGCGTGCCCAGTGCGGCGAGGTCGGAGCCGGCGCCCGGTTCACTGAACAGCTGGCACCACACCTCCTCGCCGATCCACAGGGGGCGCAGGAAGCGCTGCTTCTGCTCGTCGGTGCCGTAGCCGAGGATCGTCGGGGCAGCCATGCCGAGGCCGATACCGATGCGGCGCGGGTCGTTGTCGGGGGCCCCGGCCTCGGCGAGTTCGGTGTCCACGATCTGCTGGAGGGAGCGGGGGGCGTCGAGTCCGCCGAGGCCGGCCGGGTAGTGCACCCAGGCGAGACCGGCGTCGAAGCGGGCCTTCAGGAAGTCGGTGCGGTCCGTGGTGGCCGGGGGGTGGGCGGCCAGCAACTCGTGGGTGCGGCGGCGGACTTCGCCCGCCTCGATGACGGCGTTCATCGGGGGCCTCCCGCCGGGAGGACGACGATGCGGCCGGTGCTCGTACCGTCGGCGACGCGCTGGACGGCGTTCGCCGCTTCGGCCATGGCGACACGCTCACTGATCAGCGGTGCGACAACGCGCTGCGCGGCGAGCTTGGTGAGCTCGTCGTGGCAGGCGCGTACGGCCGCCGGGTCCTTCGTGTTGTACAGGCCCCAGTGCAGGCCGACGATCGAGTAGTTCTTCACCAGGGCGTGGTTCAGCCCGGGGGCCGGGATGGTGCCGCTCGCGAAGCCCACGACGACGACGCGCCCCTCGAAGGCGATGCACTTCACGGACTTGGCGTAGGCGTCACCTCCGACCGGGTCGTAGACGACGTCCGCGCCGCGTCCGCCGGTGACTTCCTTGACCACCGCGACGATGTCCTCGGCGTGCCGGTCGATGACCACGTCGCAGCCCAGTTCACGGGCGATGCGGGCCTTCTCCGGACCTCCGACGACTCCGATGACGGTGGCTCCGGCGGCCTTGCCGAGCTGCACGGCCGCGCTGCCGACGCCGCCCGCCGCCGCGTGTACGAGCAGCGTCTCGCCCGCCTGGAGGTGTGCGCGCCTGTGGAGGCCGAACCAGCCCGTCTGGTAGCCGATGTGCAGCGCGGCCGCTTCGGCGTCGTCCAGGGTTTCCGGGGCGGGCAGCAGGGCCGCCTCGTCCGCGACGACGTACTCGGCGAAGCCGCCGTGGGGAAGCGCGGGGGTGGCGAGCACCCTGCGCCCGTCCTCGGTCTCACCGCAGATCTCCACGCCCGGCGTGAACGGCAGCGGCGGCCGTACCTGGTACTGCCCCCGGCAGAGCAGCGCGTCGGGGAAGTTGATGTTCGCCGCGCGCACCCTGAGCAGCACCTGCCCGTCTCCGGGGGTGGGCCGGTCCGTCTCTTCGAGCTCCATCACCTCGCTCGGCTCGCCGTTCCGGTGCACTCGCCATGCCTGCATGAGGGGCCTCCACAACACTGTCGGCATTACCACTGCTCCGGCGCATACTAAGCGGTCGCTTGCCCGTCTGGGAACACCTCGGGCGACTCGGTGACCGCGGTCTCAGGCGCGTTTCGGTCTGGCCTTGACGTGCATGCGCTCCCCCTGCGGCCCGAACAGGCTCAGATACTCCACCGGCTGCTCCCCCACCGGCCCGAACCAGTGCGGCAGCCGCGTGTCGAACTCGGCCGCCTCGCCGGCGTCCAGCACCAGATCGTGTTCGGCCAGCAGCAGCCGCAGCTTCCCGGAGAGCACGTACAGCCACTCGTACCCCTCGTGCGTGCGCTGCTCCGGCACCTCCGTACAGCCCGCCCAGTGCACGACCTTGTACGCCTGGAGTCCGCCCGGCCTCGCGGTCAGCGGCAGCACGGTGCGTCCGTCGTGGACGATCGGCTTGACCCGCACGCGGGGGTCCCCGACCGGCGGGGCGCCGATGAGGTCGTCGAGCGGTACCTCATGGGCGCGCGCGATGGGGAGCAGCAGTTCCAGGCTGGGGCGCCGGCCGCCGGACTCCAGGCGCGAGAGCGTGGACACGGAGATGCCGGTGGCCGCCGAGAGGGCGGCGAGCGTGACGTCGCGTTCCTTGCGCAGACGGCGCAGCCGGGGCCCCACGCCCGTGAGCACGGCATCGATTTCCGGGTCGTCCCGGTGCTGTTCGGTCATACCGACCATTGCAGGATCGGCAAACTACTTTGTCAATCGCGTGCGAAGGGGCCGCCCGGTGGGCCCCGCAGGACTCAGCGGGCGAAGACCTCAAAGGCGACGGCGGGACGACCACCGAACCGACTCGCGGCCATGCGGGACATACCCGCCAGAAACGTACGGCAGTACGTCTCGGGGTCTTCCTCGGTCAGCACCTCGATGTACGTGCGGTGGGCGAGCAGCGAGGCGACGGACCGCTCGAATCCCTCGCTCGCGTCGACCGCATGGGTGGGCCTGTCGGTGCCCGCGACGGCCACCCAGCGCACCCCGCCCCACGGCGCGAGCCCCTGCTCGGTCAGCTCCGGGAAGATCCACCGGTTCCCGGCGTCGCCCGCCGCGTCGAGGGTGGCCCGGCCGACCGCGCGATGGTCGGGGGTGTTCCAGGCGGCGCCACCCCAGGTGTCACGGTGGTTGAGCGTGATGACGAGCTCGGGGCGGTGCCGGCGGATGGCGGCGGCGATGTCGCGGCGCAGCCGGGTGCCGTACTCGATCACGCCGTCCCGGTGGTCGAGGAACTCCACCGTGGTGACGCCGACGACCGCGGCACTCGTCCGCTGCTCGCGCTCCCGCAGCGGGGCGCATTCCTCCGGAGCGATCGTGTCGATGCCCGCTTCGCCGCGGCTGGCGAGGAGGTACGCGACGTCACGTCCGGCGTCGGTCCAGCTGGCGACGGCCGCGGAACAGCCGTACTCCAGGTCGTCGGGGTGGGCGACGACGGCCAGTGCGCGCTGCCAGTCCGTGGGCATGGGTTCCAACTGCTGCGTCATGCCCGCAGGCTATCGGCGCGGGTGCCGGACCACCCGGCATTCCGTCCCGGGCAGGTCAGGCCAGGGAGAGGAAGAGTTTCTCCAGGCGGGCCCGCATCCGCTCGCGGTCGGCGGGATCGGCGGCGCCGTCGGCCATGCAGTTCTGCAGACCCGTCGCGATGATCGCGAAACCGGCACGGTCGAGCGCTCGCGAGACGGCCGCCATCTGCGTGATCACGTCTTCGCAGTCCCGCCCTTCCTCGATCATCCTGATGACCGCGTTGAGCTGGCCCTGGGCTCGGCGCAGGCGATTGAGGACCGATTTCAGTTCGTCGGCCGCCATGTCGAGTTCCACTCACCCTCCTCACATACCTGGGGGGGTATTCTAGCCTGTCCGGGGCAGGAGAGACGGAGTCTCCCATCCGGCCCGGTGACCGAAAGGAATCTCAGATCGTGACCAGCCCCGCTTCCCTCTCCCCCGCGCAGGCCGCCGCCCGCCTGGAGGAGTTCACCGTCATCGACGTGCGGGCCCCCGGCGAGTACGCCTCCGGCCATGTGCCCGGTGCGCTGAACATCCCGCTCGACCGCCTCCAGGAGGCCGTGCCCGCCCTCAAGGCCGCCTCGGCCCGGGGTGCGCTGCTCGTGGTGTGCGCCTCCGGCGTCCGCTCCACGCGGGCCTGCGAGATCCTCTCGGCCGCGGACATCGACGCCTCCACCCTGAGCGGCGGCACCTCCGCCTGGGAGGGTGACGGGCAGCGCCTGGACCGTCCCGAGGATGCGCGCGCCACCTGGCCCATGGAGCGTCAGGTACGGCTCGCCGCCGGTTCGCTCGTGGTGGCCGGGATCCTGGCCGGGACCCGGTACCCCGCGGCCCGCTGGCTGTCCGCGGGCATCGGTTCCGGGCTCGTGTTCTCCGCGGTGACCAACACCTGCGGTATGGCCGCCGTCCTCTCGAAGCTCCCGTACAACCGCGCTCCGCGCTCGGCCACGGACCTCGGCGCCACGCTGGACGCGCTCCAGAAGTGAGCCGTGCGGGCGTCGCGCCCGCACGGGAAGGAGAGCCGGGGGCGCGGCACGCCCACCCGGCTCCCTCCCTGTGCCCGGGTCCAGGAGCTGCGCTACGGCTCAGACCTCGTCCCTGACCAGCGCGAGCAGCCGGTCCAGTACGCGCGGCCCGCCCGCCCGCAGCCCGTCGTGCTCGAACTCGTTCGTCACCCAGGTGCGCAGTCCGCGGATCGCCGCCGCGGTGCTCAGCGCGTGCTCGGTGTCGACGTACATGTCGTCGTGGTAGACGGCCGCGGCCACCGGCACCTCGTTGACCGCCAGCCGCTCGGGGTCGTAGAGCGGTGCCCAGTCGGTGCGGGCGGCGAGGAGTTCGGCGGTCTCACGCAGCGGTCGCAGGGCCGGGTCCACCTCGAAGTGCCAGGGGTGGATCGTCTCTCCGGTGAAGAGCACGGGCCCCTCGCCCTTGAGCGCTTCCGCGGCGTCGAACTGCGGGAACTCGGCGCGGACCCGTTCGGCCGCCCAGCCGGTCGGGCGCTCCCCCTGGCCGTAGATCGCCTCGTGCAGCAGGGCGTACAGCGGGTGACCGGCGAAGGAGTTGGCCGTGCGCATGGCCTCCTGGAAGGTGTCCGAGAGCTCGGTGCCGTACGGCGTGCGGACGAAGGCGTTCTCCAGCAGGTAGTGCAGCTGGTGACTGCCGTTGCCGCCGCCCAGCATGATGCCGAGGGACTGGAAGCCCTCGGCCGTCAGGCGGTGCCCCGCGCTCTCCGGGCGGTGTTCGGAGAGGTAGGCGGCGATCTCGCGGGCGCGTCCGACGTCCTGCGGGTAGCGGGCGTAGTGGGCGGCGGCCTTCCGCTCGATCCGCGGATACGCGGCGCGGTACACGTCGTCGGCGTGGGCGTCGAGCGAGGGCAGCCCCCCGGTGATCAGGACCGCCTGGAGCCCCTCCGGAGCGGCCGACAGATAGCGGACCGCACAGAAACCGCCGAAGGACTGGCCGAGCACGGTCCAGGGGGCGCCGCCGGTCAGCCGCTGACGGATCAGTTCACAGTCGTGGACGATGGCGTCGGACCGGAAGTGGGCGAGATAGTCGGCCTGCTCGCGCGGCCCGCCGCGCTGCGGGAGCGTCTGGCGGTTCGCCGGGGTGGAGAGACCGGTGCCGCGCTGGTCGAGCAGCAGCACCCGGAATTCGTGCACCGCCCGGCCCAGCCAGGCTTCCGTTCCGACGAAGCGACGGGCGCCGAAGCCGGGCCCGCCCTCCAGATAGACCAGCCACGGCAGCTCGCCGCTCGCCTTGCCGCTCGCCACGGCCTCCCGGCCGAAGATCTCGATCTGCTCGCCGCCCGGGTCCGTGTGGTCGAGAGGGACGGTGAAGCGACGGTCGGTGAAGACGACGCCGGGGTGCCGGTAACTGCTCAAGGGGTGCTCCTGAAATCCGATGGTCCGGAGACAGTCCAGCACACGGCACGTACCCGGACAGTCCCGGCCCGTGTGCGCAGCGCCCGGGGGCTCCCGACGTGCGGTCATGATCCGGTTCGAACAGGTCGGCAAGGTCTACCCGGACGGTACGACGTGGTCGGCAGCCTGTCCTTCGAGATGGGGCAGGGGGTGGTCACGCTCGTGGGTCCGCCGGGGAGTACGGCACGGCCGGTGAGCCCGCGCGGCCGACGCGTAGGCACCGCGCCCACCGAACCCCTTGCCGTGATCGTCGCGCTGCGCCGAGGATGGCGCCATGCCGGCCTGGACGCACGCGTCCTCGTTCTGGCGGGGGAACTGGACAGCGGCCCACTGCCCGCGTCGCGGAACTGTTTCCCGGGCCGAGCTGGCCGTCCAGGAGGGCGCCGGCATGCAAGGCATGTGATGCCTTGTCAGCTGACTCGCTGGTAGCGGCTGCCGTCCTTCGGCCGGGCCAGCAGCCCCGCCACGACCAGATGGCGACGCAGCGCCGAACAGTCCTCGTGCACCGTGCGCAGCGCCTCGTTGACCTCGCGCTCGGTGTAGACGCGGTCACGCTCGAACAGGGTCTGCGCGAGGTGGTTCAGCAACTGCTCGCGACGGGCGGCCTTGCGCGGGATGGCGACGAGGCGACCGTGCGAGAAGAGGTCTGCCACGTGGCGGGCACGGCTGGAGTCAATGACGGACATGGCCCGAAGCGTCGCAGTCGCCCCGGCGGGCGGGCAACGTGTTTTCGTGCGTTGACAGCCGCCGGTCGCCCCGTTCTAATAGTGTTCGTGCAGCGTGGCGCCGGCCGAGAGATGTGGGCAGGCCGACAGCCGGGCCGGCACCTTCATTCAGGGACGATGCCATGAGTTCACTCTCAGCCCCCTGCTTCTGATCCGCACGGCAGCCCCCGGCGCCGTTGCCCGTCGCCGCACTTGCGCGCGACGCTCCGCACCGTGGACGCCGTCGATTCGTCACGCCTCCGGCCGCCCCGGGGCCACCCAGTGATGCCCCGGGCCGCCGCACACACTCTTACGGAGATCCGGCACCCCATGCCCCTGTCCTTCAACCAGTCCGTCATCGAGGAGTTCCGCTCCCACGCAGGCAAGGTCGGCGGCCCCTTCGCGGGCGGCGACCTCCTTCTGCTCACCACCACCGGCGCCAGGACCGGACGTCCGCACACCACGCCGCTCGGCTATGTCGCCGACGGCGACCGGCTGCTGGTCGTCGGCTCCAACCTCGGCGCCGCTTCGCATCCCGCCTGGTACCACAACCTGCTCGCACACCCCGTGGTGGGCGTCGAGGTGGGGACCGAGGAGTTCGAGGCGATCGCGGTCCCCGCCGAAGGAGCCCGGCGCGACCGGCTGTTCGAGCAGGTGGTCCGGGTCGCGCCCGGCTACGCCGAGTACCAGGCGAGCACCGATCGCATCCTGCCCGTCGTGGTACTGGAGCGTTCCGAGGTTCCGGCGGGCGAAGGGCCGGCCGAGGTCACCTCGCTCGCCGACAAGATCCTGGAGGTGCACACCTGGTTGCGCCACCAGCTGCGCCAGGTGAGCGCCGAGACCGATGCCCACTTCGCCGCGCGGGCGGCCCACCGGAGGTCCGGGGAACCGGGCGAGCCTCCCGCGCCCGGCCTCGGTCTGCAGATCCGCCAGCGCTGTCTGGCGTTCTGTCAGGCTCTGGAGTTCCACCACACCGGCGAGGACGGCCATGTCTTCCCGGTCATGGCCGGCTACCACCCGCACCTCGCCGACACGTTCGACAGACTCCGCGAGGAACATCGGACCGTCGCCGCCATCCAGGGTGAACTGGCCGCGCTGATCGCCGACATCGGCGCCGCCGACCCCGAGCGGTTCCGTACCGAGCTGGCCCGGATGTCGCAGGAGCTGACCGCCCACTTCGCCTACGAGGAGGAACAGTTGCTGCCCGTTCTGGCCGAGGTGCCGTGGCCTCCGGCGAAGGCGCCGGACAGCACCCCCTGACGGGAATCCCTGACCGTAGGGTGTGATCAATCAGCCCTGCGACCAAGGTGGTTCCCATGTCCCTGTTCGATCTGCCCCTCGACGAACTGCGTACGTACCGCAGTGGGTCGGTGGAGCCGGAGGATTTCGACGCGTTCTGGTCGAAGACGCTCGACGAGGCCCGGTCCCATGACCTGGACGCCCGGTTCGAGCTGCGTACCGACACCGGGCTGAGCACGGTCGAGGTGTACGACGTGACCTTCGCGGGCTTCGGCGGACACCCGGTCAAGGGGTGGCTCGTGCTTCCGGCGGGCACCACGCGTCCGCTGCCCGTCATCGTGGAGTTCATCGGCTACGGCGGCGGGCGCGGGCTGCCGCACTCGCATCTGCTGTGGGCGTCGGCCGGCTTCGCCCACTTCGTGATGGACACCCGGGCGCAGGGCAGCACCTGGGAGCCGGGCGACACCGCCGACCCGGTGGGCAGCGCCCCCTCCTTCCCGGGGTACATGACCCGCGGCATCGAGGCCCCGGAGACGTACTACTACCGGCGGGTGTTCACCGATGCCGTACGGGCGGTGGAGGCGGCCCGTTCGCACCCCCTGACCGACGCCACGCGCACCGCGGCCATCGGTGAGAGCCAGGGCGGTGGGATCACCCTGGCCGTCGGCGGGCTGATACCGGACCTGGTGGCCGTCGCACCTGATGTGCCGTTCCTGTGCGACTTCCCGCGGGCCCTGACCGTCACCGACCGGTCGCCGTACCGCGAGGTCGGCAACTTCCTCAAGACCCACCGGGGCAGGACCGAGCAGGTGCGGGCGACCCTGGCCTACTTCGACGGGGTCCACTTCGCGGCGCGCGGGCGGGTTCCGGCCCTGTTCTCGACGGCTCTGGAGGACCAGACCTGCCCGCCGTCGACGGTCTTCGCCGCCTTCAACGCCTACGCCCACGCGGACAAGGAGATCGAGGTGTACCACTTCAACGACCACGAGGGCGGCGGCCCGTTCCAGCAGGCCGCACAGCTCGGCTGGCTGCCGGGGAAGCTGCTGGCCTGATCGTCGGGCCCCCTGGACGTCTCTTGACCCGGCTCCCTGATCGAGCCTAGGTTCCGGGGAGAAAGCGCTTGCTATCAGGTGGGCGCACTCTTTTCCACCCAGGGGTGCTTGTCATGCCCGCATACACGTCGGACGCGGAGCCGATCCGTGTCGCGATCGTCGGCACGGGCGCGATCGCGCGCGGCAGCCATCTGCCCGCGCTCGTCGCACTCGCTGCCGAGCAGCCGCTGGAGATCGTCGCGGCGGTCGACGTCGACGCCGTGTCGGCAAAGGCGTTCTGCGCGGACGCGGGCGCCGGCCGCCCGTACACGGACCTCGGCCTCATGCTGGCGGAACAGCGGCCCGACCTGGTCACGCTCTGCACGCCGCCCCGGTTCCACCGCGACCAGACGATCGCCGCGTTGCGGGCCGGGGCCTGGGTGTGGTGCGAGAAGCCGCCGTGCCCCTCGCTGGAGGATTTCGACGCGATCGAGGCGGCGGAAGGGCCGGAGTCCGGCGGGCCGTTCGCCGCGATCGTGTTCCAGCACCGCTTCGGCTCGGGCTCCGGTCATGTCCGGGAGCTGCTGGCCGAGCAGTCGATGGGCCGGCCGCTGGTGGCCCACTGCCAGACCACCTGGTACCGCGACGAGGCGTACTACGCCGTTCCCTGGCGGGGGAAGTGGAGCACCGAGGGCGGCGGCCCGGCGATGGGGCACGGCATCCATCAGATGGACCTGCTGCTCGATCTGCTCGGCCCGTGGTCGGAGATCCGCGCGATGGCCGGTCGGCTGGTGCACGACATAGAGACCGAGGACGTCTCGACGGCACTCGTCCGCTTCGAGAACGGCACGATGGCCACGATCGTGAACAGCGTCCTCAGTCCGGACGAGGTCAGCCGGATACGGATCGACTGCGAACGCGCGACGGTCGAACTCACCCATCTGTACGGGCACCGCAACGCGGACTGGCGCATCACCCCGGCGCCCGGTGTGACCCCGGAACAGTTCGACGCGTGGAACGACTTCGGGCCCGATGTGCCCAGCTCGCACGAGGCGCAACTGCGCGGGCTGCTCGACGACATGCGCGCCGGACGCAGGCCGCGCAGCAGCGGCTCCGACGGCCGTACGAGCCTGGAACTGGTCGCGGCGCTCTACAAGGCGGCCTTCACCGGGCAGACCGTCCGGGCGGGTGAGATCGCCGCGGGCGACCCGTACTACAGCGCGCTGCACGGCGACGCGGAGGGCTGGGCGCCCGCTTCCCAGGACCGGGCCCCGGCCCCTGGTTCAGTCGCGCGGGATGAGCTTCCTGGGCCCCAGTAGTTCCGCGCGAGACCGAAGTCGTCGAGGGGTGGCGTCCGTGGTGGTGGTCAGCACCAGCTGGTCCCGTCCGCGCTGGACGGCCTGTTTGGCCTGGGCGGTGCCGGCACCCTTGGGGCCGACGGCGGTGACGCGCGCGAGGCAGTCGTCGGGAGGCGCGTCACGGGTCCATCGCGGCCCGGGGCGCACCACGCCGCCCGCGGGCCGCCGCGGACCCCGGGAATGACGGCCCCTTCGAGCACCGCGTCGGCCGTGGCGTACCGGCCGGAGAGCCGGCGCAGGGCGCGGCGGTACGCCGGAGGCTCACCGCCGCGCCCCACCCGGCGGCGAGGCAGCCCGCGCCCTCCCGCCCTGCCGCGCGGATGGAGGCACATCCGCGTGTTCCCTGGACATCACCCTGCGGTTACAGACCACATCACTGGGCCCTCCGCCCCGACAACTCGTCGCCCCAGCACGGCATTTGAGTGACCGCGTGTCTGTTGTGGCGCAGGTCACCCCGGCCGAGACTGTCGCCCCCGGACCAACGGGACCGCGAAGGATGAGAGAGGGTGCGCCATGTCAGACAAACCCACACATGAGGTCCAGCGACTCAAGGCGAATTCGGTCGGACTGGTCGGTGTGGTCTTCATGGCGGTGGCCACCGCCGCCCCGATCACGGCCATGACCGGGAATCTGCCCATCGCCGTCGGCTTCGGCAACGGCACGGGCGCCCCGGCCGGATACCTGTTCGCGACCGTGGTGCTGACCGTCTTCTCGGTCGGTTACGTCGCCATGGCGAAGCGCATCACGGCAGCCGGTGCTTTCTACGGGTACATCTCGCACGGCCTCGGCCGGATCGCCGGACTGGCCTCCGGCATGCTCGCGGTCCTCGCCTACATCGTGTTCGAGGCGTCGATCGTCGGGATCTTCGCCTACTTCGGCCAGACGACCGTCGCCGACCAGCTCGGCATCGACATCCCCTGGATCGTCTACGCCCTCGGGATGCTCGCCCTGACCGGCGTACTGGCGTACTTCGACATCAACATCACCGCGAAGGCCCTCGGCGTCATGCTCGTCGGCGAGATCGCGGTGCTCTTCGCCGTCGCCACGGCCGTCCTGCTCGCGGGCGGCGGCCCTGACGGCATTCCGGTCGAACCGCTGAACCCGGTCAACGCCTTCACCGGCACCTCCGCCGGTCTCGGCCTCTTCTTCGCCTTCTGGTCCTGGGTCGGCTTCGAGTCGACCGCGATGTACGGGGAGGAGTCCCGCGACCCCAAGCGCGTCATCCCCCGGGCGACGCTCATCTCCGTGATCGGCGTCGGCCTCTTCTACATCTACGTGTCCTGGATGACGATCGCCGGTAACGGGCTCGAAGGCTCGGTCACCGTGTCCTCGTCCGCCTCACCGCTCGACCTCTTCTTCAACCCCACGGAGTCCTTCATCGGCCCCTGGGCCGTCGACGCCTTCCAATGGCTGCTGCTGACCGGATCGTTCGCCTGCGGCATGGCCTTCCACCAGTGCGCCTCGCGCTACCTCTACGCCATCGGCCGTGAGGGCTTCCTGCACCCCGCGCTCGGCCGGACCCACCGCTCCCACGGCTCCCCGTACATCGCCTCGTACGTCCAGACGGGCATCGCCACGGCGCTCGTCTGCGCGTTCTGGCTGGCGGGCGAGGACCCGTACATCCACCTGTACACGCTGCTCGCCATCCTCGGCACGATGGCGATCCTGATCGTCCAGACCCTCTGCTCCTTCGCGGTGATCGGATACTTCCGCAAGAACCACCCGGAGGACCGCCACTGGTTCCGTACCTTCACCGCGCCCCTGCTGGGCGGCATCGGCATGATCGCCGTCGTCGTGCTGCTCATCCTCAACATGGAGACCGCGGCCGGACTCGCCGCCGAGTCCTTCTTCTTCGAGCTGATCCCGTGGATCGTCGGTGTGGTCTTCCTCGGCGGACTCGGGCTCGGCTTCTACCTCAAGGCCAGACAGCCGGAACGCTACGAGATCATCGGCCGCATCGTCCTCGACGACGCGACCGAGCGCACCGACGCCGAACCCGATCAGGCCACTGCGAACGTCTGAGGAGCACCCGTGTCCCGTACGCACACGATGCACGCACTACGCCGGCTCGCCGCTGAGCACGCCGCCGCACGCAGGCTGCGCATGCCCGTCGCCGATGTCCGCGGCTCCACCCGCCGCCAACTGCTCGGCCGGGCCGCGGCTCTCGGACTCGGCACGGCACTCGGCGCCGGGCTGGCCGCCCGGCCCGCCACAGCCGCCACGCAGCCGCTGACGAGTGGTCAGGCCCCGGTCATCGCCGTGGTCGGCGCGGGCATAGCAGGGCTCACCGCCGCGCTGACGCTCAAGGACGCCGGTCTCAACTGCACGCTGTACGAGGCGAATCGGGACCGGGTCGGCGGGCGGATGTGGACGCAGCGCGACCACTGGGCGTACGGCCAGACCTCCGAGATCGGCGGCGAGCTGATCGACACCAGCCACAAGAAGATCCTGGAACTGTGCCGCCGGTTCGGCCTCGTCACCGAGGACTTCCTCGGCGGCGGGCCGAACGGCGCCGAGGAGATCCTCTGGTTCAACGGGAGCTACTATCCCCGGAGCCAGGCCGACGAGGACTTCAAGGCGGTCTACCAGGCACTGCACCGCGATCTCCAGGAAGCGGGCGAGGTCCGGTGGAACCGGACCACGCCCGTCGGGACGGCGCTCGACACCATGTCGATCCACGAGTGGATCGCATCGCGCGTCCCAGGGGGTCACGCCTCCCCGCTCGGCCGGTTCATGGACGTCGCTTACAACGTCGAGTACGGCGCGGAGACCACGGAGCAGTCCGCGCTCGCCCTCGTCCTGCTCATGGGCTACCAGACCAATCCGGGCCGGTTCAACATCTGGGGGCTGTCCAACGAGCGCTACCACATCAGGGGCGGCAATGATCAGCTCCCGAACGCCATCGCGCAGGCCCTGCCCGCCGGCACCCTGCGCATGGGCAAGCAGCTGACGGCCCTGCGTGCCCACAGCAACGGCACCCAGACCCTCACGTTCACGGACGCCGGTACGGTCACGACCGTCGTCGCCGACCACACGATCCTGTGTGTCCCGCTGCCCGTGCTCCAAGGACTCGACCGGTCGGCGGCGGGCTTCGACCCCCTCATGACGAACCTGCTGCGCGACGCCCGCATGGGCAACTGCACCAAGCTCAACATGCAGTTCGGCTCCCGGCCCTGGCGCGGCACGGGGCCCTGGCACGGGGTCAGCGCGGGTGACTGTTTCACGGACAGCGATGTCCAGCAGACCTGGGACACCACCAAGATCCAGCCGGGCAGCGGCGGCATCCTCATCCAGTACGGCAGCGGCCGGCTGGCCAGGGAGCTGGCGCCCGCCACACCCTTCGCCACCGAGTCCGACCCGTACGTACGTGACCTCGCAGCGCGTCGCCTCACCGGAATCAACGCGTTCTTCCCCGGTACGAAGGCGGCCTGGACCGGCAGGGCGCAGGTGTCGGCCTGGCACCGCAACCCGTACGCCCTGGGCGCGTACTCGTACTGGCCCGTCGGCTATCTGCACCGCTACGCCGGCTACGAGGGAACACCGCAGGGCAACATCCACATCGGCGGCGAGCACTGCAGCTACGACTTCCAGGGATTCATGGAGGGCGGCGCGACCGAGGGGGAACGCGCGGCCCGGCAGGTGATCGGGAAGCTCGACGTGTAACGGGCTACCCGGTGCGCGGCAGGGGTCGCACGGACCACCTGCCGCGCACCGGGCCGGTCACGGTTGCGAGGCTCTAGTCGCTCGGGTAGACGTCGCCGGTGGCCATCGAGTTCAGCTGTTCGCTCTGGTCACGGAGCCGCGCCGCCTTCTCCTTGAGCCGTCGGCTCTCCTTGTCGTCCGACGCGTGCTCGGCGGCCTTGGACAGCTGCTCGGCCTTCTCGCGCATCTGATGGACTCGGTTGCCGATCTCGTCAGCCATGATCATCACCCATCCTCGGCACTCGGAATCTCGCTCACCATGCCCCGATTTTCCCTCACCACGCGTTGCCCAGCCATCCGGCGACCGACAGGGAAGGCGCCACGGACGCACGCGTCAGCGGGTGTCTCCGCACCAGTCCCACTTCAACGGGTCGGCCTGTCTGCTCCGGTACTCGGCTCGTCCGCCGGGGCCGTACGCGCCGATCTCCGTGATCAGCGCCGCCCCCTCGCACAACGCCGCGTCGGTCCACCCGGTCACGTCCAGAAGCAGGCCGTCGAGAGGACCGCCGACCAGCTCCCGGTAGTCGTGGCCCGGCTTCGGGCCGGGGTCCGGGTCGTCGTGGTCGGCGCCGTAGACCCGGCGCTGCCGCATGAGCTCGTCCATGCGGACAGCATTCCACCGGGCACTGACAACGGCCCGTCTGCCGGGTCACCCGCCGGTCGGCGCCCCGGGGGGCGGGCCCGACGGTCCCGGTCCGGTGCGCCCCGCCGGGCAGGTGACCCAACCGGTCAGGAATCGAGAAGCGCGCCCTCCGGGCCGGAGCTAGCGTGACGGACATGAACAGCGCGATTCACCCGTTTGGTGGTCCGGACATCGCCATCCGCGGCATCGGGCTGTCGACCCACACGGGTTCGCGTCCGCCGTCGGCCAGACGCTCACGACCGGACCCACGACTTCAGGAGCGACCATGACCAGCTCACCCACCCAGGGAATCAAGACCGTGCTGCACCCCGTCTCCGACCTGGCGGCGGCCAAGGCCGTGTACACCGCCCTGCTCGGCGAATCCCCGCAGACCGACGAGTCCTACTACGTCGGCTTCGAGGCGGCCGGCCAGCACATCGGACTGGTGCCGGCCGGTGGACCGCAGGGCATGACCTCGCCCGTGACCTTCTGGCACGTGCCGGACATCGAGGCGAAGCTGGCGGAGGTGACCGCCGCGGGCGCCACCGTCAAGGAGAAGGCCCACGACGTCGGTGGCGGCCGGCTGATGGCCACCGTCACCGACCCCGACGGCAACCTGCTCGGGCTGCTGCAGGACCGCTGAAACCCCTGCGTGCCGACGCACGCGGGATATAAGGTCCGGAGGCTGCCGAACCGAGCCGGGCGATGCCCACGGGGACCGCGAGGCGGCCCCGCGCAACAGATGGAGACACGATGAGCACGGCCAAGAGAACCCGCACGCAGTCGCCTGCGCCGCACGCCGCCGACGCCCACGACCTGATCCGTGTGCACGGTGCGCGCGTGAACAATCTCAAGGACGTCAGCGTCGAGATCCCGAAGCGCCGGCTGACGGTCTTCACAGGTGTCTCCGGCTCGGGCAAGAGCTCTCTGGTGTTCGGGACGATCGCCGCGGAGTCGCAGCGGCTGATCAACGAGACCTACAGCGCCTTCGTGCAGGGCTTCATGCCGACGCTGGCCCGGCCCGAGGTCGACGTACTCGACGGTCTGACGACCGCGATCATCGTCGACCAGCAGCGGCTCGGCACCGACCCCCGCTCCACGGTCGGCACGGCCACCGACGCCAACGCGATGCTGCGCATCCTCTTCAGCCGTCTCGGAAAGCCGCACATCGGCTCGCCCAACGCGTTCTCGTTCAACGTCGCCTCGGTCAAGGCGAGCGGTGGGTTCACCGTCGACCGCGGGGCCGGCAAGACCAAGACCGAGAAGGTGACGTTCACCCGCACCGGCGGCATGTGTACGCGTTGCGAAGGCCGGGGCTCGGTCTCCGACATCGACCTCAGCCAGCTCTACGACGACTCCAAGTCGATCGCCGAGGGCGCGTTCACCATCCCGGGCTGGAAGTCGGACAGCTTCTGGACGGTGCGGACCTACGCCGAGTCGGGCTTCCTCGACCCGGACAAGCCGATCAGGAAGTTCACCAAGAAGGAGATGCAGGACTTCCTCTACCGGGAGCCGACCAAGGTGAAGGTGGAGGGCGTCAACCTCACGTACGAGGGACTGATCCCCAAGATCCAGAAGTCGTTCCTCTCCAAGGACCGGGAGGCGATGCAGCCGCACATCCGGGCGTTCGTCGACCGTGCGGTCACCTTCACGGAATGCCCCGAGTGCGATGGCACCCGGCTCAGCGAAGCGGCCCGGTCGTCGAAGATCGGCAGGATCAGCATCGCCGACGCGTGCGCGATGCAGATCAGCGACCTCGCCGAGTGGGTACGCGGCCTCGACGATCCGTCGGTCGCGCCGCTCCTCACCGCGCTCCTGGGGGCCCTCGACTCGTTCGTGGAGATCGGCCTCGGCTACCTCTCGCTGGAGCGCCCGTCCGGCACGCTGTCGGGCGGCGAGGCGCAGCGCGTCAAGATGATCCGCCACCTCGGCTCCTCGCTCACCGACACCACCTACGTCTTCGACGAGCCCACCATCGGCATGCACCCCCATGACATCCAGCGGATGAACAACCTGCTCCTGCGCCTGCGGGACAAGGGCAACACGGTGCTCGTCGTGGAGCACAAGCCGGAGACGATCTCCATCGCCGACCACATCGTCGACCTCGGCCCCGGCGCCGGTTCGGCGGGCGGCACCGTCTGCTTCGAGGGCACCGTCGAGGGGCTGCGGGCCGGCGGCACCGTCACCGGCCGCCACTTCGACGACCGGGCCGCCCTCAAGGAGTCGGTGCGCAAGCCCACCGGAGCGCTGGAGATCCGCGGTGCGACGCGGCACAACCTGCGCAACGTCGACGTGGACATCCCGCTCGGGGTGCTCTGCGTGGTCACGGGAGTGGCGGGTTCCGGCAAGAGCTCGCTGATCCACGGGTCGATCCCGGTGGGGGCGGATGTCGTCTCCATCGACCAGACGGCGATCAAGGGGTCACGCCGGAGCAACCCGGCGACGTACACCGGACTGCTCGACCCGATCCGCAAGGCGTTCGCGAAGGCCAACGGAGTGAAGCCCGCGCTGTTCAGCGCCAACTCCGAGGGTGCCTGCCCGACGTGCAACGGCGCCGGTGTCATCTACACCGACCTGGCGATGATGGCCGGGGTCGCCACTCCCTGCGAGGAGTGCGGGGGCAAGCGGTTCGAGGCATCGGTCCTGGAGTACCGCTTCGGCGGCCGGGACATCAGCGAGGTCCTCGCGATGTCGGTGAGCGAGGCCGAGGAGTTCTTCGGCGCGGGTGAGGCCCGTACGCCGGCCGCGCACCGCATCCTTGAGCGGCTCGCCGACGTGGGGCTCGGCTACATCAGTTTGGGCCAGCCCCTCACCACCCTGTCCGGCGGCGAGCGGCAGCGGCTCAAGCTGGCCACCCACATGGCCGAGAAGGCGGGCGTCTACATCCTCGACGAGCCGACCACCGGCCTCCATCTCGCCGACGTCGAGCAGCTGCTCGGTCTGCTCGACCGGCTCGTGGACTCCGGTAAGTCGGTCATCGTCGTCGAGCACCACCAGGCGGTCATGGCGCACGCGGACTGGATCATCGACCTCGGCCCCGGGGCCGGCCACGACGGCGGACAGATCGTCTTCGAGGGCACGCCCGCCGACCTGGTCGCCGACCGTTCCACGCTCACCGGCGAGTATCTCGCGACGTACGTCGGCGCCTGACGGAGACCTCAGCCCCCGTGGAAGTGGGCTGGACCGATCAGTACTCAGCAGTACTGTGCGGTCCAGTTCCAAGCTGCGCGGGTCCGCATCCCGATGACTCGCGCGGTGTGATCGGGCGTGCCGGTGGGTCCGCGCTCGCCTTCGGCATGTCCTCCGGTGCCGTCCTGGCGGACTTCTTCACCCAGGGGCAGGCGTAACGAGGAGGGCCTGAGCTTCCCGGGCCATCCTCCACGATCCCCCGCTGAGCCGCCCCGGGGACCGGCTCAGCGGGGGATCGTCAGAGAGCGGTCATCAACTGCCGGTGGTCACCCACCGCTCGTCACCGCCCCCACGTCATCAGCGTTCGCCACCGCGCGCTCACCACCGCGCGCTCGTCAGCTGCCGTCGATCAGTGCCTCCGCCAGGTCCGGCGAGAAGGCGCCGGCCGGCGGGGAGCCCGCAGGGCACTGCGGGGAGTTGCCGTCGGAGTCACCCGGGTTCTTGATCCACAGGAGGTACTCGGCGCCTCCCGTGCCCGCGCGGGAGGTCACGCCGAGCTTGCGGCCCGGAGGGTTGCAGAAGCCGACGTGGCCGCTGGACGGGACTCCGGGGGTGACGTAACCGCCGTTACCGTTGCGGGCCGTGTCGATGACCCAGCGGGTGTCGACGCCGAAGTCGTTCTTGATCTGCGTGGCCAGCCGGGCACCGTACTGGTTGGAGATGTCGGTGGAGTGGAAGTTGGCGACGCCGATCGAGACACCCTTGGCCATGGAGACGCCGGAACGATTCAGCAGGTAGGCCATGCGCGCCAGGCCGATGCCTCCGGTGTTGTTGAAGTCCGGCCCCAGGGTCCAGGTGGCATTGCCCGCGTCGAGGTACGTCCGCGTGAAGGGACCCTGCGCGGCGAGGTGCTGGTTGGCGTACCAGAGCATGTCGAAGCGGGCTTCGAGCGCCTCGCCCGAGACACACGCGGGGTCGGACGCCTGGGCGACCGCGTCCGGCTCCAGGATCACCACGGCCGGGCGCCCGGCGATGCCCTGGGCGAACCCGTCGATCCACGCCTTGTAGCGCGCGGCGTCCTCGGAACCGCCCGAGGAGGCGCCACCGCAGTCACGGCCGGGGATGTTGTACGCCACCAGGACCGGCAGCTTCCCCTTGGCCGCGGCGGCGCCGACGTAGTTGCCGACCTCGGCCTGGATTCCGGTGCTCGGCCCACCACCGCGTCCCAGAGGTTGCCGGCTGCACCTGTTCCGGCGACCGTGACGCGCATCGCGCCACCGACGGAAGCGATGGGGGCCTTCTCCGCTGCCTTCTTGAGTACGCAAACATGCGGAGGAAGCGGCGTGGTCGAGGAACGTGACGTGCGGATCGCGCGGTGCAGAATACGCAACGGACAGTCCGCAAGCGGCGAGATGATCGGATTCCCCCCAGGGTTGTCCGGATCCTCCGGCGCGCAGGCCGGAGATCAGTCGTTGACAGCGCACACGGACGACTCTTTCCGGCCGTCATCCCGCCGCGGATGCGAATGACCCGCGTACGCCCCCGGTGACGACCTGCGGGCAGGAGTGCGGGCGTCAGGCCGCGATGGCCATCCGGTCCCAGAACCAGTACAGGCCGACGACCGCGATGGGCGCCGTGATCGCGGGCAGCACCCAGCGGTGTGCCGGGGTGCGGCGGAGGAGGGCGAGGAGGGGGAACACCACGGCGATGATGCCCAGTTGAACCGCCTCGATCCCGACGTTGAAGCTCAGCAGCGACAGCAGCAGCTCCCACGACCAGCGCTCCTCGATGCCGAGTGCGCCCGCGAAGCCCAGGCCGTGGACCAGGCCGAAGACGAAGACGGTCGGCAGCCGCCAGCGCTCGTTGCGCGGGCGGTCCCGGAGGAACACGTTGGCTGTGCCCACGGCGGCGATGGAGGCGGCGATCACCGGCTCCACCACCGCTGCGGGCACGTTCACCACACCCATCGCGGCCAGTAGGAACGTGATGCTGTGCGCGGCCGTGAACGCGGTCGCCGTGAGCACGATGTCGCGCAGGCTGCGGGCGCCCATGAGCAGCAACAGCAGGAAGAGGATGTGGTCCAGGCCGAACAGCAGGTGTTCGGTGCCGAGCAGGAAGAACTCCCCGATCTGGTTCCGGTGCGCACCGTGCGGTCCGGTGGTCTCCAGAGTCGGTTCCGCAGCCGTCAGGACCCGGGAGCCGCGCTGCCCGTCGATGTCGTAGTGGACGATCGTCTCGGTGCTGTGCACGAAGGTCTCGCTGTCCGGGAACAGGGCGCTGGAGATCGTGTACGGGCTGCCGTCGCCACCCGGGCAGTCGTAGGACAGGGCCAGGACGGCGAAGGCCCGGGTGCCTCGGGTGCGGACATCGGCGTCGCGGGTGCGGCGGGGTGCGCACGTCTCGCCGTCGCGGGTGAGGGCGAAACGCTCGGTGACGTACTCGGTCACCGCGTCGGCGTTGATCTTCAGCTGGCGCAGCTGCGTGGCGCGGTCCTTCGCGTCGTACGCCTCCGCGTAGAGCCAGGCCGACTTCATGAGCAGGTCGTACTCGAGGTCGAGCGTGACCTCGGCCTCGGCCCCGCTCCCCTCGGCAGCGACATAGGCGGCCGTGGTCGCGTCGTGGGCGGCTGCCGGGGCGGGGTGGGCGAGGCCGGCGGTCAGCAGGGTGAGCAGGGCCGCGACGGTGGAGAGGAGCCTGGCCGCCCGCCGGTCGGGCCGGGGCCGGGGTGAGCGGGAGGGCGGCGCGGGTACGGGCGGGCGGGGAGGCGGCATGGCGGTCTCTGTTCTCGACTTCGCGTAGATCACGTTCGTGGGGTGCGCATGCGCGAGGAGCACCTGCGGTGGGGGCTCATGCGAGGGGCCCGCCGCCCCCGAACTCTCTGGTCGGGGGCGGCGGGCGTGAGGTGGCGGAGCCGGACGGTGCGTCAGCCGGTCACCGCTGCGGGGAAGCCGGTCACCGCTGTGGCGAGAGGTGCGCGAACCACTGGTAGGCGGGTACGTGCGGTCCCCAGGTGCCGGGACGGCCGTCGGTCTCCTTCGTCACGAAGACGCTCGGCTCGGAGGCGGTCACACCGCCGCCGCGTGAGCGGGCCGTGACGAACCAGGCGTGGGCCGTACCGGGCTTGAGCCTCTTCCAGGTCACCGAAGCGGTGGTGCCGGAGTCGACCGTTGTCCTGCCGATCACACGCACGGGGTTGTAGAGCGCCACCGAGTCGGTCTTGAAGGAGGTCGTACGGGTGGTGAGGTCTACGGGGAGGACCATGTTGTCCTCGGTGCCGTCGTAACGGTGGTCCGTGTCGTACTCGGTGGCACCGAACTCGTCGAGGAGCGGCGAGTAGGTGTCCACCGTCAGCTCCGACCGGTCGACGTCGAACTGGAGCATCCGGAAGAAGCTCGCCCCGAACCGCAGCTGCTCGTCGGGCCGGTAGCCCCCGATCTCCGTCAGCCCGAGCCGGTCCGCCGACACTGTGTAGAACTGGTAGTCCGCGAGCAGTTCGACGACGTCGTGGGCGACCTCGCCGACGCGCGGCTTCACGTTCGTGCCGACACCGTGCTCATGACCGGCGAGGATCAGGAAGACGTTCGGGTTGTTCTGGACCACCTTCTTGTACAGCATCGACCCGTCGGGCGCGGAGAACGCGGCGCCGCGTCCGTCGGCGTTGCCGCTCGGCGCGAGGTAGTCGTGCGAGAGCAGGATGCCGTTGCGGCCGGGGTAGCGCTTGAACACGGAGTCGGCCCATTCGGCCTCCTCGCGCGTCACCGAGTAGGACAGGCCGACCACGACGAAGTCGACACCGCCTGCGGAGAACAGGTCGTAGTGGTTCTGGTTGTCACCCTCGCGCCAGGGGCCACCGTACTCGGCGTGCTCCCAGCCCTGGGCCGACGCCTGGTAGCGCTCGGGTCCGTAGTACTGGTTGTAGAGGGCGGACGGGCCGTTCTCGGTGCCCGACTGGTTGTCGTGGTTGCCCGCGATCACACCGTTCGCAACGCCCGCGTCGTCCAGTACCTTCTGCTGCTTCGAGGACACCTCCATCTCACCGACGGCCTGCTGCCGGCCGGCCTCGGTGGTGGGTTTGCGGATGTTGTTCTCGATGATGTCGCCGGTGTGGGCGACGTAGGCGATCTTGCGGTCGTCCTTGTTGGCCGCGACCCAGCGGGTGACGTCGCCGTACGCCTTCTCCCAGACCGCGCGCTCCTCGGCCGTCTCCTGCTCCACCGCGCCCTCAGAGAGGTACTGCGTATCGGTGTGGTGGACGATCGAGAAGTCGTACGAGTCCGGGTCGGCGAACGAGTTCGGGTCGCCCGCCTCGATGTCGTCGGCGAACGGGTCCTCGCCGGTCAGCATGACGTGGACCTGCTGCCGGTCGATGTACGTCCGGTCGACGGAGGCGGCCAGGACCGTGTTGCCCTCGGCGGCTCCACGGGCACTGGTCAGGACGTCCCACCGCTTCGCCGCGGTGTTCCACACGCGCAGAGCGGCGAGACGCTCGGGGTCGATGACCCCTTCCCAGCGCAGGACCGGCTCGTCGACGTGGCCCTTCACCTGGACGTCGAACCGCTGGAAGGTGACGTCCTCGGCGGCCGGGGCGTCGAGTGTCACACCGTCAGCGGGTGCGAGGCCGGCTGCCTTCACCTTCTTCTCGCCCTTCACCCGGAGCGTGGTGGGGACGGACGTGGCCGTGCCCTCGTACACCTCATTGGGGGTGAGGATCTCGGCCTCGGAGAAGGCGGCGCTCACCTCGCCGCCGTCGGGCTCGGCCACCTTCGCGGACAGCTCGACGCTGCCGCCCGCGTCGGTCGTGCCGGACTTCGGGGCGAGGTCGGCGGGTGCGTCCGGGATGCCCGCGGAGGTGAACGTGACCTCGCGGACCCCTGTGTTGCCCAGGCCGTCGGTCGCGGACACCGACAGGGTGTGCTCGCCGGCGGGCAGGCCGGAGCCCACGGAGGCGCCGAGTTCGATGGGCCGGCCGTCGAGCTTCACGTCGGGGCCGTCCACCACCCCGGAGGCGTCCTCGACGCGGACGTCCAGGACGACCGACGCGGTGAGCCGCTGCCCCGCGCCGGGGGTGCTCCCGGCCACGCGGGGAGCCGAGTTGTCGGTGACCAGCGTGCGGGTCGCGGTCGTGCCGGTCCGCGAGGTCGCGGCCAGGGTGTGGCTGCCGTCGTCGATCTTCGTGGTGTCGAGGTCGGCGCGCAGGCCCTCGGCCGGGCCGTCCACGAAGAACTGGAGGTCGATCTCGGTGAGCGGGTTGACGTTGCTGCCGCAGTCGCCGTCACCCATGGCGTACGAGCCCTTGACCATGCGGCCGGTGGCGGTGCCGGCGGCAGGGGTGAGCGTGATGCCCGAGATGCTGAAGTCGTCGCGGTTGTCCCCGCACGCCGTCGCGTACGTGCCGGTCACGAAGTCGACGGTGTTCCAGCCGGGGACGAGCCACTCGTTGGAGAAGGTCAGGTCGACGTGCTCACCGACGAAGTCGCTGTCGAGCGGCAGCTCCTGGCCGTTGACCACGATCTTGTTGCGGTAGTCGGTGTCGATCGAGTTGCTGCCGACGGTGAAGCCGAGGGTCGCGCTGCCGGTTCCGAGCGTTTCGGAGACGGCGACGGGCGGGGCGTCGACCGTGAAGTGCAGCGCCGCTTCGCGCAGGCGGGTGTCGCCGCTGCCGCAGGCGCCGTCCCCCAGGGGGTACGAGTCGGCGATGTCCCGGCCCGTGACGGTCGCACCGTCGAGGGCCAGGGTGGGCTTCGCCAGGTCGAAGTCGTCGCGGTTGTTCCCGCAGCTCTCCTTGTACGGGCTGGTGACGACGGTGATCGTGTTGTCCCCGGGCACCAGGTGGCGCGCCGGGATCGCTATGCCGACTCGCTGGCTCACCCAGGTGCCGCCGAGGTCGATGCGCTTGCCGTTGACGAGCAGGTGGTTGTCGTACTTGTCGTCGATCGAGTCCGGCCCGACGTCGAAGGAGAACGTCGCCGCGCCGTTGCCGAGGCGCGGGTACGTGACGGGTGCTGCTCCGTCCACCGTCAGGGACGCGACGCCTTCCTCCGAGCCCGCCGGCCGACCGGCGAACACGGACTGCCGGCCGGCGGTGAGCGTGCCGTCCTTGGGCAGGACGCGGGGTGCTCCGGCCGGGGCGTTGTTCACCGTCACGGTGCTCGTGACGGACTTGCCCGAGCTGGTCCTGGCGCTGAGGACGTGCTCCCCGTTGCCGAGCCGGGTGGTATCGAGTCCGGCCCGGAGGCCGGTGGTGGCCTTCGGGTCGCCGAGGACGAAGAAGCTGAGCTCCGCACGCTTGATCAGCGAGGTGTTGGAGCCGCAGCTGCCGTCACCGAAGGCGTAGGTGTACTCGTTCTCCTCGCCGTCCGCTACCTCACCGAGCAGTTCGAGGCGGATGTCGGAGAGCACGAAGTCGTCGTAGTTGGTGCCGCACGAGCTCTCCACCGTGCCGGCGAGGATCTCGATCCTGTTCTCGCCCTTGAGCAGGTGCTGGTCGGGGATCTCGATCGTGCCCCGCTCGTTGACGAGGTCGCCGATGTCCGCCCGGTAATCCCCGTTGACGACCACGTGGTTGCGGTAGCGGGCCTCCGTCGAGTTCGACCCGACGTCGAAGGTGAGGCGGGACACTCCGTGCGTCGGCTCGGCGTCGATCCTCGTGCCGTCGACGGCGAGCCCCGTCACGGAGTCCCCGGCCAGGGTCGGAGTGGCGCGGACCTCCTCCGTACCCTCCATGTACGCCCCGTCTCCGGGAGTGAGGGTGGGCAGAGCCGTGCTGTCGCTGTCCGGCGAGGCGCTGTGTCCTCGCGGGGGCTCTTCCGCCCGGGCGCCGGCGTGCGCCGTCGTCGGATTCCCGCAGACGAGCAGCAGGACGGCGAACGCCGCTCCCACCAGCCGTCGCCGGCCGGATACGCCACTCCGTGGTCTTCGCCGCTCTGCCGGCCTCATCAGCAGCCGCCCTTCCTGATCGCCGCAAGGTGACGGGCAGACGGTGCCGATGCTCCACGTGCCCGTGGTGATCCTGGTCAGCGCAGATGAACGGCGGTGGATCGGCCGTGGGCCATCAGGGGAAGGGTGTCCTGTTCCTGGCGTCCGCCCGCAACGAGGCGGCCCGCCGGGTCCGTTGTGGACTCGGCGGGCCGTCCGGTGCGGGCCGGATCAGATGTCGATGACCCGGTAGGCGATGGTGTAGACGCCGCCCGAGCCCTGGAGCACCCGGTACTGCGTCTCGGCGCCGAACTCGTTGCCCGTGATGGTCACCGAGCCCATCAGGTCGTCGCCACTCGTGCTGTCGTAGTCCCACAGCGAGAGGGTGCGGCTCTCCTGCTTGCCCAGGATGAGCTGCGCGTTGCTGTTGCTCTCGGCGAGCGACCGCACGTAACCGGTGCCCATGGTCTGGTACTTGGCGCTCGCCGGCCAGAGCTTGACCGGCTTCCCGACTCCGGCGATGTTCAGGTACGCCTCGTCGTGGTCGCCCTCGCTCTCGTCACCGCAGTGGAGGTCGATCAGCTGGATCTGAACGTAGTCGACCGGGTCGGCATGCGCGGAGCTCGCGGCCCCCACCAGTGAGCTGAGGCCGAGAGCCGCAGCAAGGGCGAGGCTGGTAAGGCTTCTGACGGTCATGTTGTCCCCCGTTTCGGGTCGTTACTGCCGGTCCCCCGACCGGCTCGGCTACAGACTGCCGCGCCTGCCTGCCGGCGTTCTACGCGCGTTCCGCTGAGCGGAACCGTCCCGACGGCCAGGCCCACGGCCGTCCGCCGACGAGGTGGCCGGGGACGTTCGCGTACCTCAGTAGTGCAGGACGGCGGGAAGATCGCGGGAAGCGGCCGCGGAACGCCCGAGGGCGGCGGTGATAGCGGCCCCCGCCTGCACGGCTTCCTGGGCCGCGCGCTGCAGGCGCTGGGCGGACAGGACCATGACGGCGACCGCGGCCACGGTCCTGTTGTCGGGCGAGCGGACCGGCAGCGCGGCGCAGCAGATGCCGTCCAACACCTCCCCGTGCTCCAGGACCGCCCCCGGCAGACGTCCTGCTGTACGCGCGGGGCCCGGCGCACTCAGGACCTGCCCGGCGGCCGTGTCCAGCAGGAAACTCATGCCGTTCCTGACCGGCACCAACGGCTCCGCCTCCCCGGGTACGGACGCGACGGTGAGGGCCCGGCCGTCGTGCAGCACCGTGACCAGGGCACTGGCCCCGGTGGCAGCGCGCAGCCGGTGCAGCGGGTGGCGCGCCGCCACCCGTAAGCCGGGGTACGGCTGCCACGCCTGCCCCAGGCGGTAGAGCTGGGAGCCCACCCGGTAGCGACTGCCACGCCGTTCCACGGCGCCCACGAGCAGCAGTTGATCGAGCAGTCTGTGCGCACTGCCCTTGGGTAACCCGCACTCCACGGCGATCTCGGTCAGCCCCGCCTCGCCACCGCACCGCCGTAACGCGTCAAGCAGCGCGAACGCGCCTTCGAGCACGCCTCGTCCCCGTGCGGGCTCGGCGGAGCGCACCTCATCCACCTGCGACATGTATCCCCCCGGATGCATCCCCCTGTGCCGTGCCCCCACCGGCCACGGCCGCAGAGCGAGCATGCCCGACGCTCCCCCCGGGGCCCAGCGGGCGCACACGAACGTGAGCCACGACACAGGGTGCGGGAGCCCACCTCGTTCGTCAGCGTCTGATCACGCAGAAGGGATGTCCCTGCCGACGCTTGTTTGAGCATGCAACTGGTGCCGTTCACATCTCCCCCCGTGGTCGATTCGTCCCATTTGGCGCATTCCATCCCGATTGTCATCATGGAAGGGACGTCCGACATGGGCGGCGTGATCACCACATCACGAGGTGCAGGACCGACCGAGGAGGAACATTGAGTGACTTCGACGGTTCGAGCCGCCGGGACCAGGGGGCAGCGGCGGCGGTAGCGCAGACCGCGCGG
The DNA here is from genome assembly GCF_042717135.1 of Streptomyces sp. NPDC058620. Classification (NCBI taxonomy): domain Bacteria; kingdom Bacillati; phylum Actinomycetota; class Actinomycetes; order Kitasatosporales; family Streptomycetaceae; genus Streptomyces; species Streptomyces sp. NPDC058620. The sequence continues at coordinate 101,402 of NZ_JBHXQO010000011.1, forward strand.
GAGAAGGCCGGCGAAGGCGCCGGACTGGTGAGCGAGAAGACGGCCGAGACGGTCGGCACCGCCAGGGAACAGGCAGCCAACGTGGCGGGCGAGGCGTCGGCCAGGGTCCAGGATCTCGCAGGCGACCTGCGCGAGCAGCTCCAGGGACAGGCCCGGTCCCAGACGCAGCGTGTGGCACAGAACGTACGGCGGCTGTCCGACGACTTGCGGAACATGAGCGACAAAGCGGAAGGCGACTCCTCGGCATCGGCCGCGGTGAGGCAGATCGCGGACCGCGGGCAGCGCATGGCCGACCACCTGGAGAGCAGGGGCCCGGACGGGCTCCTCAGCGACCTCCAGGACTTCGCCCGTCGCCGGCCCGGGGCGTTCCTCGCCGGTGCGGCGCTCGCCGGCTTCGCCGCTGCCAGGATCGGCAAGGGCGTCAAGTCGGCCGGAGGCAGCGGCCCACGGACGTCGGGGCCCTCGGCAGTCCCGGACTCTCAGCAACTCGGAGAGGGCCGGCCGGAGGGGGAAACCCCGGACGGCGTCCGCCGCGCGGAGGCTCCCGGTCCCCCGTACGCATACGACGCGGAGGATTCCGGCGACGGCCACGGCCCGCCGCGAAGCACCCCGTCCTACGGCGGGAGCGTGTCGTCGACCGGCCCCGTTCCGGTGGCCGGACCGCACCCGGATCCGGATTCGCGGCAGCCATAAGGGGGGCTCAACCATGGCCATTCACTACTCGGAGGACCCGGCCGTCCAGCCGGACGGGATCACCAGCACGCGGGCACCCTCGTCGGACCCCTCGGTCGGAGAACTGGTCGGCGAGATCAGCGAGGACCTCTCACGACTCGTCCGCAGTGAGATCGAGCTTGCGAAAACAGAGATCAAACAGGAGACGGCCAAGGCCGGGAAAGCAGCGGGCATGCTCGCGGGTTCCGGCTACGCCGGGCACCTGGTGCTGCTGCTGGGGAGCCTGGCGGCGATCTTCGGTCTGGCCCACGTGGTCGACCTCGCCTGGGCCGCGCTCATCGTGACAGCGTTCTGGGCTCTCGTGGGAGCCATTCTCTTCGTGACGGGTCGAAAACGCCTGCGCGCGGTACGAGTGCCGGAACGGACGTCCGAATCACTGAAGGAGGATGCGCGATGGGTGCGCAACCCGACGAGCTGAAGACCGAGGTGGAGGACACCCGGGCCCATCTGGCACGCAACGTGGACCGTCTCGCGGAAAGGGTGTCACCGAGGAGGGTCGCGCGGCGGAAGGCCGGAGCCGCGCAGCACCGGCTGACCGGTCTCAAGGAGCGCGTGATGGGAGCGGCGAGCGACACCCGGGACGCGACGTCCGGCCAGGCGGAGAGCGCCGGCGAAGCCGCCGGGCAGGTCGGCGCCGCGGTCAGGCAGACGGCCGACCAGGTCGGCGAGTCCGTACGCAACGCTCCCGGCCAGGTCGCACAGCAGACGCAGGGCAGCCCGCTCGCCGCAGGCTTGATCGCCTTCGGTGCCGGGATGCTCGCTGCCGCGTTCCTCCCTGCCACAGCGGCCGAGGAACGGCTGGGCACGCGGCTCAGCGAGCATTCCGACGAACTGCTCCAGCCCGTCAAACAGACGGCGCAGGACGTCAGGGAAGAGATGCGCCAACCGGTCACCGAGGCCGCGGAGTCTCTGAAGGGCACCGCGCGGGGTGCGGCCGGAGCCGCTGCGCAGCAGGCCCGGGAGTCCGGAAAGGAGGCGGCATCCGGCCTTCGCGACACCGGCCAGGAAGCCGCGCAGGAAGCACGCGACCAGTCGCCTAGGGGCTGACTCCTCCCGGCCGGGACAGATAAGAGGTGCCTCCGACGCCGGTCAGGACGACGTAGGCACCTCCGGCGCACGGGGCCCGCCATCGCGTCACACACCCCCGAGGGCAGGTGAGCTGTATGTCAGTGCAACAGTCCGGTAAGCCACCCCAGTCGCCTACCGAGGTCCCCAAGGCGTCATGGATGAAGGTGCTGAAGCGCACGGCCAAGGAATTCAAGCGGGACGAGCTCACCGACAGGGCGGCCGGCCTGACGTACTACGGCATCCTCGCCCTGTTCCCCGCCCTGCTGGTCCTCGTCGCCCTGCTGGGCATCGCGGGCGAGTCCGCCACCCGGACCGTACTGGAGAACATTCAGAAACTGGCCCCCGGCGCGGCTCGTGACGTGATCACCAACGCGGTGACCCAGTTGCAGTCCAGCGGCGGAACCAGCTCCGTGCTGGCGATCGTCGGGCTGCTCGTCGCTCTGTGGTCGGCTTCCGGATACGTCGCCGCGTTCATCCGCACTTCCAACGTCGTCTACGACATTCCCGAGGGCCGGCCCGCCTGGAAAGTGCTGCCCGTACGCGTCGGCCTGACTCTCGTCCTGATGATTCTCGCGTGTGTGAGTGCGCTGATCGTCGTACTCACGGGCGGCATCGCCCGTCAGATCGGCACGGCTCTGGGCATCGGCGACACGGCCCTGACCGTCTGGTCCTTCGCCAAGTGGCCCGTCCTCGTGGTACTCGTGACCATCATGCTCGCGATCCTGTACTGGGCGGCGCCGAACGCCAAGGACCGCGGCTTCAAGTTCGTCTCGCTGGGAAGCCTGCTGGCCCTGCTGATCTGGCTGGCCGCCTCGGCGGCCTTCGCCTTCTACGTGGCCAACTTCGGCTCCTACAACAAGACGTACGGCGCACTCGCCGGCATCATCATCTTCCTGGTGTGGCTGTGGATCACGAATCTGGCGATCCTGCTGGGGCTCGAGTTCGACGCGGAGATGGCACGGGAGCGAGCGGTCATCGCCGGTCACGACCCGGACGACGAGCCCTACGTCGAACCGCGTGACACCCAGAAGTGGACGGACGAGGACCAGCGGGCCATGGGCACGGCCGAGCCCCGGGAGGAACAGGGCAGGGACGAGTGAATACCCGTGAGGGCGGGACTCCGGGCAACACGCGTCCGGGCGGCCCGGACCCGTACCGCACGGACCGAGGGGCATCGCAGCGTAGCCCGTGGCATCGTGGCAGCATGACCATCGAGGTGCGCCCGGCTTGGGTCTTCGGCGACGTCCGCACCCTTCTCGGCCCGAAGTCACCCGGGGCCAACGTCTGCTGGTGCCTGAGCTACCGCGTCCCCTCCAAGCTCAACAACGAGCTTCGCGGACCGGCCCGCGGTGAGTACGTGGCTGAGCTCTGCCGTACGCAGCCCCCGCCGGGAGTGCTCGCCTACGAGGGTGACGAGCCGGTCGGCTGGGCCGCCGTGGCACCGCGCTCGGCCACCTCCTTCGCACGCAGCCGCAAGATCCCGCACGTCGACGACCTGCCCGTCTGGTCGCTGTGGTGCATCCGCGTGCGCCCCGGTCATCGCAGGCAGGGGATCTCACACGCTCTCATCGCCGGGGCGGTCGACTTCGCCCGTGCGCACGGTGCACCGGCGATCGAGGCATACCCACTGGACAACGGCGACGCCAAGGTCGACCTGACGATGGCGTACGCCGGAATCCGGAAGAACTTCGAACGTGCCGGATTCACCAACGCCGCCGACACCACCTCGGTGCTGGCCGGTCACCCCCGGGTCCTGATGCGGCTCGACCTGCGCTGACAGGATCGTCGTCGGGTGAGCGGTAGGCAGTCGTACCGCTCAGCGACATGCAACCGCAGCGCTCAGCGGTTCGCCGCCCTACCGCTCAGGGGGCGATCGTCCACCGCTGGGCCTCGGACCCGTCGCACGTCCACACGCCGAGCTTCTTGTAGTCCTCGTCGTAGGTCAGGCAGTCCTGATCACTGATCCTGATCTGGTACGCGTCGCCCGCGACACCGACCACCTCCCACTTCTGCAGCGAACTCCCCTTCCAGGTAGTGACGTTCGCGAAGTAGGTGCTCTTGTTCTCCGTGAGGTCCGGCCCCAGGCCGTTGGTGATCTCGTAGCGGCCTCCGTCCGTCTCCTTCAGGGTCCACCGCGAGTTCGCGGCACCCAGCTCTCCGGCGACCACCGTCGAGCCGGAGGTGGCGTTCGTCGCCACGGCTCCCAGGTTGTTGACGGTCTTGAGGTACACGGGGACGCCGACCGGCGGACGGCCGGAGGCGTCGGGGGTGGTCGCCGCCGTGTCGGCGCGGTAGCCGGGCCGAGGGCCGGGCTGGGCGGGCACACCGGGCGTGATGGGTGTGTCGCCGGGGCCCGGCGTCTCCCCCTTGGGCACCGCGGGGATCGTGGGCACCTCGGTGGGACGGAAGTTCACGGTGGAGCCGTTGCGGTCCCACAGGCCGTAGAAGGCCCAGTTGCCCCAGCCGCCGTCGCCCTCGTTGGTGAAACTGCCGCCGCCGGAGAAGATCCAGATCCGATAGGTCTGGTCCTCGCGCGAGGTCTCGTCCTGGTACTCCACGTCCGTCTGGAACGCCACGTCCTGAAGGTTCTGCTGGTAGCGGTTGACGAACCACGGATCTCCGAAGGCGTTCTTGCCCTTGATGTCGAGGATCATGACGTTGTAGTAGCCGCCGGTGCGGTTCGTCAGCATGTCGAGAAGACCCTTGACGAAGGCTTCACGGGCCAGTCTCTTGGTCTGGGCGCTCTGCTGCGCCGCCAGGATGCACCATGTCAGGCTCCCGATGCCGTACGAGCCCGGTGTCACTGCGCTCGCCGCGTTGCAGTTGTCGGTGACGGGGTCGTACGTGCCGTCCGCCATCGCGGGCTGGGCAAGACCACCGACCGTCAGGGCACTGACGCATACACCGGCCAGAACCGACAGCTTGCTTCTCGAACGCACGGGTTCTCCTTCTCGGGCACCGACAGAGCTACGTACGCCAAGAGCCGCGATGAACCCGGCCTGATACGTCGGCATCCGGTCAACCTCTTTCGGCCACATGCGGCTGGGTGGGGTACACCGCGCAGCGCGCGTGCGGGGTACGAGCGTCACCCGCTCGACGCGCACCGCCCGGATGATCGGGGAGATACGGGAGCCGGCCGCGTCGGTGAGCTACCCGACCCCCGGCCCGGCGACAAGTAGCGTGCCGCACCCGCGGGCGCGGGGGACGGCGGACCGAGGCCCTCGGGAACAAGACCAAAGGTGACCTGCGGAAAGTCCCGTACTGGTGCCCGGTCGAAGATCACCGGCCGTTAACATCCCCACATGTCCGACGCTCCCGCCCAGCGCCTCCTGCGGAACGACTCCCGCACCACCAGGGTGGCGACTCACGAGTCCCTCGCGCTCCCGGTCCCGGGGGCACAGGCCCTTCTCCGTACCCTCCGCGCCGGCGAGAAGGTGCTCGCCCTCTACCGTCAGGGGCTCGGGCACGCCGCGCTCACCGAGAGCGGTCTCATCCTCCTGGGGGTCGGGTCCGCGCCGCAGGCGACGCGCGTACCGAAGCCCTTGGCGATCCTGCGCACCACGCACGGCGCCCGCCGGCGCGTGGACGTGTCGGTGGAAGGGCGGCGCGTCAGCCTCTGGGGCTCGCGGCTCGACCCGTCCGGCCAACTCGTCATGCAGGCGGGCACGCTGGTGCCCGACACGCTGGCGGAGGACCCGCGGACGGCCGCGGCTGCCGCGGCTGAGAGCATCTCCCTCCCCGACGACCACAAGAAGGCGCTGCTGGAAGAGCTGGCGCCGGGCGAGGTCGTCCGCGCCCTCTACCGCGACGGGTGGGGTCATGCCGCGCTCACCGGGAACGGCCTCATCCTCCTCCGGAACCTCTGGGCCGCCCCCAAGGTGACCCGGGTGCCCGCGCCCCTGCTGATACTCCGGCGTACGTACGGCCTGTTCGACGCCGTCGAGATCCTCGTCGACGGCACACCGCGCAAGCTCGACGGCTCGAAGCTCGACCCGAAGGGAGAACTCCTCCAGTCCATGGGGGCACTCCTGCCTGCCGCATCCCCCGCGCGCCCTCGTCGCGGGACACGGATCGCCACCTGGATACGCCGGCATCCCGTCCTGATATCCACCGGCGCGGCCCTGATGTTCCTCGGCGGCCTCGCGTCCGACGGTGGCGGGGACGAGGCGTCGGCGCGGGTCCGTGCGGACCACCCCCTGACCGTCCCCGATTTCACCGGGGCCCCGCTCACCACGGCCGCGACGGAGGCCGGCGACCACCCGTGGCTGAAGGTCTCGGCCATGGACGCCTCCTCCGCCTTCCGGCCGTTGACGCCGGCCGAACCTGGCTGGCGGGTCTGCTTCCAGACACCCGACCGCGACGAGACGGTCCGCCCCTCAGCAAGGATGCTGACGCTGTACGCGGTCCCGGACCGGGAGGAGTGCCCGACGCGACTGCTCGGCCCGCGCCGCGTCCTCATGCCGGACCTCATCGGCGAGTGGTACGAGGACGCCTCACGGGCCCTCGACGACTTCGGTCTCGATCGAGCCGTCCACTTCCACGCCCATACCGGCAAGCGTCTCGACGACACCTCGCGTGACCTGGCCGACTGGCAGGTCTGTCGCCAGCAGCCGGACCCCGACACCGAGGTCTCGGCCCACACACGGGTCGACCTTTGGCTGATCGGACCAGCCGAGCCCTGCACCGAACCCAGCCCGAAGCCAAAGCCCAAGCCCAAGCCTGACCCGAAGCCCGATCCGGCACCGAAGCCGTCCTACGGGACGACGTCGGGAGGCGGCACGACGGGCGGCATGACGGGCGGCACGACGACCGGGGGTACTACCTCCGGGGGCAGCAGCGCCGGAAGCACCACCTCCGGGGGCGGTTCCGGCGGAAGCACCACCACCGGCGGCTCCTCCGGCAGTTCGGGCGGCTCGGGCAGCTCGGGCGGCAGCACCGGCGGCAGCTCAGGGGTCCGGTTCGGGCAGTTCTGCTCCCCCGTGGGCGGCACCGCGACAACGTCCGACGGGCGGCCCGCGAAGTGCTTCATGGGCAAGGACGGCCAGGCCCGTTGGGGGTACAACTCCGGGTGACCCCGGGTTGTCCCGGGCTGACACAGTCCGCCTCCAGGGTCGGGCAGCCCTCTCCCTACCCCGAGTTGGTCCCTCATAACTCCGGCCATGGCGGCCGCTCTCCGAAGATCGGCCGCCGACCGCCCCTGATCCACAACGCGATTACCTAGGGCGGGATGACCGCATGATCGCCCCCGCAAAACCACCTGCCCTGCGCCCCGTCCAGGCACCGTCCCCGCGGCGGCCGCACTCCGGGAGCTGGGCTCGACGAGCGCGATCGTCTGCACCCCCAGCTCCAATGCGGGCGCCGTCGCCACCTACGAGTCAGCCGGCTTCCAGCAACTCCCCGAGGTCCGGGACCTGTACCGGGACGCCCGGTGCCGTGTCTCCCCGATCACGAGCGGCGCCGGATGAGGAGTGCTGAGAAAGGGTAAAGGTGACAGCCTGTGGCCTGTATTCCAGCAGGCCGTGGGCCGCGCTCTCTGGTGGATCGCAGTAACCTCTTCGACCACCACGTCCCTGTCTTCGCCCCGATCGCAACCCTCTTCGCGCTCAACACCCCCGTCGGAGGGCGGGGTACCAACGCGGTACGCGTCGTGTGCGAGGTCGTCGCGGGCGTCGTCGTCGGGCAGCCGGCCTTCCACTTCCTCGGCCACGGGGCCACGTCCGTCGGCGTGACCGTCCCGGCGTGACCGTCCCGGCGTGGCCGTCCTGTGCGCGCTCCTCGTCGCGCCGCTCGTCGACGCAGAGCGCATCACGATGGACCAGGACGCCGCAGGTGCCGTGATCTCCGTCGCGGCCGGACAGCAGGCCGGGATCAACCGCGTACAGGGCGCCCTGCTCGGGTGCTCCACTCGACCGGCTCGGCGGCCCTATCCGCTCGCGGACGTACGCCCTGAGCACGGGAACGGGGCCGTCGTATCCGACGGCCCCGTTCCTGGAGCTTCCCGCGCCTGGCGTTCCCCCGTGCTGCGCGTTCCCCCGTGCCTGGTGGACGAGGAGCGAGCAACTAGCCCGCGTAGGTCTCGAACTCGGCGACCTTCGGTGTGCCGGTCGAGCTGGTGATCTCGAAGGTGACCTTGCTCAGCGAGGTCCGGGGGAAGGTGATGGCGCCCGCCCCACTGCCCGAGTTCAGTACGGCGCCGGTGTCGCCGTTGATGACCTTCCAGGAGCCGATGCTGCCCGTGGAGCCCGCCGCCTCCCGGATGTTGACCGAGGACACGGCGGTGGCGGAGCCCCACTTGACCGAGACGGAGCCGGTCGACCCGGCCGGCGACCAGTAGGTGCTCATGACCCCGTCGCGCACGTTGCCGTAGCTCGTTCCGTCGGCCTTGCTGGAGCCGTCGGAGCCGGCGCCGATGCTGAGGTTGGTTCCGCTGGGCGGGGTCGGACCCGGGGTGGGAGTCGTGGGCCCCGGCGTGGGCGTGGTCGGTGTCGGGGTGGGGTTGGTCGGTGTCGGCGTCGGGCTGGGGTTCTGCGGCGAGCAACTGCCGTCCGACACCTTCAAGCCCTTGTTGGCGCCGGCCGTCTGGCCCACCACAGCCGGCACACAGCTCGCGTTGTCGAGGCTGTAGGCGTAAGGGATGTTGACGGTGGTGTTGGACTGCGGGTTGGGACCGGCAGGGTTGTTCTCGCTGCCGCGGGCGGACCAGGTCACGTTGTCGAACGTGTTACCGCTGACCTGCCAGTAGCCTGCCGCGGTGGTGTAGAAGGTGCCCAGGACGTCCTTGGAGTCCTTGAAGTAGTTGTTGTCCACCTTGGCACGGGCCCCGGCACGGGAGTTGATCCCGGACTCGTTCAGCTTCACGTAGTAGTTGTTGTACATGTGGGCGATGCCGCCACGCAGCAGGGGCGCCCGGGAGTCGATGTTCTCGTACAGGTTGTGGTGGTACGTGATGAAGCCGTTCGAGAGTTCGGTCTCACTGGAACCGACGAGGCCGCCGCGGCCGGAGTTGCGCAGGGTGCTGTAGGACAGGGTCACGTACTGGGTGTTGTCCTTCATGTCGAAGAGGCCGTCATACCCCTCCGACTCCCCGCCCGACGCCTCAAGGGTGGCGTGATCCACCCAGACGTTGCGGACGTTGCTCTCCATACCGATGGCGTCACCACCGTTGGACGTGGGCGAGCCGGACTTCTTGACGTTCCGGACGGTCACGTTCTGGATGATGATGTTGCTGGACTCCCTTATGTGGATGCCCAGTTGATCGAACGTCGCCCCGCTGCCGACACCGACGATCGTCACGTTGCTGATATGCTTGAGCTCGATCACACCGTCGGCGGTGCTGCAGCTGGTGCCCGATACCTTGGCGGTGTTGCCGTGGTTGATGGTCCCCTCGACCTCGATCGTGATCGGGGTGCTGCTACTGGCCCGGCCGCACAGAGCCGCATGGATCGCGGTCCCCGTGGTGGCACGCACCGTCTGCCCACCCGCACCGCCGGTGGTCCCGCCGTTCTGGGTCGCATAGCCGGTGGCACTGCCGGTCGCCGCCGACGCCTCGGGCGTCGCAAGAACCACGCCGCCCACCGCCGCAACGGACAACGTGGCCAGCGCCGCACAGAGTCGGAGTACGAATGGTCGTCTCATCCTGGTCTCCCCATTCCTCTTCGCATGTCGAGTACCGCCCATACCTGCCGTGGACATGTCATGCCACCCATTGAGCTGCCGACGTGTCGCTGAGCAGGTTCTGGTTGCCCTGCATCTGAGGGCTCTTCGATGTGATCAGGCCGAACTGTCGCTCTGCGCCCGCCTCGTGCCGGATCGATAGCGGCTCATGCATCGATTCACGGCAACCCGGAAGGGAAAGCGCTTTCTGTTCGCGCAGCATAGGGCCGCTTCTGTTCGACTGACAAGGTTCTTGGCGCTTTCCGGAATGAATAACTCCCCGGAGCCGCACACCTGTTGTCGTTCGTCATCACGACCGGCGGCCGGGGTGGCGCGCCGCAGAATGGCCACCATGCTCCGCCCCCACCCTCGGCCGAAGGCTGCGGCGCCCTCGCACGGCAGCGCACCACCGAGGAGACCCGAAGCCCAAAACCCCCAGGTCACACCGCGACAACCGACTGGCACGCCGCGAGATCACCGACCCGGTCACCCCCTCACCGCACAGACCGCATCGGCTGCGGGAACCAACCGGAGTGTTAGGTGCTTTCGTCGCTGCCGCCGGCGCCCGGGGGGCTCCGGGCCGCCACGCTCGGCTCACCGCCGGGACACGCCTCCGTGCGGGCTCGCACCTCCGGCGCCGAGGCGCATCCCACCCTTCGGCTACGGAACGACCGACACTCCCGCCCACAGCAAGCGCTCTCACCGCGGCGCGGACGTCGCGACGAGCCCGCCCGGCAGCAGGCACCCGGACACCCGGCCTCCCTCCCCGGACACCAGTCCAAGCCGCGAGGGGGATGAGGGCAGCAGAACAGCTATCGTGCGGGCGTGACCGGCTCTGCACCACGTCCACTGCTCTTCCTCGACATCGACGGACCACTCATTCCCTTCGGCGCTTCACCGGAGCAGTATCCGGATGGCTACCCGGCCTATCGGCCGGCTCACGGAGTCGCGATGGCCGCCTCGAATCCGCTGCTGGCCAGGATCAACCCCGAGCACGGACCACGGTTGATGGCATTGCCCTGCGACCTGGTCTGGGCCACGACCTGGATGCACGAGGCGAACGAATGCGTCTCGCCCCGGATCGGCCTGCCGCAGTTGCCCGTCGTGATCTGGCCGGAGCCATCCGCCGCCGACGAGCGAGCCGAGCGGGCCGGGTTGCACTGGAAGACGCGCACTCTCGTGGCCCGGGCAGCGGGACGCTCATTCGCCTGGGTGGATGACGAGATCACCGACACCGATCGAGCCTGGGTGCACGCCCACCACCAAGGACAGGCCCTGCTCCATCGCGTCGACCCGGTACATGGGCTCACCGACGCCGACTACGAGGCTCTCGGGACGTGGTTGCACCAGGCTTCCGGCACACCGTCACCCCGCAGTCGAACGTGAATCGGTCCCAGGAGCCGAGGCGCTCCCACGCACCGGGAACAGCCAGCAACCGAGCCGGGCCCGCTCATGCCCAGTCACAGTGAGCCTTTTCCATCCTCACTCTGAGCTGGTCAGATGAAGGGTCAGGACGGCCTGGACGAGTTCGGTGATCCGGGAGGTCGAGCACCGTAGTTTGCGGAGGAGTCGCCAGGACTTGAGGGTGGCGATGGCCTGCTCGACGAGCGCCCGGATCTTCGCGTGGGTCCGGTTCACCGCCTTCTGGCCTGGGGACAGGGTCTCCTACCGTCCCCAGCGAGGCAGCGGCCCAGTTCGGCGACGTACGGGGCGTACAGAGGGCCCCGTACGCCGTCGTCGGCGCCATCGTGCTCAACCACAGCGGCGACTGGCCGCTCTGGGAGCTCCACAGCCTGGACGGTCTGCTGGCCGCGGAGTGCTGCGGGCGGTGAGAACCCCGTGAGCGCCCGGTGGTGGTTCAACGTCTCCCTTCGCAGACGTTGAACCGCCAACAGGACCCCCGGGCGCCGCGGACGCATAGTGAGGAGAGGCCGTGCGGCGTCCGTCCGCGCATTTCTGGCCGCTACCAGGCGTCCGTGAGGAGGCCCCCTCATGCCGTACACCCGCATCCAAGGCGAATTCCGGATCGTGGGGACGAGCCCCGACGGGGACACGGTCCGGTTCTACCCGGACGACCCGGCGGTGTGGGACACGATCCCCTGCCCGGTTCCCATTCAGATCCGCGGCCCCGGCGGAGCCAATCTGCGCCTGGAGGGCATCGACGCCCTGGAGACGCACTTCGATCCCCCCTTCGTCGGCGGGGGCGTGCTGCACCAGCCCAAGGCGCAGGCCGAAGGGGCGGCCGCCGAACTGCTGCGCCTCCTCGGGTTCGACCCCGTACAGCGCACTCCGAGCGGGAAGGTCAAGGCCCCGACCAACCCCGCCGCCGTCCGCGGATACGTCCTGACCCGCGGCGGTGACCCGCTCGGCCGCTGCATCGCCTTCACCGGGCCCGGAGCAGGACCCGACGCCGATGCCGATGGCAGCGTCTTCTTCACGTCGGCCATGCTGCACGAGACCGTCAACCACAAGCTGCTCGCCAAGGGCTTCGTCTACCCGACCTTCTACCGGTCCCTCTTCCCCGACCTGCGCAACGACATGACCGCGACAGCGCACAAGGCCCAGGCCGACAGCGAGGGTCTGTGGCCGCTCGACAAGACTCAGAAGCCCACGGTAGTCGTGGGCCCTCCGGAGGTCAGCAAGGACGTCATCCTGCCCAAGTTCTACCGGCGGCTCGGCGAGTACGTGCTGCTGAACGACGGAGACCCCGACCTCGGCGGTTTCGTGGCGTTCCTGCGCCGCAAGGCCGACACGTTTACCATCCTTTCCACCGGGCACACCAGCACCGGCCTCGACCTCATCATCGAGGTCAACGACAGCAAGGTCCGCTGGACCCACGACATCGAGGACATCGTCTTCGACGACTGAGCCCGCGGACCGAGTGGACCCGCAGACCGAGCGAGCGGGCTCGCCCGGTGCCCGCGCACCGGGCGAGCCCGTGCACCGGCGGGAAGGAGACATCCGGAACGTTCCGGCTGGAGATGGACAAGCGGCTCGCCCCGGTCTGCCGGTCACCGTCCCCAGCCCCCGGCGGCCCTCAGCCGAGTCGAGCGAAACGGCCGCGCAGCGGGGCCGGGATGACGACCGCGCCGAGAGACCTCGCTGGCTACGGCGGGACCTGGTCAGTGTGGGCCCGGCGCCGGCTCGTTCGAGCGTGGGTGCCAGGGCGGCCAAGAGGTCGACGGCTTTGGTGCTGTATCGGTAGGCCGTGGTCGTGCCGATGGCGAACCCGGCTGCGAGCTGGGCATAGGGATGCCCGTTGCGCAGGTGAGCGAAGGTGAGCAGGGCCTGTCGGCAACTGCCGCACACGCTCAGCAGGTTGAAGAAGGCTCAGTGGCCGATCGAGCAGCAAGGGGAAGCCTTCTGCGACGACGCGAGTGCGATCCGTGCCGGTCAGGCCGTAGCGTGCGGGAAAGAGCAGCTTCAACCGGCACCGGATACAGGTCTACGACGAGGACCTGCCCGCACGTGTCCGGCACACGCATGTGCGGTCCTGCCTCGCCCACTCCGCTCCCCTACCGCTTCCGGGCCACGTATCACCACCCCTGGCTCGCTGACGGGCGTGCGTATGCCAACAGTCGCCGAGCGGCCGAAGCCCGTGGTGGCTCGACAGGTGAACGCAAACGAGTCCTGGCGAGGCCGGCAGCGTGGGTGGGGGAACACCGCTCACTGTCCCGAGCGGACCATGCACCCTGCCGAGCCGCTGCCCGGAGGTGGTCGAGCGAGTGCTCCGCTCATCGGCCAGTCGATGGCCGTACCACCGCCATCCGCGGTAACTGACCGTTTCAGAATGAGGTTCGGAGTCGTCTCAAGCAGATGATGCGGCAGGCGAGTTGAAGCAGGCCGAGGTGCAGGTCGGCGCGTACCTCGTAGCGGATGCGCAGGGGCTTGAACTGGTGGAGCCAGGCGAAGGTCCGCTCGACCACCCAACGGGTCTTGCCCAGACCCGAGCATGGGCGACGCCGCGACGGGCTATGTGCGGCTTGATCCCACGCTTCCGCAGCAGGCGCCGGTACTTGTCGAAGTCGTAGCCCGGTCGGCGAACAGCCTGCGTGGCCGCGTGCGCGGGCGTCCGCGCAGGCCCCGGATCGGTGGGATCGCGTCCAGGAGCGGCAGGAGCTATGTGACGTCATGGCGGTTGCCACCGGTCAGCGTGACGGCGAGCGGAGTGCCGTGCCGGTCGACGATCAGGTGATGCTTGCTGCCCGGTCGGCTCCGGTCGGGTCGGCAGACACTCAAGAGAGTCTGGCCGACGTGTTGTCAGATACTGGCCGAACTACCGGTGTCGATGCGACTGGCGGCAGCGGCCGGTCGGGTTCAGCGCCAGCCTCCGTGGCGAGGTTCCACACACTCGCCGAACGGTGGATCGAACTCTTGCCCGTCGTCGTCGGTCACGATGTAGTCCGGTTCGGTCTTCGAGGCGGCTGCGTGCAACCGGATGACCAGGTCAGCGACAGGCACGATACGCAGCGACAGGGCTGCGGCCACCTGGGCAGCTTCGTTGTCGATGTCGGGGTTGTGCTTGTCACGGGACCGTTCTAGGGCCTGTGTGATGTCGTGATCATTCGGCGGTCTTGATCAGGTCGTCGATCCAGATCATTGCGGCCCGGAGGTGGAGGCCGGCGAGGTAGCTTTCGGGTGTCTTGTCGTAGCGGGTGGCGATGCCTCGCCAGGCCTTCAGCTTGTTGATGAGGCGTTCGACCGTGTTCCGCTCCTTGTAGAGGTCGGCGTCGTGGCTGACGGGACGGCCGCCACGTGCACCCTTCTTCTTCCGGTTGGCGGCCTGATCCCGCTTTTCCGGGATGACGGCCTTGATTCTGCGTCTGCGCAGGTAGGAGCGGTTGCCGCGGGACGAGTAGGCCTTGTCCGCGGCGACCGCGCCGGGCCTGGTGCGGGGACGGCCGACAGGCAGGCGGACTCTCACCCTCGCGAGCACGGGGATGAATTGCGGGCTGTCCCCGGCCTGCCCGACGGTCAAAACCAGGGCGAGCGGACGGCACCTGCGGTCGGCGGCGAGGTGAATCTTGCTGGTCAGTCCTCCCCGGGACCTGCCGAGCAGGGCTTCCTTCAGGCGGAGCTTGCGTCTGCGCCGGATACGCCGGCGCTCGGCCTGTCCGTTCTGTTCCTCCGGTCCGCCCCCTTTTGCCGGGCTGTTACCTGCTCTTGCGCGGCTTCTTCCAGGGCCTCCATGAGGTGCTTGCTGACGCGCATCCCTGCCGCGTCATGGTGGGCACGGACCGTGGTGGAATCCACACTGACCAGCGACAAGTCTGCTCTGCCCGTGCGGGCCCCCTCGGCGATCAGGCCTTCCAGCAGGGCGGTGAAGACACCGGCGTCCCGCCAGACGCGGAAGCGTCCGTAGACGGTGGCCCAGGGGCCGAACTCGGCAGGCATCTCCCGCCACTGGGCACTGGACCGGAACCGCCAGATCACCCCCTCGAACTGCTCCCGCAACCGCTGCGGGTACGGGCCGTACCTACCGATCGGCAGGTACGGCTCGATGAACTTCCACTGGGCATTGGTGAGTTGCCTGCGCGTCACGACCACAGTCCTACCGGATTCCGCCCCTCGAGGAGGACGGAATCCAAGAATGATCACGACATCACACAGGCCCTAGATGTTGGGCGGAGATCTGCATGATTTCCACATCGCCACCGCCCGAAAACGCCAGGCAGTCCCGCCACTCCAGCCCGATGATGATCTCCAGTGCCTCCGCGAGGTCATCGGCGAGCAAGCCGCCTTCCCCTTCGGAACTCGCGAACACCACCGGTCGGCGTCCGTCCTGCTCAGCACACAGGAAGTACGCCCCACCGGCAGATTCCCCAGCGATCACCTCCAGCGGCGCACCGGAGGAAAGTCTGAAGCCCTCGCCGTAGTGCTTCCGGTGGATGTCGAAGCCGAACGACCGCAGCAGCAGATCGATCTCCGGGGTGGTCTGGATCAGGTCGAGCAGATGATCACTTGAGGTCATGGCATGGACGATAGCGAGTGCCGCTGACGTGTCAGCGGCAGGGCGATCAGCGCGCGCCCGTGTTCGGCCGTGGCACGACCTCGATGATGGCGCACTCCACATCCGCCATGGAGGTCAGGCCGCGCTTGCACCCAAGCGGTCGCAACTCATTCTGAAACCACTAGTAAGTCGGGCTTCCCCGGCGCTACTTGACCCCCGGCGGAACGTGTCGTACGACCGGAGTGGGCGGACACAGACCGGACGCGATGAGGCGGGCACCCCGCTCACAGCAGGCCCGTGCTCTGGTTCGGGCTGTCGGCACCAAGGTTCTCAGCGCAGGTGAGCCGCTCCACGAACGTCGTGAAGTCCGCAGCGAGCGCGAGTTCCGTCTCCTCGTCCGCGTCGAACCACGTCAGCGACGGCTCGCCCTGGCGGCCGCACTCCCGGTAGTCGAGCGCGATCCAGGAATGCCCGTCACCCGAGACCAGGACGAGAGAGGACGGTAGTTCCCACTCCCCCACCAGATAGGGCGTGTCCAGCAGCGACGACTGGTTCTCGCGCCGGCCGATGCCCATCACCTCGTCGAGAGAAACGTGGTCCTCGCTCCATGACGTCGGCGCCGTGGTCGGGAACGCGTTCCATCGGGACGCCACCACGCCGCCATTCCGGATGCGCAGGATCTCCAGCAGTGAGGAGGGCAAACGGACGCCGAGCTCGGCCTCCGCCTCCTGGACGGCGGCGTCGGTCAACGGTGGCTGGACCTCCTCGAAATCCCTGTCCCAGAACGTCGCCTTGACCTCGTCGAATCGAACCATGGTCGCATCCTAGGGTCCTTCAAAGGGACGCTCTGCAGGCCGCTCACTCCCCCGCGTATTCGTCGATCCGCTGGTGACGCGGGCCGGGTGACGGGAGGCCGTACGGAGTCAGAGCGATGACTCCGGTCCCCCGCGAGGGTGTGCCCGGGCCGATCAGCTCGGCTCGCGTTGTGCTCAGGACAGGCCAGGGCGGGCGACCACGCCACTCACCGGGCGCCCTCTCCGCCAGTGGCTCGAATGCAGTCGTTCGTCCAGATAAACCCGCGCGGAGCGAGATCACCGCTTCGAGTACTGCCATCGGGCTCATCGGGCGGGCCGGGCGTAACGGCCTTTACTGTTCCACGAGTTCTGTACCAACTCCGTCGGACGTTTACCCCCTGCTTCCCCATGCACCGCGTGTCGTCGCGCCTACACCGATGAACCACCCTTGCGAAGGAGAGCTGTCCCCATGACCGTTGAGACCAGCCCGGAAGCACAATTAGACCCTCCCCCGCAGTCCAGCCTGAGCACGGCAGCCGCCCGCAACCTGGCCACCACGACCAAGTCCGCCCCGCAGATGCAGGAGATCACCTCCCGCTGGCTGCTGCGCATGCTCCCCTGGGTGGAGACCAAGGGCGGCGCCTACCGGGTGAACCGCCGGCTGACGTACACCGTCGGCGACGGGAGCATCGAGTTCGTCCAGGACGGGACCGACGTCCGGGTGATCCCCCGAGAGCTCGGCGAACTGGCACTGCTGCGCGGTTTCGAAGACGTCGACGTGCTGACCGCGATCGCCGACCGGTGCGTCCAGCGCGACTTCCGTGCCGGCGAGGTGCTGGTCGAGCGCGGTACCCCCGCCGGGCAGATCCACCTGATCGCCCACGGCCGCATCAGTCAGAACTCCGTCGGCAAGTACGGCGACGCGGTCGACGTCGCCGTACTCGCCGACGGCGACCAGTTCGGGGAGAACGCGCTTCTGGACGCCGACGCCAGATGGGACTACACCGCGACCGCCGAGACCTCCGGCACACTACTGACCCTGTCCCGGACCGACTTCGCCGCAGTCCTGACCTCGGCGCCGAGCCTTCAGGCGCACATTCAACAGTTCAGCTCGCTCCCCCTCCAACGCCAGAACCGGCATGGCGAGGCCGAGATCGCGATGTCTGCCGGCCACGTAGGCGAAGTCGCGCTGCCCGGCGCCTTCGTCGACTACGAGCTCAAGCCACGCGAGTACGAGCTCTCCGTCGCACAGACCGTGCTGCGCATCCACACGAGGGTCGCGGACCTCTACAACGGGCCGATGAACCAGACCGAGGAGCAGCTCAGGCTCACCATCGAGGCGCTGCGGGAGCGCCAGGAGCACGAGCTGATCAACAACCGGGAGTTCGGTCTGCTCCACAACGCCGACTTCAAGCAGCGGATCCAGACCCACTCGGGCCCTCCCACCCCGGACGACCTGGACGAGTTGCTCTGCCGCCGGCGGGGTACGAAGCTCTTCCTCGCCCACCCGAAGACGATCGCGGCGATCGGGCGCGAGCTCAACGCCCGCGGGATCTACCCGGACCACGTCGACGTCGGCGGACAGCAGGTCCATGCCTGGCGCGGGGTCCCGATCCTGCCCTGCAACAAGATCCCCATCACCAAGGAGCAGACCAGCTCGATCCTCGCCATGCGAACCGGTGAGGACAACCAGGGCGTCATCGGTCTGCGTCAGACCGGCCTGCCGGATGAGTACGAGCCGGGCCTGTCGGTGCGCTTCATGGGTGTCAGCGAGCAGGCGATCCTCTCGTACCTGGTCACCACCTACTACTCCGCCGCCATCCTCGTTCCCAACGCACTCGGCGTGCTGGAGAACGTGCAGATCGCCCGCAGGCACGACTAGAGGTCCCAGATGTCTTCAACACCGAGCGGTCCGTAAACACTCTCGCAGCTGTTCGCGTGGTCGAAGGCCGCGGTCAACCGCGGCCGTCGACCACGCCGGGTCCCTCGACTCCGATGCGGAGATACGTGCCGTCACCCGGTAGCGGCGGCGCTTCCGGCACGTCGCTCAGGCAATGGACGGTTCGAGGGCTAGCGTCGTTTGCATGGACGGTGATCGTCGAGCGTGGCGCCGGTGCGAGCTCGGCGGGGCGGTGTTTGCCGTGTGCATGGCCGGCACCACCCTGCCGACCCCGCTGTACGGCCTCTACCAGGAGAAGTTCGGCTTCTCCGAGCTGTTGGTCACCGTGGTGTACGCCGTGTACGCCTTCGGGGTCATCGGTGTCCTGCTGCTCGCGGGCAACGTCTCGGACGCCGTGGGCAGGAGGCCGGTACTGCTGTGCGGCCTGGGACTCGCGGCGGCGAGCGCCGTCTGCTTCCTGTCCGCCACGGGGCTGGGCTGGCTCTACGCGGGGCGTCTGCTGTCGGGGCTGTCCGCCGGCCTCTTCACCGGGGCCGCCACGGTGTACGTGATGGAGCTGGCCCCGCCGGGCGGTGCCTCCCGGGCGACGTTCGTCGCGACCGCCGCCAATATGGGCGGTCTCGGTTGCGGTCCGCTGCTCGCCGGTGTGCTCGCGCAGTACGCCGCCTGGCCGCTGCACCTCCCCTTCGCCGTACACCTCACCCTGGTGGCCGGCTCGGCCGCCGTCCTGTGGTGGCTGCCGGAGACCGTTCGCGAGCGGCGACCGCTGAGCACCGTACGACCGCAGCGACCCGGCCTGCCCCCACAGGTGCGGGTGGTGTTCGGCCCGGCCGCGACCGCCTCGTTCGTGGGGTTCGCCCTGTTCGGGGTGTTCACGTCCGTCAGCCCGGCGTTCCTCGCCCAGTCCCTGGACGTGGACAACCACGCCGTGAGCGGCGGCGTCGTCGCGCTCGCCTTCTTCGCATCGACCGCGGGCCAGCTGGCGGTCGGCCGGGTCGGTGCGGACCGGTCACTGCCGCTGGGCTGCGCCGGGCTTCTCGCCGGTCTCGCACTGCTCGCTGGCGCTCTGCACTGGGACCTGCTGCTGTTGGTGGTGCTGAGCGCCCTCGTCGGCGGGGCCGGGCAGGGGCTGGCATTTCGCGGGGCACTGTCCGCGGTGACCGGGGCTTCTCCTGCGGACCGTCGTGCGTCGGTGGTCTCCACGCTGTTCGTGGTGGCGTACACGGGCATCTCGGTGCCGGTGATCGGGGTGGGGGTGTTGACCGGCCCGATCGGTCTGGAGGGAGCGGGGCTGGTCTTCATCGCCTGCATGGCCGCCCTGGTCTCGACGGCCGCTGTCTACCTGCTGCGGAACCCTGTGCGGGCCGGCACGTGAGCACCCGGGCACGGGAGCAGGTGCCGACGTACCTCTGGTCGGCGGGTTGTCAGGCCAGCACCCGGTCCAGCCAGTCGAACACCCGCTGGTTGTAGCGCGAGCGGTTCCAGCTCTCGCAGTGCCCCTGCGCGCCCTCGGCGGCGGAGAACCGCACCAGCGTCTTGGGACACGTGAGGGCCTGATACAGCTTCTCGGCCTGGGCGGCGGTCGGGTCGCCGTCGCTCAACGTGAGCAGGGTGGGGCAGGAGATGTTCGCGGCGACCTCGGAGAGCCGGTAGCGGTCCATCTCGACGACGTACTCGCCGAGGCTCTTCAGCCCGTGCACCCACAGTCCGCGCTGGACCAGCCGCCAGCGCATGGCCGGAGACTCGACCAGTGGCGCGAGGTGGGGCTCCAGTTCGGCGGGGTCAACGTCCGGCAGACGGTCCTTCATCTCCTGAGGCAGCGGCAGGACGGCCCGGAAGTTCTCCAGCTGGTCCCACTGCCCGGGGTCGGCGACGAGGGCGGCCACCCGCGAATCCCCACCGACGCCGCGCGGGGCGAGGTAGCCGCCGAAGCTCCAGCCAACGACGGCGAGCCGGTCGGCGTCCACCCCGGGCAGCGTGACCGCGTGATCGATCACCGGGCGCAGTACGGACTCCCAGTCCGGACGCATGGTCAGGCCCTGTCCGACCAGGGCCAGTCCCTGACCCGGGCCGTCGACCAGCAGGCAGTGGTAGCCGCGGCGCGTCGCGGGCCGGGCATGGGCCCAGTACATCTCGTGGACGTTGGAGTCGTAGCCGTTGACCGCGAGGACGGTCGGGCGGGGCGGCCCCTCCCCCGCCGGCCCCTGGGCGGGACCCTGCGCCCGGCACAGGTAACCGTCCAGGAACGTCCCCTCGAAGGGCACCCTCACGGGCTCCAGCGGCGGGTCGGACATTGCCGCGAAACGGGCGAAGCATTCCCGCTCGCGCGTGGCCGCCTCGGTGAGCCGAGGGTCCACCGGAGCGCCGTACAGCGGGTAGTAGGCGATACGGAAGTACGTGGAGGCCCGCAGGTACGCCTCGCGGGAGCTGACCCCGTGGCCGCCTTCCGCGCTCTCCTCGGCCCACCCTCGCACCATCGCCGCCGTCGCCATCCACTCCTCGTACCAGCTGTCGGCGTCGCCCTCCGTGATCCGCTGCGCGGTCAGGGCGCATTCGCCGTACTCCGCGCCCCCACCGGTGATCGTCATCAGAGCGCGCTCGGCGAACATCTGGAACAGGGGGTGGTCGAACAGCCGCATGGGTGCTCCCGGAGGTCGGTTCGGTCCCGCCGAGCTCAGCCGCGCGGGGAAGAGTGTCGCGACGATGGTTGGTGGTCAGCTCGGTGGCCGGCGCCGTGCCGTCGGGTGGCGCCGGAGCGTAGCCGTGCTGCCGCCGGGGCGTACCGGGGTACGCCCCG
The DNA here is from genome assembly GCF_042717135.1 of Streptomyces sp. NPDC058620. Lineage (NCBI taxonomy): Bacteria > Bacillati > Actinomycetota > Actinomycetes > Kitasatosporales > Streptomycetaceae > Streptomyces > Streptomyces sp. NPDC058620. Next base: position 122,296 of record NZ_JBHXQO010000011.1, read on the forward strand.
CCAGGCATCCGGATCCCATGAGGCCCGGAGCGTCACCCGAGCCCGCGCCCCCGAAGGAGGACGCGCAGGGGCCCGGCCACGGGGACGCGACCGTCGACTCCACGGCCGGGCTCCCGAGCCTCCCTAGCGCGGAGGGACCGGGCGGTCGTACACGTTGTTCGGCGTCACGATCTCGGTGATCGCCCGGGCGAGCGGCGAGGACGGTTCCTGGCCCTGGGAGGAGATGTCCGTGTTGAGCATGAGCACCAAGGTCGCCTTCTGCGCGGGCAGGTAGACGGTCACGGTCTCGTATCCCGGGATGGAGCCGTTGTGGCCGATCCAGCCGCCGGTCTCGAAGATGCCGAGGCCGTAACTCGTGCCGGGAAAGCCCGTCGGCAGCATCTTGAGCCGCTCGGCCTGGGCTTCCGGGCTGACGAGCGTGCCGGTGGCGACGATCTTCGCCCAGCGGCGCAGGTCGTGCAGGTCCGAGATCATGGCTCCGGCCGCCCAGGCCCAACTGGGGTTCCAGTCCGTGGAGTCGGCGACCTCACCGCTCAGAGTCTGGTCGGTGTACCCGCGTGGGTGCGGTTCGGGGAACTCCGCGCCAGTCGGGAACAGCGTGTGGCGCAGGTGGGCCGGGCGGAGCACCCGCCTGTCGATGAAGTCGGCGAGGCGGTGACCGCTGACCTTCTCGATCACGAGGCCGAGGAGGATGAGGTTGCTGTTGGAGTACTGGAACTGCTTCCCCGGGGCGAAGGTGTTCTTGTGCTTGAAGCCGTACGCGAGCAACTCCTGCGGCGTGAACGTACGGCTCGGGTCGCTCATCAGATCGTGCTCGAAGCCGGCGTCCGCGCTGTACGGGAACAGGCCGCTGCGCATCTCGGCGAGATGACGCAGCGTGATCCGGTCGCCGTTGGGCACACCGTCGATGTAGGCGGAGATCGGGTCGTCCAGCCGGATCTTGCGGTCGTCGACGAGCTTGAGCAGCGCGGTGACCGTGAAGGTCTTGGTCTCGCTGCCGATCCGCACGAACATGTCGGTGGTCATCGGCCGGCGGGTGGCTGTGTCCGCGACACCGGTCGCGCGGACATAGCTTCCCTTGCCCGGCATCCACAGCCCGACGACGGCGCCTGGGATGCCGGCCTGTCGGCGGACGTCCTCGATGGTCTTGTCGAGCCGGGCGGTCAGCTCGGGCCCCAGACCGCCCGGCGGGCACTCGACCTTGTCGTGCCGGTCGACGCCCCCGGCGTGGACAGCCGTGGCGGGAGTCATCGACATGGGGGCGAGCACGGACGCCACGAGCAGGGCCGCAGCGAGCAGACGACGGGGTGGGGTACGTCGCATGTCGGACGCCTTCCGGGTCGGGGGGCTTCGGACGACAACAGCACCATCCGGCCTTGGCCGTGGTCCCCCCGGCCAGTACGCGTTCAGGCGAGTCCACTCGTTCGGAGCCACCCGGAGTTACGGAGGCGGCCCCGCCCCCGTCAGTAGAGACGGATGGCGTCCCCTGTACCGGGAGACGCCCCTGGGTCTGCCGTTTCCCGCTGCCTCGATCGCCCCGCGGACCGTCCGGACCTCGGACCGGGACGGGAGGCGCGAGCGGGCCTGTCGCTGGCCATGCCCAGCGCGCGCTACGACTCCCGCGGCCTCCCGTCGCTGGTCGCGACCCTCAGCGGCTTCCGCTGTGGGCCGTGGCGGTCATCTTTCCCGGGTTTTCGGGGAGCCGCGAGCCACCCGGGCCATGCTCCCGCCCAGCGTTGGCATCCCTTGACGAAACGAAAGAGAGAAATGATGACGCTCTATCTGTCGAAGTTCAGCTACACGCCGGAAACGTGGGCGAGGCTGACCGACCACCCCGAGGACCGCGCAAAGGCCGCTCAGTCGTATATCGAGTCCGTCGGTGGGAAGCTCCACGGCTTCTGGTACGCCTTCGGCGAGCACGACGGCTACTGCCTCTGGGAAGCTCCGGACAACGTGTCCATGGCCGCGGTCGCGCTGGCGATCAGTGGAGGTGGCGCACTCAGTTCGTTCGAGACGACCGTCCTCCTCAGCGTTGACGAAACGCTGGATGCCCTGCGGAAAGCCAAGCAAGTCCAGTACCGGGCTCCTGGCGCGTAGTGCTTCCGCCTTTGGAACCAGCAACTCAGGTCGGATTCAGGGACTGAGCCGTTGCCTCTCCCGGCGCCGCTTCCGTCGCCGCCTCCCGCAGCACCGCCGCAAGTCCGTCCGTGGTCAGCACCATGCCGGCCGGGGCCGAGCTGTTGAGGTACAGGCTGTGGCCCGGTGCGATCCGGGCGAGCAGGTCCACGACCTGCAGCCGTTCGAACCCCAGCCGCCCGGCCGCCTGGAGGTAGCGAGGGGAGGTGTAGACCGGGACCACTGCCGTGCCGTCGGGCGCCGACGCGCTCACCGGCTCGCCGTCCACCGTGACCAGTACCGCGACCTCGGCCCTGGCCAGGGCGGCGGTGACATCCTCCGCCGAGCCGTACCCGGTGGTGGCGAGCTGGATGGCGCGGTCCACGTCATCGGCGGGCTCGGGCCACCCCATCGCCTCGGGTGACGGCCTGTAGTCCTCGTTGTCCTCCCACTCGACGATCTCGCCCTCGGAGTCGGAGCGCCACTGACCGACCACCGCCCACGCCGGCGGAGGCCCCTCCCCCTGCCAGGCGGGATCGGTCAGGTAGAGCCAGTGGTCGGGTGCCAGCCTCGCGGCCTGGACGAACTCCTCGGGAGGCGCGGGGTCCATGGGGGCGGCGGGGGTTTCGGCGCCGGGCTCACTCATCGTGTCCTCGCTTGCTGGGGGTATCCGCGTCGGTGCCGGGGCCCGGTGGTGCGGGTGGTGCGGGTGGTGCGGTTGGTGCGGTTGGTCCGGGCCCGGGGCACCCACCGTCATCTCCTGCCACCGCGCACGCGGATCGTCCGCCGGGATGACCAGGGCGGCTCGTAGTGGAAGACACGAAGACATCTCATCACCCGTGTACTCCTTCGTCGTTCCCCGACCTCGTTCCGGCGGCCTTCCCAGCCCCTTCGGCCTTCTCTGCCTCCAACTCGGCCAGCAGCGCCCGGGCGTGCTCGTCCGGGAACAGTCCGTCGCGGGCTACCAGGGCACGCAGCTCCTCCTCGGTCAGCGGGTAGACGTCCCAGTACCTGCCCCAGTTGTTCACGTAGACCGAGGCCGCCGTGGGGTCGATCTCGTCCAGGGCGTGCTGGGCACCGGTCATCACCTCGTGGAAGCTGTGGTGGCCCACGCCGACCAGCACGCTCAGCAGTCCGGCCCTGATCAGGCCGAGGTCCACGGTCACACCCGCGAGCCGTGGGAGCCTGGCCACGTGCGTGAGGATCCGGTAGGCGCTGCCGGAGGTGCCGGTCAGCACGAGACCGGCGGAGTCCTCGGAACGCGCCTGGAAGTCGGCGGACATCGGCAGCGTGTGCAGCAGGCCGGCGGGTGACCAGAGCAGGGTCCCCTCCCTGACCGCGAGGAGCCGCTCAGCCGGGCTCAGTGCTGGCCGGACCTCGTGGGGCCGCAGCGGCGTCCGCAACAACTCCTCCAGCCCCTCCATCTCCTGCGCCTCGTCCTCGGGGTCCAGCTCCGCCGCGAGGAGTTCGGCACGCTCCTGCTCGTACCGCTTGAGCTGCTCGCTCGTGTGCCGGTCACGGCGCTCCAGCGCGATCACCGGGTGCGGGGACTCGACGCCTCCCAGGAGGTAGGGGACGAGTTGCCTGGCCACGCCGTTGAACAGGAACGTCACTCGCTCGCGCAGGTTGCCGGACTCCACCACCCGCGCGAGGTTCTCGTACGAGGTCCCGACCGCACCGCCGTCCTCCCCGCTGTCGCTGCCGAACAGCCGGTAGTCCATGCGGTTGTGCAGAGCGATCAGCCAGAGTGACCGCACGACCTTGCCGAACTCCGCGTTGATCTGCTCGTGCGCGCCCAGGTGCGCGGCCAGCCGCTGCTCGAAGTACTGGGCCTCCTGCGCGTAGCGGACGCGTGCCAGAACCCAGTCAGGCGCGGCGAGTTCCTCCGGCTCCAGCTCCGGCTCCGGCTCCGGCTCCGATGGGTCGGCGGCCGTCGGGCTGGTCATGGTGACCAGCGAGTCGACGAGGCTGGGCACCGGGGTACCCTCCAGGTCGGTCATGGCCAGCTCGGTCATGGCCGGATCAGTCGGGTACAGGTCGGCGAGGCCCGTCCCGGGCAGCTCGAAGTCGAAGCCGCTGACGTCGATGCCGTCCCGGGCCGACATGTCGCCGAAGACGCTGCTGTCCGGGTCGAGGACGTCCAGGAGCGACATGTCGGAGTCGGGCATGTCGGCGTCGGTCCCCGACTGCGCCACCGGCACCGGTTCCGTATCGGCCTCGGCGACTGGGGTGGGGTCCGTGGCGGGCGCGGTCCAGCGCTGCCGCAGGCCCAGGCCGGAGCGGAGCGTGTCGGCCAGCTCCGTGGCGGACGCCGGTGCGGCCCCGGTGCCGGTCCCCGCGCCCAGCAGGTGGCCGGCGACCCGGCGCACCGCGTCGCGGAACCCGTCACCGGCGTACCGGGAGTCGGTGGTGGCCGCGTGCGGCTCCGTCGGCAGCACCAGGAAGACGGCCGCGTCCCAGGCGCGGGTGGTGTCGGTCGCGGCCGTGCCGTCGGGTGCCGTGCCCGCGAAGTCGGCGTACGCGCGCGCCCACAGCCGCCGCGACGCGTGCGCGGCCACCGCGTCCATCGTGTCGGACCAGGCGCCGTGCTCCACCATCCGTACCCGGACCAGGTCCAGCGGCGACAGCGCGCCCGCGGGCAACCGGTCGTCGCCGCGCAGCGCCATCTCGGTCCGCTGGCCGGCGGAGAGCGTGATGCCCGCGGCCTCGAGTTCCTGTGGGCCGAGGGTCTCTTCCCCGGCGGGCCGCGGCGTGGCGGGCGGCAGGTCGTCATCGGTCAACTGGTCCGCGATCCAGCGGCGTTCGCCGACGTCCCGGGGGACGACCGGGGCCGCGTCACCGGCATCGGAGCCGTCGCCCCGGCCGCCCTCCCGCGCCGCGCCCAGCGCGTCCGGAGCGACACCCAGGGCCCACAGCCGCGCCTCCGCGTCCTCCAGTCGGCGGCGCGCCTCGTCGACCCCGGCCCAGGCGTCCGCCACCACCGTCTCGTCACCGCTGACCCGCTCCGTCGTCGCGGCTTCGGCGGCGGCCCCGCCGAGCGCGGTCAGCGCCCCTGCGTGCGCGTCCCAGGCGGCGTCGAGGTCCGTGGGAGTGTCGGCCGCCACGGCCGTACGGGGCGACTGCGCATTGGTCGCCGCCGCAGTGCCCGTGGTGCCGGAGCTGTCGCCCTCGGAGCGCGTGATCCGCCCCCAGCTGCCCGCCGTGGCCGGCTGCCCGTCCGGGCCCGGCAGCATCGCGACGGTGTACGTCCCGGTCGTCGGGTCGTGATGGAGCGTGGTGGCGCTGTGGGTGGCCCACCAGTTCCGGGCCGAGTTCCGGGCGCCCTCACCCGGGACACTGCCCTCCGCCGGCCGGGCGCCGGACGGCCTGCCGTGCGGCACCACCGCGATGACCTCTGCGTACCCGTCCTCGGCGAGCAACTCCGGGTCGCGGAAGACCAGTTCACCGAACTCGCGGGGCGGCACCGGTCCCTGCATCCGCAGCCCGCCGGCGTCACCGTCGGCGACGTACACGAAGGGCCTCGGACGGTGCGGGTCCGCTGTCCAGGGCGCGGGCTCGGTGCCTACGGGTACGAGCGTGCCGTCGGGCGCGTACCCGAGCAGTGTCACGACACCGGGGTCGAACGTGCCCTGCGGCCGGGATGTGCCGTCAAGCGCCCGGCCCCAGGCCGTGCCGTCGTCGTCCGTCAGGAGCCGGGCGGAGTCCAGCGCGCCCTGCTGCTCGAGGTGGTGTGCGGCCACCTCGCTCAGCTGCCACGGGTCGCGGCCGACGGCCGCCGCCTGCCGTGCCACGAGGACCGCTTCGCCGAACCGCGCCGGGTCGGGGGCGGGCAGGTGCAGCACCGCGGCGGCGAACGCCCCCGGATCCACATGGCCGGTCATCAGGGCGACCTTGAACGACGCCCACAGCAGACGCGACCACTCGGCCTCGCCCACCGGCGCGGAGACGTCGAGCCCGAGGACGTGCCGGGCGACGTTCTCGCGGTGGGGCGTGGCGGCGAGGTCCGCCAGCATGTGGACCAGGTGCGGCAGCGCGATCCAGTCGGTCAGGGGGCCGCGCAGCCCCGTGTCCCAGCGGCGGGCCGCCTCCGTCAGCAGGCTCCGGTGGCCGTCCGGCGTGAACTGCGGGGCCTGCCCGGGCGGGAGCCCGCCCCCGTGGTACCGGGTCAGGAGCTGCTCGTACAGGTCCAGGGTGAACGCGCGCGCGCCGTCGCGGCTCAGGTGCGGATCGGCCTCGCGCATCAGGTCGAGCGCGCCGATACCGCGCAGCAGCTCCGGATACTCCGGGGTCTCGTCGACCTTGGAGCCGAAGATCTGGCGCAGCGCCCGGACCAGCCGCAGGGTCCGCTCCCGCACCGCGTCGGGGGCGGGTCCTGCGCCGTCATGCAGCCCGGCGCCACGGGCCCGCCGGTCCAGCGCGTCCCCGGCCGGCTCCGGCCGGAACATCACCCACGGGTAGGCGCGGCCCCGCGCGTCGGTCTGGAGGCTGAGGTACGCCTCCTGGTCGCCGTGCCGTGGCGGAACGGCGGCGTTCATCAGGGTGGTCGCGAAGACCGTGCGGCCCGTCTCGGTGGCCGTGTGCTGGCCGACCGCGACGGCCGCGAGCGGGTCGGGCACGAACGGCAGCGGACCGTCGATGTGCAGCCCGTGCATCTCACCGATGCCGGGGGCCGCCGCCGCGTAGCAGATGAGCAGCACCACGGGGTGGTCGGGGGCGAGCGAGGCCAGGCTGCGGCGGCGTGCGAGCCTGCGGGCGAACTGCGGCCCGTCGTCGTTCCGCTCCCCCTCCGGGGTGTGCCACGTGACGGAGCCCGGCAGGCCGTGGTTGTTGGGGAAGTACGGTGCCGGCAGGTTGAGTTCGGCCCAGGGGACGGGGGAGGTGGCGCCCCCGGCGTCGTAGGCGGTGCGCTGGAGCGTGTAGGACGTGACCGTCCCCAGCCGGCTGTGCGTCAGCGTCCGCGACCAGCCACCGTCGTCCGAACCGGCGAGGTCCATCGAGATGTAGCCCGTGGACCGGTGGCCGTGGTGGGCGATGGAGAGAGCGCTGACCTGGTCCTCCACCGCGTCGGCGGGCGTGGTGGGCGCCGTGGCGGGCGTGTTGGCGAACCACTGGCCCCGGGGCGCCCGCTGCTCCTCGTCCAGCAGCAGGACCACCGAGCGGTCCGGGACGTCCGGGAGACGCCCGATCGCCGACCGGCCGGTGGTGGCCCACACCTCTCGGCCGAGCCGGTCGGAAAGGCCGCGCGGCAGGTCCAGGGACGCGGCGGTGGACCGGGCGACGTGGAGCAGCAGCGGCCCCGGCCGGCCCGCCAGGTTCCGGTCGAGGGCCATCAGCTCGTGGAAGACCCCGGGCGGTACGGGACGCGCGAACCCTCCGAGCCCACGCACCACGACCGCGTCGGGCCGGCCGCCGAGCAGCACGAGGTACGGGTCGGGGTGGCCGGGCGTGGGAAGCCACGGCGCGGGTTCGGGCCCGCTGTGGCCGGTCGCGCCGTCGGGCTTGCGCGAGATCCGGCCGGTGCTGCCCGGATCGAAGTCCGCCGGCAGGGGCCGGCCGAGCCAGTTCCAGCCGCGCGGCCGGCCCTGGGCGTCGGTGAGGCGGAAGTCCGGGTGGAACGCCCCGCGTTGGACCAGGTAGGAGGCGGACAGCGCGGTCAGAGTAGCGGCACCGGCGGTGAACGGGGCCGTCACCAGCCGTACCAGGGCGCCACGCGCGGCTGCGTTCACTGTGTCGGAGGGGTCGAACAGCAGCACCCGGCGGACCAGCGCGTCCAGGTCAAGGAAGCCACTGTGCAGCTCCGGGTCGGCCGCCCGCAGCCGGTCCAGGCGCTCCAGCGCCTCGGCGGCCCGCTCCCGGTCCACGCCGTTCAGGGCGCCCAGGCCGTACAGCGCGTCGAGGACCGCCGTGCGGTGGACCTCCGCCTCATGGGGCGATACCTCCTGGGGCGTGGCGGCGGTGCCCCGCTGCGCGGCGGGTGGGTTCGGCATCTGGGGAACCGGGTGGTTCGGCTCGGCGGCGACGGGCCGGGTGTGGACCGAACGGTGCGCAAGCGTGGCACGGGTGCCGGTGCCGGTCTCACCCGTGCCGGTGCCCGTGGCGGACTTCGGCTCCAGCTCGTCCAGGAGTGCCTGGGCGTGTTCGTCGGGGAACAGCCCGTCCCGCGCGACGTTCTCCCGCAGCTCCCGCTCGTCGAGTGGATAGATGTTCCAGTACCGGCCCCAGTTGTCCGTGTAGTCCAGTGCCGGGTCGTGGCCGGGTATGTCGTTCAGCGCCAGCTGGGCGCCGCGCATCACCTCGTGGACGGTGTGGTGACCCACCGTCAGCGAGATGGCCATCATCCCAGCCCGGATCAGACCGAGGTCCAGGTCGAGGCCCCACTGGTCCCGCATGCGGGCGGCGTGCAGCACGAAGCGGTACGTGGACCCGGCGGTGCCGGTCGCCACCAGACCGCCGGAGTCCTCGGAAAGCCCTTGGAAGCCGGCGCTCATCGCGAGGTCGTACACCGACGTCGCGGGCATCCAGGTCAGTCCGGCCTCGTCGACCGCGAACCGGCGCTCCGCCTCGCTCAACGGCGGACGCGCGTCATCCGGACGCGCCGGGCTCGCCACGGGCTGCGGCAGCTCCTTGAGCGCGGCCTGCTTCTCCGCGAGGGTCATGTCCGACGCCTGGATCTCCGTGGCGCGCCGCATGTACTCGGCGTAGGTCTCCCGCTGCCGCCGGCTCGGCCGCTCCTCGGCGATCTCCGGATGCTGCTCCTCGGCGCCGCCGAGCATCTCCGGCACGAGATCGCTGGAGATCCCCTCGTACAGGAGCGCCACGAGCTCCCGCAGGTTCCCGCTCCTCACCACCCGCTGGAGTGCCTCGCGGGACGTACCGACGACACCGGCCTTGAACTTGCTGGTGTCGCCGAACGTGGCCAGCGCGCGCGGATACCGCTGGCGCGCCGCCGCCCACGCGGCACTCGCCATCTTCCGGAACTCGGCGGTCACTGCCGGGTGCTCGGCCAGGTACTCGCCCAGCCGCTTGTCGAAGGCGAGGGACTCCTCGGCGTAGCGGATACGCGCCAGGACCCACGGGGGCGCCTCGTCGTTCCTGCGCTCCGGGCTCGCCTGCGCGGAACGGCCCGGCGGCCGGGACCTGGCGCGCTCGGGGGTGGGTACGGGCTCGGCGGCCGGGGGCCGCGTCGTGGTGGACTCGGCGGTCGCGGGCCGCCCGACCGTCGGCTCGGTGGTCGTCGCGGGCCCGGCGGTCGTCGGCCGCGCGGGCGCGGACTCCTCGGACCGGGCCGCTTCCTCGACGGGCGTGGTGCGCCCCGACGGCCCCGGCGGGACGAGGCGGTGATCGTCGATCTCGATCGTCACCACGCGCCCCCCGGCCGGGTCGGTGGCGCTGCGCACCCGCTTGGCGGCCTTGGTGAGACCGAAGTCCCATACCCCGACGCGCGGCCCGCTCAGACCGGTCTGGAAGGTGTCCAGAACCTGGGCCAGCCTGGCCGCGAGCGCCTTGGCGACGGCGTCCGCCCGCTCCTGGCCGCTGGCCTGCGAGCGGTTGCCGTGCCCGGTGAGGGTGACCCTCGGCATCGGCAGGCCGTGGGCCCGGTTCCACAGCCCCGCGCGTGCCAGCGACAGGGCCAGGCCGTCGATCGTGCCCTCCGCGCCTGCGGGGGTGGCGCGCTCCCCCTCCTCGAAGCGGATGGTCTGCTGGTGCCGGCGCGGCGCGTGGCCGTGCAGCACCACCGTCGTGAGCGGGTTGGCCACCGCGGGCGAGGAGTCGGACAGCAGCGCCGCGTTGATCTCGTGCGCCGACTCACCCGGCCGCCTGCTGTACGCCCGGAAGGACCACAGGTCCTTGCTGTCCATCACCGGCGCGGCGGCCCGGATCAGATCCTTCGCGCGGGAGCGCGCCCGGGCCGCCTCACGCACCGCCAGCGCGTGCTCGGGCCGGTTCTCGTCGAAGTACCAGGGCAGTTGCTCCGCCTGATGCACGTCGGCCAGGGCCCTGGCCACCCGCGCGAAGCCCTCCAGGCGGTCGGTCCCCGTCTGGTCCGCACCGCGTCGCCGCGCCTCGGCGAGGCGCTGCTCGGCTCCGCCGGCCAGCCGGGTGAGTTCGTCCTCGCCGTAGCGGTCGAGGTTCTCATCGATGACCTCGTCGAGGAGCCCGTCCGGAATATCGCTCCGCGAGTGGGTCTCGTTCTCCAGCGTGATCTGGTGGGTGCCGTCCTCGCTGGCCAGCACCACCTGCGCGAAGTGATACGGAGCGTGCGGGCCCACCCGGTCGCCGGGCTTGGCGTGGTTGTGCGTGAACAGCTGTGCGCCGCTGTCGTTCGTGGTGCTGACCGACTGGATCAGGTAGCCCTCGCCGACCCCCGCCCAGGCGTACTCGTTGACGCCGATACGCCGCGCGGCCGAGGCCAGCGGGGTGCGCAGCGGGTTGTCCTGCGGGGTGTAGCTCAGGGCGCGGCCGTAGCGCTCGCCCGGTGTGGGGGCGCCCACCACACCGCCGGTGAAGCGGTTGTCCCGGGCCGTCTGACGGGCGGCCCAGCGCGGGGTGACGTCGGTGGCGGAGCGCGTGCCCTCGGCGACCTCCGTCAGTGCCTGGGCCAGGTGGTGGGTTCCGGTGACCTCCCGGCCGTGCAAGCCGTTCACCGGGGCGGTCGAGAGGACATCTCCATCGGGGCCCCGGAAGGCGATGTGGGACAGCGGCGCGCTCGCCGCGCCGGCCACCATCTGGGCGAAGTCCCGCGTGAACGCGTGCTCGGAACCACCCGAGGCCGTCAGGAACTCCGGCTCCACCCGGAACAGCGGCTCGCCGTACGAACCGTCCTCCTTCGGCAGCAGCACGCCGGTCGACTCGTCGAGCTTCAGCCGGACCCCTGCCCCGGCAGCGGTCAGCCGCGTCGACGAGCGCTCGATCGCCGCGCGGGTGGCGTACACCTGCCGGCTGCGGCCGGTCGTGCCGTCGTCGGCCGCGAGCATCGCCAGCGTCCGGTCCTCGGAGACGTGCAGCGGCGGCCGGTCGGCCATGCGGATGTCCGCCTGGTCCTGGATCGGCAGGACCAGCGCGTCGGGGCCGGTGCCGGCCCGGACCTCCCCGACGGAACGCGGGAGCGGCTGGGTGAACAGGGCGCCGGTGCCGCGCTTGTCGATGACGCCGTAGTCCCGCGTCGTCAGCGGCCGGGGGCGGCGCCCCTCGATCTGCCGTTCGAGGACGGCCTGGTCGACCAGGCGGTCGAACTCCGCGTCCCCGTCGCTGCTGGACCGGTCGTCGTCGCTGTCCTGGCCGGACACGCTGTCCGTGTCGCTCCCGCTGCTGACGTCGCGGGCTCCGGGCAGGCCGCCTTCCTCTGGCGGGGCCGTCGAGGCCCATCCCGCTCCGGTGTTGCCGCCGTCCAGGTCCAGCATGAGGTGGCGGGTCCCGGCCGTCGGGTGCGTGGCCACGTCGACCGGCGCCTCGGGATACCAGACGCGGCGGCCCGTCGTGCCGGCGACGAGGGGCGCGAGAGTCGCGGCGTACTCCGGCGGCAATGCCAGGACGATGTCGGCGCCCCGGGGCCGCCGGGGGTCGTACGAGATGAGCATCGCCAGCTCGTCGGGGCTGTCGACCCGGAAGGTCCGCCCCGGCATGGTGATCTCGACGGCGCGGCCGGTCGCCCTGGCCACGACCAGGTACGGGTTCTGCCATGGAGCGGGCCGTGGGATGACCCGGCCCCGGCCACGCACGGCGTAGGACGCCGGCTCGGGGGCCGGCCGCCCCGCTCCGGTGAAGTCGCGCCCGACGGCGTTGCCGTCGTCGTCACGCAGCAGCGTGCCCTCGTCCAGGGCACCGCGCCCGGTCTCGATCTGCCGCTCGACGAAGTACACGGTGAGGTCGTCGGCGCTCGCCAGATCGTCCGAGGACGCGTCGAGCGCCAGTGAACCGAGCAGCAGGAAGTCCGCGGCGTCCGGCCGTGCCCCGCTCCCCATGTGCAGGACCTGCCGGGTGACGCGGTTCAGGCCGTCGCGCAGCGTCCGCGACGCCGGGTGCGCGTCCGCCTCCGCCCGGACCAGGTCGTACAGCGCCTCGGAGGTCTCCCGGAGCCGTGCGCGCGGAATGGTGCCGCGCTGAGGACCGAACAGCGTGTCCAGCCAGCCCGGTTCGGCCCAGCGGCGCTCGGCCCCATCGTCGGAGTCCGAGTCGGACTCCGACTCGTCGGTGTCCTCCGCCAGCGTGGGCAGCGCGCGTCCGGGCGGCAGCGGGGGCGGCACCGCTCCGTCCGGACCGCTCTCCGGCGAGGCCGCGGGGAGCGACACCGGGTCGACCCACACCGGCTCCCGGCGCTCCGCCGACGCATTCGTCCGCGCGTCGGCCCAACTCGTTCCGTCGGGCGCGGTGTACGGCGCGATGTCCCCGGCCACCGCCGCCCACAACTGGAGGTGGCGCGGGCGCAGACCGCTCTGCGCGAGGCCCTCGGGGGCCTGCTCGCGGAACGGGCCGAGCAGGCTCCCCGCCGCGTGGAGCCGGTCGGGGTTGCTCGCGTCGCGCGCCTCGTCGCGCAGGAACAGCTGATGCGCCAACTCGTGGGCGAAGTCCACGGGGTCGGCGTCGGCCCACCACGCCCGCTGGTTCATCCGCCGGTCCCGGCCGACGAGGTCGACCGTCAGGTGGGGGTCCTGGTCCGGCCCGACCGGCTCGACAGTGACGTGCAACCGGTCGCCGTTGGGCAGTGTGTGCCCCGGCCCGTTGTAGAACTCCTCCACGCCCTGGCGCACCCGCGCCATGACGGCGTCGGTGCCGGCCTGCCCGTCCCCCGGGCGGAGGGCGAGCCGCACGGTCAGGTCGGTGACGGTCTCGCCGCCGTGGGTGAGGCGCCGTACGTCGAAGGCCGATCGCACGACGATGCGCGGCCGGTCGTCGAGACGGGCGCGGGGTGGCGTCGCGGCCTCGCCGGACGTTGCCGTGGACGTGCGGGTGGAGCCGGCGGTCTCCTGGAGCGGTATGCGCAGGGCCGTGTCGGCGTCGTCTCCTTCCGGCACCAGATACAGGGCCGCGGAGTCCGCCACGACCCGGTGGGGCGCGGACTCCTGGTCCAGGTCCGCCATCACGACCGAGAGGGTGTCCATGTTGGCCACGCGGCCGATCCAGCCGCTGTCGCCCCGCAGGATCGCGCCCGTCGCCCCGTGGACGAAGTCGTGGCCGAACCGCGTCCACCCGCCCGGCGGTATCTCGTCCCCTCCGGGGAGCCTGATGTGTCCGGTGTCTGCGACCTCGTAACGGAAAGGTTCCGGGCGGGACTCGGCGGTACGCGTGTACGTGAACCACTGGTTCGGCCGCGGGCCCGCGGTGGCCGGTGCGTCGACCGTGGTCTCGACGGCTGCGGCCTTCCCCTTCCCGGTCACGGTGTCCGGTGCGTCGGTCACGCCCTCGGGGTCCTCGGGTACGTCGGTCGCGGGCACGTCGGCGGCGGACACGATGAAGCCCGGGTCGACGCCGCCGTAGCGGGGCCGCATGACGGTGACCGGGCGGCCGATAGGCCACTGCTCCGCCACCGGGTCGAGACCGTCGTCGCGCGAGCCGCCCGGCAGACCTCCCGACAGAGAAGCGCCGCCCGGACCGCGGGTGGCGACCTGCCGCGGTCCGCCTCGGTGATCGTCGACCGTGATGTTCACGGTCGCGGTGCCCGCGTCACCTGTGGAGGGCATGCGGCCGCGCACCGCGACCGGTTCCACGGTGAAGCTGTCGGCGGTGAGGTGCGGCTGCGGGGTGCCCTCCTGATACCCCGCGAGGGCCTCGGCCAGCTCCTGCCGGAACGAGGCCGCGACCGCCCCGGTACGCGCCTTGGTGAGGTCGCGGCCGATCAGGCGGGCGCTGCGCAGCCCGCTGATCCTGACGTCCGGCAGTGGCAGCCCGTTCGCGGCGTTCCACAGCCCTGCCCTGGCCACCACCTTGGCCAGATGCCGGACGGGGTACTTCGCGCCCTCGGGCGTGTGCTGGGCGTCCTTGGCGAAGGAGACGGACACCGGCAGTGCCTGCTGGCCGCGGAGCACCACAGCGGTGAGCGGGTTGGCCTCGGCGGAGGGCCCGTCGCCCAGCAGTTCCGCGTTGGTGTCGTGGGCCGACTCGCCCGGACGCTGCGCGTACATCCGCATGTACCACTGGTGCTTGCCCGGAATGACCGCTTCGAGCTGTCCGATGCGGAGCGCGGCGGCGCGGGTGGCGCCTTCCAGCGTCCGCTCGGCCGCGGCGCGTTCCGGTGAGCCCGCGGGCGCCGCCTGCGCGTCCGTCCGGGCCTGCTTCGCCCTGGCCAGGGCGAGGTTGAGGTCGAGGTGTCCGCGCAGCTCCGCGAGGTGTTCGTCGACACCCGCTTCCTGCTGTCGCTCGATCTCCTGGCGCAGTCGCGACGCGTTCTCCCGCAGCTCGTCCAGGTGGAGGGTGTCCAGGTTCGCCTGGACCGTTCTGCGGTGCCGGTGGTCGCGCACCGAGGCCCGCGCGTGGTTCTCCAGGGAGATCTGGTGACTGCCGTCCTCGCTGGCTAGGACCACGGTGACGAAGTGGTAGCCGAAGTGCGAGCCGCCGGCGGCATTCTGCGGCTTTGCGTAGTTCTGCTCGAGGCTCGGCCGGCCCTGGGCACCGGCTGCCGCGACGGACTGGACGACGTAGCCCTCGCCGATGTCGGCCCACGCGTGCTCGTTGACCCCGATCCGGCGTGCGGCGTCGGACAGGGCGTCGCGGCGGGGGTCGTCCGGCTGGTGGAGGCTCAGCGCGCTGCCGTACGCGCGGCCGGGCAGCGGACCGCCGTCGCCGCCGGCGGGCCGGTCGTCCTGGCGGACGAGGGAGGCCGCCCATGCCGGATCCGCCGATTCGGGCCGTACGTCGCCGTCCGCTACACGGCTCAGGGTGTCGGCGAGGTGGTGGGTGCCGGTGACCTCGGCCCCGTCGGACGCGTTGACCGGTGCCGTGACCGCCGGGCCGCTCCCCGGGGTGCGGAAGACCAGGTGCGACGTGCGGGAGCTGTCGGCCAGCATGTCGGCGAAGTCCCGGCAGATCTCCTCCGTGGACCGGCCGGAGCGGGTCAGGAAGACGGGTGTGACGCGGAACAGCTTCCTGCTGCTCCCGTCGGGGGTGGGCAGGATGATGCTCAGGTCCTCGTCGGCCCGCAGCCGCACCGCGAGGCCCGCCCGCGCCAGCTTGACGGAGGCGGTCGCGACGGCCTCCGGTGTGGCGAAGACCTGCTGCCCGTATGCCCCGTTCTCGACCGCGAGCGTGCGGTCCGGGGAGATCCGCAGGGCGGGCCGGTCGGTGACGAGCGTCTTGCTGTACTCCTGCACGGACATGGCGAGTTCGGGCGCGCTCTCCGTGTCCCTCAGCGCCCGCGGCGTCTGCCAGGCGCCCCGGATCCCCCCGGGCCTGCGGAACAGCACGCCTTCGCCGCTGTCGTCCACGACGCCGTAGTCCGTCGTGGTCAGTGGGACGGCCCGACGTGCCCCGATCCCGCCGCTGGGGTCGGAGTCGCGCTCGTACAGGCCGAGGAGGTCGTCGAAGTCGCCTTCGCCGTCGGCGTCCTGGCCCGGCCGGACGGAGTTCCACACCCTGCCGACGCCGTCCCCGACGGGGCCCAGCGTGATGCGGTCGGTGCCGGTCCGCCAGTCCGTGGACGGACGGGGGGCGTGCTCCGAGTACCAGACCCTGGCCCCGGTCAGGTCGGCGACGTGCCGCGCCAGAGACGCGACGTCCTGGTGCGGGAAGGCCAGGACGACGTCGGCGTCCGCGGGCCGCGCCGGGTCCCGCGCGACGAGCCGGGCGAACTCCCCGAGGTCGTCCAGCGTCAACGTGCCGCGGGGCGTGTTCAGCAGGACCGAGTCCCCCCTCTCCTGGGCAAGGACCACGTACGGGTCCGACCACGGTGCGCGCCACGTGCTCACCCGGCCGTTTTCGCCCTCCACCGCGTACGCGTCCAGGGGTGGCACCTGGTCGCCGGTGCCGGTCCAGTTCCGTACGGTGCCGTCCTCCGACACCAGTCGGGTCCCCCGGCCCAGGGCGGCGTCGTGCCGCCTCAGGTACGAGGCGAGGGCGTCCTCGTCGGCCAGTTCGGCCGGGGAGGCGCTGAGGGCCAGCGACCCGATGAGCAGGAGGTGCTGCTCACTCACCGCGGCGTCGGGGCCGAAGTCCAGCACCCGCCTGGTCAGGTTGTGGAGGGCGTCGAGGGCGCCGGTGGCCAGGGACGACGGCTCCCGGCCCCGCTGGGCGAGTTCCCGCACCGACGCCGCCGTGCCGACGAGCATCTCCGGCGAGTAGTCGTACCGGACCGCAGGTCCGAAGAGGAGGTCGAGCCATGCCTCGTGCGTGGAGTCGTGGGCGGCTTCCTCGTCGTCGGATTCGAAGTCGTTGTCGCTGTCGGAGTCGCTGGTGTCGTCGGAGTCGCTGGTGTCGTCGGTGAACCGGAACTGCGCCAGCGCCTCGGCCTCGGACTGCGGGGCGCCCGGTCGGCCGGACAGCGTGCTCAGCTCGTACGCCTCCTCCTCGCCCGGGAGGCCCGGTAGGCCCGGCAGGTCGTCGGCGGTCGGGGACGGGGGCAGCGGGACGGAGGCCGGGTCCTGTCCCGGCAGGGTCGGGGCCGGGGTCGGCGGCGCGGGCTCCGGGACCGGCGGGACGGTGTCGGCGCCCGTCGGGGACGTGACCCGCGTCGCCGGGATGTCCTGCCCGGTGCTGTCGTCCTGCGACCCCTTCTTCGGCACGGCCTCCGTAACCGGCGTTCCCGGACCGGGTGCCGGAGTGCGCGGGACCAGCGGGACGAAGTCGCCGCCGCGGCGGCGCAGCCGGACGTGCGGGCCGCTCTCGCCGGCGGGGCCGGGGTAGGTGTGCGCGGTGCCGTTCTCCTCGATCAGGGTGACGGTGGTGCCGGTCGCGGCGGCGGCCCACTCGG
This sequence comes from Streptomyces sp. NPDC058620, assembly GCF_042717135.1. Classification (NCBI taxonomy): domain Bacteria; kingdom Bacillati; phylum Actinomycetota; class Actinomycetes; order Kitasatosporales; family Streptomycetaceae; genus Streptomyces; species Streptomyces sp. NPDC058620. The sequence goes on from NZ_JBHXQO010000011.1 coordinate 139,310, forward strand.
CGACCGCCCGGTCGGCCCCGCGGCCCCAGGGGGCCTCGGCGAGGTGACGGCGCAGGTGGCCTTCCAGGGCGTCCGTGCTCGGCGTGGGAGCCCCGCTGGGCGGTACGAGGGGCGTGGGCGCGAACAGCGGGTTCCGTTCGGCCGGCGCGCCCGGGAGGCCGTTGAGTCGCATCAGCCGGGTGGGCGACGACTCGGCGCGCAGCCGCAGCCTGGCGGCTTCCTGGCGGTCCACGCCGAGCTGGCCGGCGGCCTGACGCAGTGCCTTGGAGAGCGCTCCGAAGAAGCCGTTGCCGCGTCCGGCGGGCGTGCCCTGGGTGTAGGTGGCGCCGTCGGGCGCGGTGAGGATGCCGTCGCGGGCCAGGCGGTAGCGCGGGTGACTGCTGTCGGCGGGCGGCAGCCAGGGTGGGGTGGTGTGACTGCGGTGGACGGGTGGCTTCGCCGGCTGCCCGGTCGTGGTGTGCTCGGTGTCCGCGCCGGAGGTCCCGGCGGTCGTCGGGGCCGGCAGCGCGGTGGTGACCGGTGCCGGGGTGCCCGGCGGGAGGGCGGCGTGGAAGAAGCCGTCGGCGGAGAACAGCACCGGGTCGACGGCCGGATCGGTGGCGGCCGGGTCGACGCCGTGCGGAAGGAACAGCTGATCGCGGCCCTCACCGGTCACCACGGTCAGCGGGGTGCCGAGGACCCGCGCGGCGAGGGCGGGCAGCAGGTCGGCGCCGCCGTTGTCGCCGGCGCGGCGCTCGGGCGGGGCCGGGACGCCGCCGGGCTGTCCGGCGGCGGGCGGGCTCGGCTCGCTCGCGAACGGGCGGGACAGGGCGGCGGTCGCCAGCGCCACCCGCTGGTCCGGCGTCGGCCAGAGCGTCACCGGAAGACGGCCGAAGGCGTCGAACTCGGCTTGCTGGGCCGGGGTCAGCACCACGCCCGCGGCGTCCAGTTCGTCCTGTGTGAAGGTGTCGGCGACGTCCAGGGCGAGGGCGTCGAGCAGATCCTCGTTGCCGTCCTCGCCCAACGCCCAGGCGAGGCGGTCGCGGGCGGCGCCGATGGCATCGGCGGTGACCGCCGGGTCGTCGGGGGCGCCCGCGAACCGGCCGGCGAGGTCGCTGCCCAGCAGGTGGGACAACCGGCCCCGGACCTGGGCGGCGGCGAGCAGGGCGTGGAAGAACGAGGCGCCGTCGTGCGGCATGTCGTGCACCTCGCGCACCGTGGCGCCGTCCGGCGAGGTGAGGGTGCGCGGGGCGGAGCCGGTGCCTTCGGTGATCGCGTACGGCTCCGGCGCCTCGGAGCGCCATCCCGGTTCGGCGTACTCCTGCGACAGGTCACGCACCGGGACCGAGGCCGAACCCTGGTGATGGGCGGTGAGGCGGGACGCGGCGAGGTGCAGCCGGTGGTGGTCCGCGGCGGCGGTATCCGTCCGCCCTCCCCACAGCCGTGCCTCGTCGCGGGCTGCCTGCCAGGCGACGACCGCCGCGGACTGGGCGACGTCCCGCGGCAGTACGGTCGCCGTAGCGGGGTCGTCGTCGCCGAGCGCGGTCCGCTCCCCCGGGCTCAGGGAGAGCCATGCCTCACGGGCCCGCGCGCGGGCGTCGTAGTACTCCTTCTCGGCCGAGGCGAGATCGGCGGCGGCCTTGGCCATGTCCGCCCAGGCCGTGCCGACCTCGTCGGGGAACGTGCTGTCGTCCAGGAGGCCGTAGTCGCGGGCGATGTCCTCACGGAGCCAGACCAGCGCGGTGGTCTCGGCCTCGGCCGCGCGCGGTCCGCGCCTGGCCGTGCCGAGCGCGCGCAGCGGGCGGCTGTGGGTGATCCGGTGGTCCACCTCTGCCACCGCCAGCCAGCTCACCGGCAGCGCGAACAGCATGCTGCGGTCGGTGACGACCTTGAGATGGGTGCCGAGCGTGGTGTCCGCGGCGCCCTTGAGCGCGGTGCTGTCGTTCGCACCGCCGATCGGGACCGTGGCTCCGGGGTTGGTCACACCCGCGTTGCTGTTGCCGGCCAGCGGCGCGCTACCCACCGCGCCCTCGACGTTGTCCGTGATTCCGGCCTCCAGCGCGTCGGAGGTCTTGTGCCGCTGCATGGCCTCCATGCGGGGCTTGCTCTCCACCGCGAGCAGCCGCGCGCCGCGGCGGTGCATCCTCGCGTACAGGCGGGAGCCGGCGGTGTGGGACTGGCCGAACAGGCGCGCGGAGGACTGTGCGGGCAGCCGGGAGCCGTCCGCACCGAGCGCCTCGCGGAATCCGGCGGTCAGACCACCCTGCGAGGCGGCCTCCTGAAGCGCCTGCCCGGGAGCCGTGCCCAGGCCGGTGAGCGGAGTGAAGTGAGCCGTGCGCACGTGTGCGGCGAGGACCGTGCCGGTGTGCCGCTTACCGAGGTCGCTGTCGCCGAGGCCGTCGGCGCGGGCGGTGACGAGGGTCAGCGCGTCGTGCACACCGGCCGCGCCGCGGATGTCCACGGCGAGGATGCCGGAGCCGATCCGGTCGTCGAAGGGCAGGACGTCGGAGCCGTCTCCGGTCGTGCCGTCACCGGAGGTGCGCCAGGCGGCGATACCCTCCGGCCGGGCCTGGTTGGCCGTCAGCATGCGTACCGCGCGCTCCGGTTCGGGAACGTCCTGCTCGGTGAGCGCGCCGTCGTCGCCGTCGCCCACCGGGGTGAGCAGCCCCGCCGGAAGGATCTCGTTGAGGGTGCCGACCTGTGCGACGGCACGCGGCGGAAGCGCCTCACCGGCCACGTCAGTCATGGTGACGGTCAGGATGTAACCGGTGACGATCTCCGCGTGCGCCTGCGTGGTGGCGATGTTCGGCATCGCCGTGCTGCCGTCGGTCTCGGTCCGGTTGCTCGCCCGCTGCTTGGCCGCCGTGCCCTGGAGCGAGGGGCTGGCGACCAGGACACCGTCGCCCGCCGCGCGCTCACCGGCGCTCAGGGTGAGGTCGGCGCCGCGGTCCTGGGCAGCGCTGCCGGCCTCGTCGCGGGCGATGGTCCGGTAGTCCTCCAGCTCGTATCCGGTACGCAGCCGCTGCACGGTCGTGGTGACCGGCGTCAGCTTGAACCGGACCTGCCCGGGACTGCCCCCGACCGGTAGGTGGTGTGGGCTGGACCAGGCACGGTAGCGGACCGGCAGGCTCATCCCGTCGGTGGTCAGCTCGTGCAGATGGGCGCGCAGGAAGTCCGGCGAGAGCCGCTGCAGGACCTGCTCCCGGTCGTGCGAGGGTACGCCGGTCCTCTCCAGGCGCGGCAGCAACTGCTCTGCCGCCCGGCTCGCGTCGAGCTGACCGCTGGGGTGGGTCGGGAAGCGCCTGCCGCGCAGGAAGCCCGGCACCCGGTAGCCGCCGCCGAGGTTGCGCGGGGTGGTGGCGCCCAGGCCGTCCGGGGCGAGCCCGGCATCGATGGCGTCCTGCATCGGCAGGTGGAACATCACCGCGTCACGGATCCGTTGGAGCGCGGCGGCGGCCCGGCGCGGGGACAGACCGCGTCCGAGGCGCGCGGACAGCCGCCCGGCGGCGGAGCTGACGCGTGCCCCGGCACGGGTGCCGACCGTACCCATCGCGGCCGTCCAGCGGTCACGCACCGCCACGGTCTCGGTGGCGTCGGCGACCACCAGGTACATCCGCCCGGCGAAGGTCAGGGTGGTGTTGCGTCCTCGGGTGAGGGCGCGCGAGGCGCCGCGGCCCTTGCCCCAGGCGTACTGGAGCGCGGTCGAGTACGAGCCGACCACCGCCTGTTCGCCGTGGACCTGCTGCAACGGCATGTAGGCGCCCTGGACGCCGAGTGTGGTGCGCGAGACGGTGCTCGCGCTGCCGGCGACCCGGTGCTCGTTGCCGATGGTGCTTTCCAGGCTGGCCGGCTTCGGATCGCTCTTGACCCGTACGTTGTCCAGCTCACCGCGGATCGCGGCCTTCAGGTAGTGCGTCCGGAAGGGACCGGCGCCGTTGAGCCCCGTGATCCGGGAGCCGAACGGGCCGAGGTACTGGCCGAGTTGACCGGCCACACCGAGGTTGGCCATCGCCCGGCGCAGCGCGGTGCGCACCGGTGCGCCGGGCGCGCTGACATGCCAGGACGTGCCCGAGGCGCGGTCGGCGGTGTCCTGCATCAGCTGCTGGCGCTGCGGACCGCCCTCGGCGCTGAGCACCACGTGCGGGGCACTCAGCAGCCGCCGCACGAGCCGCCGGTCGTCCGAGTCCGCCCCGGGCGGCGGGAGGGCGCCGTCGAGAAGCTGGTCCGCCTCGGCGGCGGAAAGACGCTGCGGCACGGGCGCGGGAGCGGGTGCCGTGCCGTCGGCGGGCTGGTCGGTGGGGGCGTGACGGTCCGAACCGTGCGCCGATGGCACGGCGAGCTCGACCCGCCCCACGGTCTCTGTCCCCCGGCTGAACAGCGGACGGTCCTCGACCTTGCTGACGAAGACGCCCGTACCGAGCAGACCGACCGACAGCAGCCGGGCCCAGCCGCGCGGGCGGCGATGGCCCTCGAAGGAGGCGCCGAGTTGCACCTGGTAGCTGTAGAGGTCGGCGCCGCTCTGGAACGTCAGGTGGTCGTGGGCGACCGTGACCGTGTTCCGGGTGGCCTTCTGGTAGGTGCGGGCGTAGCGGGCGCCGACGGAGACGTTGCCGGCCCGGCGCGGCAGGTTGGGGCCGGTCACCTTGTCGTGGTCGCGCGGCGAGATGCCCACCTCGCCACCGGCGGAGTAGGTGCTGGACTCCTGCTGCCCCTGCCCGGACACCTCGTTGCCGATCACCGCGTTGCGCAGTGACCGCTCGCTCATGGTGGTCTCGAACCGGCGGTCGGTCAGCCGGGCCCGCAGGATCAGCGTGTGGTGGCCGCGGCGCACCTTGCCGTCCTCGGTGAGCGTGACCGGGACTCCGGTGGTGGTCAGCTCGTCCAGACTCTGGGTCAGGGTGGGACGGTTCAGCGCCTCGCGCACCTGCCGGTCGTTGTGCAGCGCGGTCCGCAACCGCCCGTCGCCGTACCAGAACCGGGCCAGCCGGGGATGCCGCAGCATCAGCGGCGGCACGAACATCGACGGGTACGAGCGGTGCAGGGTGTCCAGGACGGCGTCCGTGAAGACCCGAATGGGGTCCTGGGGATCGGTGCCGTCCTGCGGGGCGGGCGGCTGCTGGGTCGCGGGCGGTGTCTGCTGCTCGGTCGCCGGAAGAGTCTGCTGCTGAGTAGTGGGGGGCGTCTGCTGTCGGGCGGCGGGCGGCGTCTGCTGCCCGGTGGCCGGCGGTCCTTGCTGTTCGGCGGCGGGCGGCGGTGGCTGCTGAGTCACCGGCGGCTGCGCCTGGGCGCGTGCCTGCGGGCGGAAGCCCTCCGCGCGGACCTGGCCGCCCAGGTGCACCGGGTCCTCGCGGGTGAGATACCACGGCACCGGCGGCTCGGCATCCGGGTTCGGTCCCGTCCGGCCGGGCGTACGGCTGTCCCAGCCCGCGAGCCGGCGGGCGTCCTGGGTGGAGATCCAGTCCAGGCTGACCACCCGCACCGGCCGGGCCGCGGACGACGGTTCACCGGCCTTGCGGACCATCAGGGTGCGCTCCACCTGGTAGAGCGCCGTCGGATGGTTGCGGACCCGGCCGGTGACCTTGCGGGCCGCGTCGGTGCCCAGGTAGTGGCCCCGCCCGGCGGCGAGGTCCGTGCGGACCAGCGGACCGCCCTGGAGACGCACGTCGGTCTCCGGCCCGGCAAGGGTGTAGTTCGGCCCGGCGGTGATCTGCAACCCGAACCGGGTCTCACGCACGTGACCGCGCTGGTTCTGGTACGTGGTCTGGGTGAGGTCGCGCACCTCCGCCTTGACCGACTCGGTGACCAGCACGGCGCGGTGCGGCACCGAACGCTCCACGACCAGATGACCCAGCGGGCGCTGACCGCTGCCCTGGGTCAGCTCGGGCCCGCTGACCGGCCCGGTGAGCCGCCCGAACAGCCCGAGCAGCCTCCCCGGGCGGACGTACGAGACCAGTGTGCGGTGCGCCGAACTACCCGGTCGCGCGCCGGAGATGGCGAGCGCGATGTCCTCCGGCGGGGCCGTCAGGTACAGGCCGGTGGAGTCGGTCAGCCGCGGCTCGACCCCGTCCGGGAAGGTCAGTGTCTCCGGCGCCCGGCGGGGCCCCGTGAACGGCACCGTGAGATCGTCCGGCAACCGCCAGCTCAGCCCGTCCCGCATGCCGAACTCCGCGCTGTGCACCTGGGCGCGCCGCCAGCGCGGCCCCGGCACGGACGGGGCCGTGGGACCGGTCGTCCGGCTGTCCGTTCCGGCGGCCTCGGGCGCCTCGGTGACCCTTTCCACCCGCACCCGGTAGTGGACGTCGTCCAGGTGCAGGTGAGAGCCCTCGTGGGCGCGGTGCTCGGCCTGGTGGTACGCGGAGGTGCCCTGGGAGTAGTCCGTCCTGCGGCTCCAGCCCAGCGAAGCACCGATCTTCAGCAGCCAGTTGAGCGGCGGGCCCATGCCCAGACCGGCAGCGATCCGGCGCCCGAAGCCCACGCTGCGCCCGCCGCCCGTACCGGCCTGCCCGCGCCGCATCGTGTCCAGCCGGACCGTGGCGCCGCCCACGTCGGAGAAGCGTTCCCAGCGGTGGTACGGGATGGCTTCGACCGTCATCTCCAGGCCGACCCCGGACTTCTCCCGGCCGACGATGCGGGCGCCGCGAGGGGCGGTGAACGCCGAGGGCTGGTCGGACAGCAGTCGCAGCAGCTCCGCCTCGTCGAAGCGCGCACGCACCGTCGCGGGCAGCTTGTCGAGGATCTCCCGTGCCGCCAGCTCGGGCGAACGCAGGGTGAGCACGCCGGGCCCGGTGAGCAGCCCGGTGGACGAGCCCTGCGGCGCCCCTTCCTGGACGGTGTCGCGCGGGTCGGCTCCCGGCCTGATCAGGACGGCGGGCAGCCTGCTTCCGTCCTCGAAGGTGACCGTGCGCGGCGCGGGCCCCGGTGGGCGGGCGTCCTCGCCGGTGAGCAGACGGACCGGGCGATGCCGTGCGAGCTGGGTCTCCAGCGGCACCGGGTCGCCCCGGTCGGGGGTCTCGGCACCGTCGGGACCGGTGATCCCGGCCATGCCGCGCAGCCACTCCCCGAACGGGTCGGAACCGTCCGGCTCCTGGGAGACCAGTGGCGCGACGCGGGTGACCGGGGCCGGCTCCGGGGTGGGCACAAGGGCGTCGTAGTGGTCGGTTCCGTTGTACGCCAGATGCAGGGTGCCGCCGGTGCCCCCCGGGTGCAGTTCGGAGACGAGGGGCATGTCCGGCGCCGACGGGTCTGGCCGCACGAGGCGCAGATCGAGGTCGAGGGTGTGCGCCAGCACTTCCGGGAGCAGGTCGGCGAAGGGGGACGACCACAGGCCGGGGTGCTCCGCGGCGGCGGCGAGCAGGCCACGCCCACCGAGCCGCCGCGCGTCGGCGGGGGTGGGCGCCACCTCGGCGAGTTGCGGGTAGCCGCTGTCGGCGAGGATCCGCTGCCACCGGCCGGGGTCGCCGTCGGTGACGACCTCCTGCGCGAAGCGGTTCCATTCCTCGGTCGTCCGGCGCTGCTCCTCCACGTCGTCCACGCCGGCCAGGGCGCGTATCCGCAGGTCGTCCACCACGGTGAACACCGGGTCCGGTACGGCCATGTCGGCGACGGCACCCAGCTCGGAACCAGTGACGCGGTCGCGCACCAGACGGCGCAGCCCGGCGATGTTCCGCGCGGCCCACGCGGGCGGCACGTCCCGGCCGCGCGCGCTGTCGAGCACCGCCCGGAAGAGGCAGTTCCCGTCGCCTCGGACGGCCACCCGGCGGAAGGCGCGACCGTCCGCCCGGACGAGGTCCACCAGGTCGGGCGTCGTCCCGGTGCCCTTGCTGAACAGGGTCAGGCTCTCGGCGAGGCTCTCCGGGCGGCCCGGCACGGACGCCGGGTCGTGCAGGCGACGTGCCAACTCGGCGGTGTCCTCGGGACTGAGGGCCAGCTCGGACAGGGGCAACGGTGCGTCCGACAGCGACCAGACGACCTCCGCCGACGGCGCGTAGGTGAGTCCGCGCACATCCTCCCGAGTGACCGGCGTGCTCGGAGACAGCTCGGGCGGCGGTGGGGGCAGCAACTCGTCGAGCGTGGTGCCGGGCCCTGCACCGGCCCGCAACCCGGCCGCCGCGCGCAGGAACGCGGTGTACTGCTCGGGAGTGGGGTCGGCGGGCGGGTCAGCGGTGGCACCGGCCGCCGGGCCGCCGGTCGTGGCGCCGGTCGTGGCGCCAGTGGTGGTGTGCCAGTCGGTGACCATCCGGCGCAGCAGGTCCGGGGTCATGCGGCCGTCGCCGTAGCGGGCGGCGCTGGACGCGTCCAGCCAGCGCAGACCGTCCACGTAGGCGAGCCCGGCGAGCAACTCCCGGTTCTCCGGTCGCTGTTCGGCGTCCGGGCCGAGAGCGTCGCGCAACGTACGGATCTGCTGGAGAGTACGGGCGCGGGCGAACGCATCGGCGGGGCCGGGGCCCGCGTGCAGACCGGCATCACGCGCCGACCGGTCCAGGTCCCCGCCGCTGGGCTCCGGGGTGAACAGCCGCCACCTACCCGGCCCGTCCGGGCCCTCGGCGAGTACCGCGCGCACATCGCCGTCCCCGTCGCGGGCCGTGCCCACCTCGGTGGTCGGCGCGTACACCGGCCGCCCTGTCCGGTTCGCCACGTGCTGAGCCACCGGCAGGCCCGCGATCTCAGGCTGCCGTCCGGTCTCGCAGGAGAAGAGCACGAGCGGCCGGTCCTGATCGCCGTCCACCGCCCAGGACTTGAGCACCTCACCCAGCTGTACACCGCTGACCTTCACGCTGGGCCGCGCCGAGTCGTCGGTGCCGAGCGTGACGGTACGGGGAGTGCCGTGTCCGACGAAGTAGTCGGCGCCCCGTTCGGTGCCCGCCCCGGGGAGCGGGGCCGGCGGACCGGTGAACACGGTACGGAGGGCGGGCTGTGCCGGCTCGTTCTCCGCGACGGAGTCCGTCCGCGGTCGCGGGGGTACGGAGGGGGAGGCGGGGGAGGTGGGGGTGGAGACGGTGCGTACGCCGCGGAAGATGTCCTGGCCGAGCAGCGCCCTGCGCCCCGCGTCGCGTGCCGTTCCGTCCTCGGCCGGGCTCTGCGAGATGGTCAGCGTCCGGACGGCACGGCCCGGTGGGGGCTGCACCGCCGTGTCCGGCACCAGGCGCCGCACCTGGCTGAGGGGCACCGTGAGGCCGTCGAGGGTGACGACCGCCGGCTCGCTCGTCGGCCGCCGGGACCCGTTTCCGTTGCCGCCGCTGACACCGCTGTCAGCGGGGCGTACGACGATCCGGGCCGGTGGCGGGGGAAGTGCCACGGGCGGTGTCGCAGGGTCGGTGTCCGGTGTGGCCGACGCGGGCGGGGGCGGTGCGCCTCCGTTCCGTGTGCCGTGTCCTGAACCGAGGCCGGGGGCCTGTCCCCCGGTCCCGTGGCTGCCGGTGTCGCCTTCGACCGACTCCAGGTGCAGCTCGGTGGCCGGCTCGGTCCAGGGGCGCGATTGGGTGGCGGGCTTGTCCGGGGCGGGCGCGGTGGTGTCAGTGGATTCCAGGCCGGCTCCGTTGCTGTGTACGTGAGTCGCCTTCTCCGGGAGCGGCACTTTGGTGGGTGCGGCCGTGGAGGTGACGACCGGGGCGCTGTCGGTCGTCGTCACGGTGCTCTGGGTGGCGGGGCGGGCTGTCGGGCCGAGGGCATCGGCGAGCGGCAGCAGCACGTCCGCGCCGGGGAACGTGGTGTCCGTGCTGCCGTCAGCCGCCCCGGCGGGCGTCGGGCCGGAGAGCGGGCGGACCCGGACCGGGGCGCCCGGCCCCTCGCGGGTGAGCTCGACGGCAGCGCGGACGGTGCGCCCCGCCCCGTCCGGCGCGACTGCGGGCCCGAACACCACGGCCCGGTCGGTCCCGGCCCCGTCCAGCAGTCCGGCCGCCTCCGGCGACCCCTCCCCCGGCGGCGGCACGGCCGAGACCACGATCGTCAGCGGCGGTGCCTGGAGGGAGTCGGGGTTCCCGGGGCGCGTGGATGCGGACTTCGCCTCGGTTGTGCCGCTGCCCTCACGTACGTCGCTGGTGTCGGCGAACGAGCCGATGGTGCTCACCTTCGTCGGCGCGGTGGCGGGGTCGACGGCCGGAGCGGTGGTGTCGACGGCCGGAGCAGGGACGCGCTCTCCGGCCTCGGACGTGACGTCGGTCCTGGCCGGGTCGCCCGATTCCGGGGAGAGGGGGGCTTGCGCGGAGTCGTCCCTTGCGGTCGGCGAGCCGTCCACCGAGGCTGCGGCCTCGGGGGTGCGGGCGCCCTGCGGCGACGTGGCGGAGGGAGCTGGGCCACCTCCGGAGGTGGGGACGCCGCCCGGCCGGCCGCCCCCCCCGCCCGGGGCGGGGGGGGGGGCGGGGGCGCGGGCGGCGGGGGGGGCGCCCGCCCCCACGCCCCCCCCCCCAGCCCCCCCGGCGGTCTTTGCGGCGCCCGCCCCCGCGGCGGAGGTGGCGGGGCCGGGGGCGGCGCTGGGAGCGCCGTCCCCTTGGCCCGGCACCGTAGCCGCAGGGGCGTTCTGTCCGGCGGCCTCCGCCGAGGAGCGCTGGACGTCACTCTCGGACGGCCCCTGGACGTTGCTCTTCGAAGACTCCTGGGCGTTGTCCTCCCGGGGAGTCAGAGCCGAGCTGATGGGGGTGTCCACGGTGACCTGCGTACCGAAGCCGCCGAGGGCGCGGCGGACCTCGTCCGTGTCGACCTGGGTGGCGGGGCTGCTGCCGGCGGGCACCACTCGGACCTCGGGCAGCTGCGACAAGGTGCCGTGCAGGCTGTCGCGGACACCGATCTCGGTGCCGCCGGGCGACTGGGCGCCGCGCACGGCGGCGAGGTCCCGCAGCGCCTGCTCGCGGACCTCGGCGGGACCGTGGTGGACCTGCTGCCAAAGCTCGTTTTCCGCGGCGGTCACAGGCAGCACGCCCGGGGAGTACGGCGGCGGGTCCAGGGTCGTGTACGGCGGCGGGTCCAGGGTCGTGTACGGCGGCGGGTTCTCGGAGAAGGCGGGCGGGGCCGACTGGCTGCCGGTGACGTCTCCGTGCCCGGTGGTCCGCGGGGTGACCGGCGGGGGCGAGGTGAGGCCGGGGCCGCCGCCGCCCGTGGTGTCCGTGCGCGAGGGACCGTCAGTGCGATCGGGGCCGTCGCCGGAGCGCGAAGAACCGTCGGAGTCGCTGTCGTCGCTGGAGACCGTGGGCGGCTGGTGGCGCAGCTTGTCGATGGCGTGGCGCAGTTCGGCGGCGCTGTTCACGGCGGTGTCACTGAGCGTGGCCTCGACCTGGCTGCTGATGCCCGCGCCGACGAAGGTGGACCAGCTGGTGGACCAGTCGCCGTCGAAGGCGCCCTTGATCAGGATCTCGGCGAGCGCCTCGCCGGAGCCGGCGGCGAGGAAGTCGGCCGTCCCCTTGATCCCGTAGTGCCCGGCCAGCGCACCGGGCCGGTCGGCGTTGTCGCGCAGGAGCTGGTTGTTCCGCCACAGCTCGGTGTTGTTCCGGAAGGAGAGCGGGTTGTTCCGGAAGGTGACCGGCAGGTTGTTCGAGGGATTGGGGCCGTTCCCGTACGGGGTGGGGTCGGGGCGGTCGTTGAGGAGTTTGTCGCGGTCGGGGTTCGGGGTGGGGCCGGGGTTCGGCCAGGGGTTCGGGCCGTTGTTCGTGAGGTCGAAGTCCGGGTTGTTCTTCAGGTTGGGGTTGTTCTTGAAGTCGAGGTCCGGGCCGTTCTTGAGGAAGTTGTTGTCGTAGCTCCTGACGATGCTCCTCGCGACGTCGTCGAAGACGCTGGTGAGGAAGCCCGCCGCGGCGCCGAACGCGGCGGACTTGAGGACGTCGTTCCAGTCGATGCCCTCGGGGCGGCGGCCGTCCGGGGCGAAGTTCATCATCGCCAGCCGCACCGCGAAGGTCGTGAACGCCTCGGCGAACGCCTCCGTCAGCGAGGGCGCGAGGTGCAGCCGCTGGAGCAGATGGCTGAGCGTGGTGAGGATGAAGAACCGGCTGCGCATCTTGGCCAGCATGATCTGGCTGGCCGAGGCGCCTCCGGTGAAGAAGGACAACGCCAGGTAGATGGCGATCTCGATGAGCAGCCGGATGATCTCGGCGATGACCTGCCACTTGGACTCCATGATGTCCATGGAGGTCTTGCGCCGGCCTTCGGCGATCTTGTCGAGCTGCTCTGCGAAGTCGCGCAGGTAGTTCTTGCCGCCGTCGTCGATGAGCATGCCCATCGCCTTGCCGTATGACTTGGCGAGGTCGTCCGGCATGGACTCGCCGATGTCGTGGATCGACTTGTCGATCAGCGAGGACAGCTTCTCCAGCTTGCGGCCCAGGCCGGAGTAGGGCCGCCAGCTGTCGAACGCGAGGTCCTCGTCGGCGTCCATGAGCCTCTCCCCGGTGAGGATGAAGATCATCGCGTTGACCTCGGGCGACACCTGGATGCTCAACGGGGGCCGTCCTGGAGCCCGCGCGGGCAGGACGGAGCAACCGCTCCCAGCGTGGTGCGGGAGCGGCCTGCGGCGCGTCGGTCAGCGACGGCCATGCCCGCCCGGGCCGCCGTCGAGTCCATCGGTGTTGATGCGGTTGGTGCCCTGCTCGACGTCCTCGATGTTGCGGTCGCGGGTGTCCTTCATCATCCGGACCTGGCTGACCGTGGCATCGGTGATGCCCACCAGCGCATCGCGGATGGACATCATGGTGTCCTTGGTGGTCTGGCGTTCCTTCTGCTCCTGCGGCTTGGCCTTCTCCGCGAACTCGCCTTCCGTGCCGGGCCACTTCACCGTGGGTGCCAGCTCGTCGAGGAACTCCTCGGTCATGCTCTGGGTCAGGGAGCCGATCTCCTCCAACTGCCTCGCCAGGGCCTCGATGCGCTGAGGGTCTACGTAGTACCGCTGTCCCATGGTCAGTCCTCGCCCTCTTCGCCGAGCGCGTCCCGCCAGACGGGTGTGGCCTGACCGCCGCGTGCGGTGTCCTCGTCCTCGCGCAGCACCTCGGGACCGAATATGCGCTCCCAGTCCATCTCGAAACCCTTCAGCTCCGGCACGTTGCTGCTGGGCTCGGCGAAGGGCGCCATCGCCTTCATCACATGCCGGTTCATCTTCAGACGCGCCGAGCTCGCGGCCTCCAGGACGCTGGCGGCCAACTCCTGCGGGGACATGTCGCGGTACTTGTTCTCCAGGAACTCGATCCCGGCCAGCTCACCCTGCGGGCCGGCTGTGGCACGGACCGCGCGGTCGGAGGAGAGCGACGTGAACGACGCCGTCCGCAGTTCGCGCTCGGTGCGTGCGACCGCCTCCTGGGCCGCCTGAAGTTCGGCCATGGCCTTCTCCAGGCGCTTCTCCAGCGGTTCCGTCATGCCCGCTCCGCCCTTCTCCGTCGGTCTCCGCGTACGTCCGGCACTGGTCTCCCGTTCTCAACTGCTCTGCTGATCATGCCTGGTGGAGGCTTTGTCGCGGAAGCCGGGGCAGGGTGTGCCTCGTCTCCGCTCGATGGTTGCGCCCCACCTGCGCGGTGCTCACCGTCCGATGACGGCCGGGGTGCCACCCTCCTCGGTGCCCCAGACATCCGCGTCCTCCTCCAGGTAGTCGGCGGAACTGGTGGACCTGCGGCGCGGCTCGGCCTCCTCCTCCGGGGAGTCGCCGCCGGTGGTCGCCACCCGGGAGGCCGGGGCCAGGAAGGTGTCACTGTCCTCCTGGCGGTTCCACGGGCTGCGCCGGCGTCGGTTGCGTCGCTCGCTCTCCTCCGCCGCGTCGACGAGGACGGCGCGCACTCGCTCGCCGTTGCCCTTCTCGCCGCCCGCGCCCATGCCGCCCATTCCGCCGCCCATCGGCATGCCGGGGCTGCCGGGCATGCCCGGGGCGCCTGGGGCTCCGGCTCCGACCCCGGCACCGGCGGCGTCGGCGAGCGGGGAGCCCGCGCCGTCGGCGGCGCCGTCCGAGAGGGGAGCGACGGCACCGCCGCCGTCCGAGGAGAAGGAGCCCACCCCGGAGAAGTCGCCGCCGGGGGCCCCGGCGCTCACCTGTCCACCACCGACGCCCAGATCGGAGAACCGCACGTCCCGGCTTGTGGTGCCGCCGCCCGTTCCGTTCAGGCCGCGCAGCTCGTCAAGCCCGCCGAGGTCGCCCGAACTGCCGTTTCCGCCGAGCGAGTTGAGGTCGCTCAGATCCACCGTCCCGGTCTTGCCCTGAGGGTCGGTGACGGTGGCTACGCCGGTGTCCGGGTCGATGACCTGAGTGGTGCCGTCCGGGAAGGTGGTGCTCAGCCGGCCGTTGTCCAGGACGGTGGTGGAGCCGTCCGGGTTGGTCGCCTTCGCCCCGTGGGTGAGGTCCGTGATCACGGTGGAGCCGTCCGGGCGGGTGGTGGTGAGCATCCCGCTGTCCGGGTCGAATACTCCCTTGCTGCCGTCCGGGTAGGTGGTGGTGAAGTCGCCGTTCTCGAGAGCGGTGTGCCCGCCGGTCGGGGTCTCCAGGCCGGACCGATCGGCGTTGATGTTGCCGAGATCGCCCAGGTCGCCGATCGACTCGGTGGGCAGGTCGGCGTTGATGGTTCCGAGGTCGCCCGGATCCCCGAGGCCGTTCTGGCCGTTCATGTTGCCGAGGTTGCCCAGGTTCTGCGTGGAGGTGGTGCCGTCGGGGTCGGTGGAGACGGCCTGACCGGTCGTGGGGTCGACGACCTGCGTGGTGCCGTCAGGGAACGTGGTGGTCAGCTTGCCGTCGTCATCGAGAGAGGTGACCGACCCGTCCGGATTGGTCACCCGGAAGCCGTCGCCCAGATCCTGCGTGGTGACGCTACCGTCCGGATGCGTGGTGCTGACCAGCCCGCTGTCCGGGTCGAAGGTACTCGTGCTGCCGTCCGGGAAATCGGTGGTGAGCTTGCCGTCGGTGAGCTGCGTGCTGCCACCGGTCGGCGTCTCCAAGGAGCCGCCGGCGTCGTTGTTCAAGTCGCCGAGGTTGCCGAGGTTCTGGGTGATCGCGTCGTTGGCCGCACTGACGGATCTGCCCGTCCCGCCCGGGCCGTTGTTGAGCGCGCCCAGGCTGCCCAGGCTCTGGGTGACCGGGGACGGGCCGACGGACCCCTGCTGATTCCCGTTCTCGTCGCCCGGGCTGTTCACGTCGCCCAGGGAGCCGAGGCTCTCGGTGACCGAGTTGTTCAGGTCATCCCCCAGGCCGCCAGGGCTCTCGGTAACCGAGTTGTTCAAGTCGCCGGGATCGCCGAGGCTTTCGGTGACCGGGATGTTCTCGTTCAGCAGCTCGTCGAGGCTGCCGAGGTTCTGCTCGTTGACCGTGTTGGGATCGTTGAGCCCGCCGAGGCTCTCCTCCATGGCCTTCTGCTGCTCCTCGGCCTCGCGCTTGGCCTCCTCCTGCTCCTGCCGCTGCTCCTCCCGCAGCTCGTCCTGGTACTTGCGGTCCTCGTCACGCTGCTGGTTCTGCTCGTTCCGCAGCTCGTCCTGGAGGTTCTTGGCCTCCTCCTGCTCGAGCCGCTGTTCCTCGCGCAACTCGTCCTGGTACTTCTTGTCCTCTTCCCGCTGCTGGTTCTGTTCCTCGCGCAGCTCGTCCTGGTACTTCTTGTCCTCTTCCCGCTGCCGATCCTGCTCCGCGCTCAATTCGTCCTGGTACTTCTTGTCCTCCTCGCGCTGCCGATCCTGCTCCGCGCGCAACTCGTCCTGGTACCTGCGGTTCTCCTCGTTCTGCCGGTTGATCTCCTCCTTCTCCTCCTTGAGCTTCTTCTCCTCGTACACCTCCGAAGCCGTGCTGGTCGACTTCGGTTCGGGTACGTGGTCGGAGAAGTCTTCGCCCAGCTCGAGGAAGTGGTTGTTCAGGGCCGACTGCACCTGGGCGGCGGGCTTGCCCAGGTACTCGTCGACGCCCTGCGTCCAGATCTTGACCGCCTTGTCGCCGACCTTCGCCCAGTTCGCGATGTCGGTGAGGTCCCCGTACTCGGGGTGCACCTGGGAGAAACCGCCCTGCGGGCTGTGGCTGATGGTTGTGGCGTAGCGGGTGGAGTACGACTTGATGTCCGTCTTGGCGACGTTGTTCGCGTCCACCCACTGGGCGAGGTCGTCCAGGACGTAGCGCAGCACCTGGTGCGGGTCGTAGTACGAGGAGTTTGCCCAGGACAGCCACGCTTCCAGCAGCTTGCTGGCGGAGTCCTCCAGATACGTGCGGCCGAGAGACAGGGCGCGCGAGTACACCGTGCTGCCGGTGCCGGCGCCGGCCCCGTCTCCGGAGCCGACCGAGGAGTTGAAGGTCTCGACATAACTGTCGTAGTTCTCGCGGATCTTCTTCAGCAGGCTGCGGAAGACCTCCGCCGCCTCACCCTTCCAGCTCGCGTCGTCCCGGCCGAAACGGTCCTCCCAGTCCTTCAGCACCACCGCGTGGTCCTTGAAGAACTTGGCCGCGAAGTCGAACGAATCCCCGGTGGTGGTGAAGGACTTGAGGTCCACCACGTCGGCACCGGGCACGCCCAGGTTGCTGAACCGGGCATCCTGTGTGCTGCCGCCCAGCAGCCCGAGGAGCGCCGCCCGCGGCCCGTTCATGTACCGGGCGAGCGGGATGGTGCTCATCTTGTCCTTGTTGTAGTCCGTGAACTCATTGCCTTCGCGGACCTGCGCGTCCTGGACGTTGTCGGAGCCGGGACCGGCGAATATGACCTCGTCGCCGGCCTTCACACGGCCCTCGAAGACGATCCGGGCCTGCATGATCGACCGCTTCTTGCCGCTGTCGAAGAACCAGATGTCGTAGTCCTCGCCCTTGTTCGTCAGGAAGCCGGAGTCCTTGACGAGCAGGCCGAGACTGCGCTCCTTGATGTCCATCCGGAAGAGCTTGCCGCCGTGGTCGGATCGGAGCGTGTCGAAGACGGTGTTCCGGTCCGGCACCGGATAGCCGGTGATGTGGGTGACCAGAGTGGCCCAGGTATCGGTCGACGAGTCGCCGGCGTTGTCGAACTTGTCGAGGTTGGCGACGGAGTTGGGATCGTACCGATCGGCCACCGGGCGCCCTTTCTGGTCGGTTGTCGTCCGCGTCGGCGCATGGCCTGTTCGTGCGGATGTTCAGGCGGGTGTCTCTCACGCGAGCGTGCCGGGCGGCCGAGGCGACGGCCGGCACACAGGGCACGGGATCAGGTGCCGTCTGTCTCCGACGACCCGCTGGTGAGCGTGTCGACCTCGTCGAAGGTCTGCAGCAGCGTCTGGGCGTCGATCGCGTTCAGGTTCTTGTCCTTGGTCTTGTTGGCCTCATCGATGGTGTCGGTGAGCGCCTCCTTCAGCTCCTTGAAGAGATCCATCTGGTCGCCCAGCAGCTTGTCGATGGCCTCGGCCGCGGTGCGGACGCCCTCGATCAGCTTCGGTCCCGAGACCAGGGGTTCGGTGACCATCCTGCCGATGCGAAGGAGTTGCTTGTCCTGGGCGAGGTTGTCCGGGGTGGTGTGCCCGTCGACGAGGTGGCCGAGCGGCCGGATGTGGGCCCCGTCGCCGTCCTCGCGGTGCTTCTTCGCGGCGGTGTACACCGGTTGCACCTCGTTGTCCCGGAAGTTCTCCATCTGCTTGAGGTCGAAATGCTTGACGTCGGCCTTCTCGCCGGCCATGGGACGTCCTCCTGCCTTTGGTGCCGGACGGGGATACGGAGCGGCCGTGCGGGCGCTCCCGTGCGTACGTCGGCACGGCCTGCGGGCGTGCGTGCCGGGTGGGCGCGCGGGCGCCGGGGCTCCCCTCCGGACGAACGGAGGAGAGCCCCGGACGGGGCTAGCGAGCCCGCACGTTGCCCCAGTTGTCCGCGCTCCTGCGCTCGTCGCGGGAGTGGTTGTCGTGGATGCTCTGCACCAGCTCGCCGCTGTCGCCGAGGAGCAGGGCCATGTTCTTGGTGGCCTGGTCCCACTCCGCCTGAACCCCGCGGTACATCTGCTGGTCATCACCTTCCCAGGAGGTCACGAGCGGCTTCAGCTCGTCCTCCAGGTTGTTGAGGGTCGTGATGATCTGCTGGGTCTGGTCCTTCAGCTCCTCGATCGCGTGCCGGACCGTGGAGTACTGCACATCGATGATGCCGTCGGCCATGACGTCTC
Source organism: Streptomyces sp. NPDC058620 (assembly GCF_042717135.1). NCBI lineage: Bacteria > Bacillati > Actinomycetota > Actinomycetes > Kitasatosporales > Streptomycetaceae > Streptomyces > Streptomyces sp. NPDC058620. The sequence goes on from NZ_JBHXQO010000011.1 coordinate 157,318, forward strand.
CTCTTGGATGGCCGGGCGCCGGGCCCGGGGAAGCTCACAGGTTCCGGCCTCCCCGAGGGGGCCGGTGCCGCAGGGGATGGGTCAGCGCAGCGCTTCGAAGACGCCCTGACTGGTCTTGCTGTTGAGGACCTCTGTCAGGTCCTGGTTCTCCTTCGCCAGCCGGTCGGCCGAGGTCACGTTCTCCTGCAGCGCGTCGACCATCTTGCTGATCTGGACGACGACCTTCTGCGCCTCGGAGTTCCAGCTGCGGAAGAGCTTCAGCAGGGCCTGGCCCTCATCGCCGCCGACGCCCGAACGCGCGGCGATCTCGGCGACGTTGTTCTGGATCTTCTCGACCGCGCTCCGGGCCGACTCCAGGGAGGAGACACCTCCCAAGCCCTTGGCATAGTCCGCTTTCCTCGCGGCACTGTCCGCCATGTCGCGCTCCCTTCGTTCAGGCCAGTCTCGATACACCGTTGCCCGCCGAGGCTAAAGAGAAGCCGACGTCCGGCGCAACGCATGTGGGGAAGATTTGAGCATAGGTCAGTTCGACAGAATCCTTGTATGGCAACGGAGTTGCCCGAAAGTTGCCGCGTGATGAAGATGCCCCGCCGACGACCGCGTCGTCGGTACGTCACCATCCGCCGACCGACTCGATGTGCTCGGAAAGATGGCAGGGAAAGGAGGCGAACGGTCACCGGGGCGAACCGTTTCCGGCGATGCACGGCATCCAGGGAATTCCACGGGCACGACCGGCCGGAAATCTGAGCTTTTCCTGAGGTTTCCCGCCGCACACGGCACGCGACGAATTGACCCCGACGGCATGGAGTTCGGCTGGTGGTTCAGCCCGTCGCCCTTTCCTTTCCTCGACGCCGTATGCGGTGCTTGAGCGGATCAGGATGCGGAGTCGGATCTGTCGGCCGGTCCAGGGGCGCCGGCCGTGGCCGCCTTGTCCGCCTCCACGTTCCCCTCCCGCTCCCCCGGCAGGGTGGCGGCGGCGCACTTCGGAGCCGTGACCCTGGGTTCCGCCGCTCCGGAGGCCGCGGCCGGATCAAGGTCCGCACCGGTCGGGAGGGCCGATAGCAGCGGTGCGGGGACCGAGCCGATGTCTCCGGCCCCGTACCCGAGCGCCGCCAGCGAGTCTTTGGCCGAAACGCGGTACTTCACGCCGTTCTCCGCTATCAAATACGTGGTCCCGGCGTGCGCCGCACCGCTCGCGTGCAGGGCCCGGACCAGAGCGCCGCGCCCGGGCCGTACCACCGTGACGTCCGTCCGGACACAGGCAGGCGTCAGCGGCTGGGCGGTCCCCTCCGACACCACGGCCGGGGCGAGCCGGCTGAGCGGGACCAGTACGGATTTGATGCGGGTGCCGCCGTTGTCGCCGTCCACCTGCGCGCAGAGCGCGGTGCCGCGCGGCGCGGACTGCGGGACCGGTGGGGTGTCAGGCAGCTCCGCGGACCCGGCGGGGGACGAGTCCTTCGCCCGGTGCGCGCGCAGCGCGTCCACGCCGACCGCGCGCACCTCGGGCGACGCTCCCTGGTAGGCGTCCTTCTGGGTGGCCGGGTCGCCCAGCACCAGGGCGGCGCCGAGCTCGGTCAGCGGCACCAGGCCGCCCTTCTGCAGCAGGTGGTACGTGCTGCCGCCGCCGGGGACACTGACCTTGAACAACTGGCCGATCCGGCCGGCTTCGCCACCGAGCACCGGCCCCTTCGCCCCGCGCCCCGGAACCGCGGGCGGTTTCAGGGCGGGGCCGGGGGCCAGCGCGTCGAGGAAGGCCGCAGAGACGGGCATCGGCTGCTCCGCGCCGTAGCCGAGGGCGTTGCGGGCATCGGAGGCGCGGTCCAGCGGCAGCCTGCTGCCCCGCCACACCAGGTACTCGGTCTCGTCCGGGCCGCGCACGAGCACCCCTCGGTCGCCGCCGACGCCACGGGAGTCCAGGGGTGCCCCGGCGACCAACGTGGTGGCTCCTGGCTTGTCCGCCCGCGTGCCCGCCACGACTCCGGACGTGCTGGGCAGTGCCCCGTCCGGCCCGGTGACGCACATGTGCCAGGGGCCGTCGTCGAGCTGGCCGGGTCCGGGCACGGTGTCCGGTGCGCCGGGGATGCCGGCCGGGGCTCCCACGGGGACGTCCCGCAGTGAGGCGGTGGCCACGTCGACGGTCGCCAGGTCGGAGCCGCCGATCAGCCGCGCCGAGGCGTAGTTGCGCACCGGGTGCAGTACGCCGTCGGTGCCGGTCCACAGGTACCTGGCACCGGTGTCGCGGTTGACCACCAGGTGCTCACCGTCGCGCCATCCGTCGTTCCCGCCGGGGCGCAGCAGCCCGAAGACGGTGGCGCCCGCGCCGATCAGGACGGTCACCAGTACACCGAAGACCACACCTCGGGTGGTGCGCCCGAGCGGGCTCTCCGGGGCGTCCGGGTCGGCCGTCAGCAGACCCGAACTGAGCCTGCCCATCATGAAACTGTGGGCCTGTACCTGGTCGCGCTTGGACTGCACAGACTCTCCTCAACTCGTTGTCCATGTGCCGGCGGTCGGGTGTTCTCAGCCGAACAGCCCGCGCAGCCAGCCGAAGAGACCCGCCACCCACAGGCTGAGCGGCAGCAGCGCGACGGCGAAGGCGGTGTGCGCCAGTTCCGCCGCACGGCCCCAGTACGGCAGTACCCGCCGGCCGGGCACCGTCCAGGACGCGGTCACGAGACCGGCCGCCGCGGCGAGCAGCACCGCGAAGACCACCAAGCGCCCGTCGCCGTCACTGTCCACCGCCCAGGCTCTGGTGAGCAGCAGCAGCCCGCAGACGCCGGGCAACGCCAGGGTCAGCCGCTGCCCGATGTGCACCAGGTCGCGGCAGTGCAGGAGCAGCAGAAGGCTCAGCACGAGCGCGGTCAGCACCTCGGGCAGGTCCGGGTGCTCGGCAAGGACGACCAGGGCGGCCGCGGCGATGATGCCGGTGGCGGCGAAGAGCGCGGTGACCCAGCGTCCGGCCAGTTCGGTGCGCTCGGCGACCTCGTCGCCCGAGTAGGGGTCGATGCCCTCCTGGAGCTGGCCCGCGGAGGACGGCAGAGCGGGCATCCGCATGCCGGCCAGCTTGAAGGCGAACGGTGCCACTGTCCCGGCGGCGAGCGCGACCACCGTCGCCACCAGCGCCACCGAGGCAGGCACGTCCAGGCCCGTGTACGCGATCAACGCCCCGGCGACCGCGGTGGCCACCGAGACCACCGCGGTGGCCAGCAGAGCCGGGGCGCCGACCGCGGTGGCGGCGAGCGCGATGACCGCGCCGCCCGCACCGGCGGCGCCCGCCGCGAGCAGCCGCGCGCCCACGACCTGGGCCGCGTCCGGGCCGGTCACATCGCCGCCGGGCAGCACCCAGCCGGCCAGCGCCAGGCAGGGAGCGACCAGCAGGCCGAGCGCCGTCGCGGAGAGACGGTCGCCGACCGCGCGGCTGGCGGAGCCCGCGCCCGCGAGCAGCAACATCCCGGCCACGGCCGCGCAGGCGGCCCGGGAGGAGCCTGAACCGGTCACCCCCGGCCGGAACACCAGCAAGAGGGCGGCCGCCACGGTTGCCACCGCAGTGCCCACCAGCAGCCCGCGGGCCGCCCCGGGATGCCAGGTGTGCAGCCGCCGGGCAGCGGTTTCGGCTATCCCGGCCACCAGGTCGTCGAGCCGCGCCTCGGGCAACGCCTCGGTGTGCGGGCGCAGGTAGAGCACGGAGCCGTCGGAGAGCCCGGCACGGGCCAGGGTGCTCTCCTCGTCGAGTGGGGCGTCACCGAGCCGCTGGAGCACCCAGCCGGCGTGGTCCAGCCCGTCCTCCTCGGCCTCCTCGCCGACGTAGCGCAGCAGTGTGGGCAGCAGATCGGCGACCGGAACATCGGCGGGTACGGCCAGATCAACGGTGACGTTCGGCGCACGTACGGTCAGGCGGCACGTTTCGGCCACCGCACTGTCGGTCATCAGCTGAACTCTCGTCTTCCATGGAGGCTTTGACAGGAGGACTCCCCCGGCAGAGGGGGTGTGCGAACAGTACGGAAGGTCCGCACAACGGGGAACCGGGGTGCCGGGCAAGGGAATTGAGTCCGTGCGCCCGGCGACCACCACTCCCGCGTGGACAGGTCGCGTTCCGTGAATGCAGACTACTGCCTACGACCACCGGGTCGTACTGCGGACCGGAGTCCATATCCGGTATCCAATTGGCCATCAAGGGAGTTGGCCGTCCCCTGCTGTCCGCTCGAAACATTCATCCGGCGTTCACCGCGTCATGCGTGGGCCCGGGGAATCAGCGCGGCGCGGCCTTTCCCACTACCGGGTGCTCCGGTATTCGGTACGGGCCAAAAAGCCGTGAAACCGGAGGTTCTGTTCCTTGAGTGTGGTGCTGTTTCGCCGGCCGGCCCGCAGGCGCGGACCGGAGATGCCCGAGGGGCAATTGACCCTTCAGGAGCCACCGGTCCTCGCCGAGACGGTTCCGGACACCTCGGCCATATGGACCTATTTGCCGATGGCGCTGATGTCGGTGTCGATGATGCTGATGTTCCTGCGGCCCGGCGGCGGGAACGGCGTCTTCATGTATCTGGCGATGGGCGTCATGGCGCTCTCCGCCGGTGCCATGCTGCTGGGGCAGCTGATGCGCCGCTCCAGCGAGCGCAAGCAGCGTCTGAAGGGTGAACGCCGCGACTACCTCCGCTACCTGGCGCAGACACGCAAGCGGGTGCGGACCACCATCGCGGAGCAGCAGCGGGCGCTCGCCTGGCGCCACCCGGAGCCCGGCTCACTCCGCTCACTGGCCCGCACCTCGCGGCTGTGGGAACGCCGCCCGGCCGACGAGGACTTCGGCGAGGTCCGTATCGCGGTCGGTGAGCAGCAGCTCGCACTCACCCTGAACCCGGTCTCCACCCGCCCGGTGGAGGACCTCGAACCCCTCTGCGCGCACGCCCTGCGCCGCTTCGTCCGCGCCTACTCCACCATCCCCGGGCAGCCCCTCGGCCTGTATCTGCGCTCCTCGGCCCGCATCCTGTTGCGCCCGGAGGAAGCACCTGGGAAGGACCAGGCCGAGCCGGGCGTCCCGCCGTCCGGGGAGGGCGGCGAGGACCCGGGTGAGGGCCCCGGCGCCGAGGCGGTACGCGGCCTCGTGCGCGCCGTGCTCGGGCAGCTCGCGGTGTTCCACGCGCCCGAGGAGTTGTGGATCGCCCTGTGCGTCAGCGACGAGCGGCGGCCCGACTGGGAGTGGGCCAAGTGGCTGCCGCACGTGCTGGACCCGCACGAGGAGGACGGCGCCGGCCCGGCCCGCCGGATCACCTCCGACCTCACCGAGCTCGACGACCTGCTCGGGGCCGAGTTCGCCGAGCGCCCCGGCTTCGACCCGGACGCCCGGCCCGGCCGTGACGAGCCCTACACGATCGTCGTCCTGGACGGCGTCACCGTGCCCGAAGGCCACCGCTGGGAGGGGCACGGCTACCGCAACGCCCTGGCTCTCGACGTGTCCGGCGCGCTGCGCTGGCGGCCCGGCCGCAACATGCTGCGACTGACCGTCGGGCCCGAGCGGGTGAGCCTGGTGCGCACCGACCGCAGCCGCAAGGAGCGGTCCGTGCCGCTCGGCCGGCCGGACCGGCTGGGCCCGCTCGGCGCGGAGTCGCTGGCCAGGCTGCTCGCCCCCCGCCGGATGAGCCTGGGCACCGACATCGCGCAGCCGCTGGAGACCGACGTCGAGCTGACCACGCTCCTCGGCATTCCCGACCTGCACCGGCACGACCCGCAAGCACTCTTCGACCGGCACACCGGTTCCACCCGGCTGCGGGTGCCGATCGCGGTCGGCGTGGACGGGCGCCCGGTGGAACTCGACATCAAGGAGTCCGCACAGGGCGGCATGGGCCCGCACGGCATGCTCATCGGCGCCACCGGCTCCGGCAAGAGCGAGCTCCTGCGCACACTCGTCCTCGGCCTCGCCCTGACCAACTCCTCCGAGACCCTCAACTTCATCCTGGTCGACTTCAAGGGCGGCGCCACCTTCCTCGGCCTGGAGGAACTTCCCCACACCTCGGCCGTCATCACCAACCTCGCCGACGAGGTCGCGCTGGTGGAACGCATGCAGGACGCCCTGCACGGTGAACTCATACGGCGCCAGGAGCTGTTGCGCTCCGCCGGGAACTACACCTCCGCCCTGGAGTACGAGCGTGCCCGCGCCGCCGGGGCGGACCTCGCGCCGCTGCCGAGCCTGTTCGTGGTCGTCGACGAGTTCAGCGAACTGCTCTCCGCGCACCGGGAGTTCATGGACCTGTTCGTGATGATCGGCCGCCTCGGCCGCTCCCTCGGAGTCCACCTGCTGCTCGCCTCGCAGCGCCTGGACGAGGGCCGTATGCACCAGCTCGAGAGCCACCTGTCGTACCGGATCGGCCTGCGCACGTTCTCCGCCATGGAGAGCCGGGGCGTGCTCGGCGTGCCGGACGCCTACGAGCTGCCGTCCCAGCCCGGCAGCGGCTACCTGAAGTCCGGTGTGGAGTCCCTGACCCGGTTCCGCGCCGCGTACTCCTCCGGCGCCTACCGGCGCCGCACCGGCGCGGTGGTGCAGGCCCGGGTGGCCAGTCAGGTGGTGCCGTGGACCAGCGGCTGGGTGGTGCCGCGCACCTTGGCGGCCGCTCCCGAACCGGAGCCGGACACCGAGGAGACGGGTGACGAGGAGGCCCTGCTCGACGTGGCCCTCGACCGGCTGCGCGACTCCGGCCCCGCCGCCCACCAGGTGTGGCTGCCGCCGCTGGACGAACCGTCCCCGCTGGACGTCCTGCTGCCCGGCATCGCTCCCGACCCCGAGCGCGGCCTCACCGCCGCGGGCTGGTCCGGCACCGGCAGGCTGCGGGTCCCGGTCGGCCTCGTGGACAAGCCCTTCGAGCAGCGCCGCGATCCACTGGTCGTGGACCTCTCCGGAGCCGGCGGTCACGTAGCCGTCGCGGGCGGCTCGCAGAGCGGCAAGTCCACCCTCGCCCGCACCCTGATCGCGGCCCTCGCCCTCACCCACACCCCCGCCGAGATCCAGTTCTACTGCCTCGACTTCGGCGGCGGCGGTCTCTCGCAGCTCGCCGCCCTTCCGCACGTCGGCGGAGTGGCGGCGCGGCTCAACCCGGAGCGGGTGCACCGGGCGGTCGCCGAGGTGATGACGCTGCTCGCCCACCGTGAGCAGTTCTTCGTGGACCACACCCTCGACTCCATGCAGTCCTACCGCCGCCGCCGGGCCGCCGGGGAGTTCCCCGACGAGCCCTTCGGCGACGTCTTCATGGTGGTCGACGGCTGGTCCACGGTCCGCCAGGACTACGACGACCTGATCCCCAAGTTCAACGAACTCGCCGCCCGCGGCCTCAACTACGGCATTCACCTGATCATCACCACCACCCGCTGGGTGGAGCTGTCCGCCCAGGTCCGTGACCAGGCCGCCACCCGCCTGGAACTGCGGATGGGCGACCCGATGGACTCCGAGATCGACACCCGTAAGGCCCGCTCGGTGCCGCGCAGCGGCGGCCGCGGCATCACCGCCGACAGCAAGATGCACTTCCTCGCCGGCCTGCCCCGGCTGGACGGCAGCGGATCTCTCGACGACCTCGGCGACGGTGTCGCCCACCTGGTCGCCGAGGTGTCCCGGCACTGGTCGGGCGCACCCGCTCCGCAGGTCCGGATGCTGCCGCACCGGCTCCCGCTCGCCGGACTCCCCGCGCCCGAGCCCACCGAGGGCGGCGGCATGCGTATCCCGCTCGGCATCGACCAGGATGCCCTGGAGCCGGTCTGGCACGACTTCAGCCGCACCCCGCACCTGATCGTGGTCGGCGACACCGAGAGCGGCAAGACCAACCTGCTGCGCGGCATCACCAAGGGCATCACCACCCGCTACACCCCGGCAGAGGCGAAGATCATCGCGGTGGACTACCGCCGCACCCTGGTGGACGCCATCCCCGAGGAGTACCGCATCGGGCATGTGATCTCGCTGGACAACCTCAAGGAAACGATCGAGGGCGCGGCCCGCGCGCTGAAGACCCGCGTGCCCGGCGCGGACATCGCCCCCGCCCGCATGCGCAGGTGCGACTGGTGGACCGGCCCACGTCTGTTCATCCTGGTAGACGACTACGACATGGTCTCCGGCAGTTCCTTCCAGAGTCCCTTCGAGCCGCTCTTCGAGCATGTCACCCTCGGCTTCGAGATGGGCCTGCACCTGGTCGTCGCCCGCAGCGCGATGGGCGCCGGCCGCGGCCTCAGTGACGCTCTCATCCGCCGGCTCGACGAGGCCAACAACCCCGCCGTCCTGCTCTCCTGCCCTCCCACGGAGGGCCGTCTCTTCGGCAACGCGAAGCCCCTCAACCTCCCGCCGGGCCGAGCCCTCCACATCGCCCGCCGCCGGCCCCGGTTGATGCAGACGGCGCTGGTCGAGGAGAGCCAGGGACAGCAGGACTGAGAGGACGCGAGGACGAGGGGCTCAGCCCTTTCCCGTCACGCCCGCTTCCGCCGGACGCCATCCCCGGGCGCGGGCCCGGGAAAGGGCGAAACCGGCCCACAGGACAGCGAGGACGGCGGCTGAGCCGAGGAGGACGAAGAGGGTGGCGCGGCCGGTGGCCCGGTCGGCTGCGGAGGAGTCGCGAACGGTCACGGCATCCGCGGCGCGCTCCGCGCCTGCGGACCCGCCCGGATCACCGAGAACCGTGGTGACGGCGGCGTAGGCGTCCAGCTGGGGGATGTCGGCGGGGTAGGCGGCGGCGGTCAGACGGCGGACCACTTCGTCGGGCGAGTCGTCCGGATGGGCGGCGCGGACGGCCGCGGCGGCCCCTGCGGCGTAGGCGGTGGCCACCGGGACGCCACCGCCGAGGTAGTGGCCTTCGCCGCGCGGGCCGCCGGAGACCACTCCGGCGCCCGGGGCGGCCAGGTCGATGCCGTCGGTGGGCGGGGAGCCGTCCGGGCGGGCGCCGCTGGGAAGCATGCCGGCGACCGAGAGGACGCCGGGTTCACCGGCCGGCCAGTAGGTACGGGACGGGATCTCGTCGGTACCGCCCCGGGACGGCGGGTCCGGGGCGGCCGCGGCGACGACCACCGCGCCCGCGCGGCGGGCCTCGGCGACCGCACCGCTCAGCGCCGCGTCCTGGCGCGGCAGGGCCACCGCGACCGCGATCACTTCGGCCCGGGCCTCGGTCGCCTCACGCAGCGCGTCCACGACCAGGGCGGAGCTCGCCCGCCCGCGCCGGTCGGTGCCGCGCAGGGCCAGGATCTTCGCGCCCGGGGCGACCCCGGCGAGACGGGGGCTGTCGCCGCCGGTCCCGGCGATCAGCCCGGCCAGGAACGTACCGTGCCCGACGCAGTCGTCAGCGGCCGTACCCCGGGCGGTGACCCGGCCGCTCAGCCCGGCCGCGCCGGGGGCGACACCGGTGCCGATGAGGGCGACGGTCACGCCCGCCCCGGTGCTGTGACGGTGCAGTCTGTCCAGATCGAGACGCTGGCGCGACCAGTCCTGCTTCTTCGCCTCCTGGCGGGAGGCTGGGGTGCACGCCAGCTCATCGGCCTCCGGATCGAGCGCGGAGGGCATACCGGGCAGTTCCTGGCCCTTCTCCCCGTCGGCCGCCGGTGCGCTGGGCGCCGCCTGGGCCGGAACGGCCGTGGGCAGCAGCAGGGCGGCGGCGAGGCCGGTGCCGGACAGCAGGCGGGCGAACCCGCGGGCGGGCGGCCTCACCGGGGAGCCACCTTCGGTGCCACGGCCGTGACGTCCGCGGGCAGGAGGACACGCAGATCGTCCAGGGTGGGCGCGGCCAGCGAACTGAGCCGTCCCGCCTGGCGGGTGACCATCGACTCGACCACCTGGCGGGCCAGGCGGGCATTGCCGAAAGAACGGTCCCGGGGCACCGCGTCGAAGTACTCCTTGAGCAGCGGGCCGGTGCCGGGTCCGCACTCGTAGCCCATGCTCGCCGCCTGGGTGCGCACGATGGTGACCAGCTCCTCGGAGGAATAGTCGGCGAAGGTGATCCGGCGCGGGAACCGTGAGGAGAGGCCCGGGTTGGAGTCGAGGAAGCGCTCCATCTCCTCGGTGTAGCCGGCGACGATGACGACCACCTCGTCACGGTGGTCCTCCATCAGCTTCAGCAGCGTGTCCACCGCCTCCTGCCCGAAGTCGGCGCCGCCGCCCCGCGGGGTGAGGGTGTATGCCTCGTCGATGAACAGCACGCCGCCTCGGGCCCGTTCGAAGACCTCGCGGGTGAGCTGGGCGGTGTGACCGATGTACCGGCCGACCAGATCGGCGCGGGCCGCCTCGATCAGCTGGCCTCGCTCAAGGACGCCGAGCTGGGTCAGGACCTCCCCGTAGAGGCGGGCGACGGTGGTCTTGCCGGTGCCGGGCGGGCCGGTGAAGACCAGGTGATTGCTGAGTGAGGGGACCGGCAGCCCGGCGGCGGCACGGTGGCGGGCCGCGGTGATGAGGTTGACCAGATCCGCGACTTCGCGCTTCACCTCGGCCAGGCCGATCATGTCGCCGAGGCGGGTCAGCGGGTCGTCGTCCGGTACGGCGGGGTCGGCGGCCGTCGCGGCGGCGGTGGCGGAGACGTCGTCCGGCAGCAACTGCCGCAGATCACGCTCACTGACCTGCGGCTGCGCGGAGAGCCGGACCGCCTGCCTGTCCACCATCTCCTCGAACACCCCACGCGCGGCACGCCCGTTGCCGAAACCGGCGTCACGCGGCATAGCCGCGAAGTGCGCGGCCAGTGCAGCCGCGGTGCCCTCGCCCAGCTCGTACTGGTGCTGGGCGCACATGCTCTCCATGATCGCGACCAGGTCGGGCACCGAGTAGTTCTCGAACTCAACGGTCCGCGAGAAGCGGGATGCCAGACCCGGGTTGGATCCGAGGAAGGCGTCCATCTCACGGGAGTAGCCGGCCGCGACCACCACCACGTCGTCTCGGTGGTCCTCCATCAGCTTCAGCAGCGTGTCCACGGCCTCGCGGCCGAAATCGGCGCCGCCGTTGCCGCTGTCCGCGGTGAGCGTGTACGCCTCGTCGATGAACAGCACGCCACCGAGGGCCCGCTGGAAGGTATCGCTGGTCTTGATGGCCGTACCACCGACGACCTGCGCGACCAGGTCGGCGCGTGAGACCTCCACCAGGTGCCCGCTGCGCAGCGAACCGAGCTCGGCCAGGATGGACCCGTAGAGGCGGGCGACGGTGGTCTTGCCGGTGCCGGGCGGGCCGGCGAAGACCAGGTGTCTGCTCATCGGCGGGGCGGGCATGCCGAGTTGCCGGCGGCGCTGGGCGAGCTGGGTCAGGTTGACCAGGGTACGCACCTGTTGCTTGACGTTCTCCAGGCCGATCAGCGCGTTGAGGGCGCCGAGCGGGCCGTCCGCGCGGTCCGCCGGGGGCGCGTCCGCTGCTCCGGAGCCGGCCGGGTCGGTGTTCTCGGCGCTGCCGGTGCCCCAGGCGTCCCGCTTGCCGTTGCCCATGCTGTTCAGGCCCTCGACCGCGAGCCGTTCGCCGGGCGCGGTCTGCACCAGGCCACCGCCCTCGTTCTCCCGGGCGAGGCAGTTGACGAGCGAGACCGGCGCGGTGGACTCCACCCGGAAGCCGTCCTGGGCGCCGCCGGTGGCCTCGCAGCCGCTGAGCGAGACGAGAGCGCCCTCCTGGAGCAGGAAGCCATGGCCCTTGGGGGCGTGCACCGCGGTGCGGTTCGCGGTCAGCTCCCCACCCCCGGCAACCACCACACCCTCCTCGCCGGTCACCTCGACGCGGAAGTCGCGCACGGTCACGTTCCCGCCGTCCTCCACGACCAGGCCGCTGGTGACTGCGTCGGAGACCCCGCCGCCGGCCAGGTAGAGAGTGCTGCCGGACGCCACGCGCACACCGGCGCCCTTCGGCCGGATGATCTCGCAGTCCTCGACCCGGCCCCGGGCGTCCCTGGTGGCCGCGATGCCGTCGCCGGTGGGCTCCACCAGCCGGGCCCTGCGCAGCAGCGGGTTGGCGCCGCCGAGCACGGCTATCGCGGGCGAGCCGCCGATCACCTCCAGGCGGTCCAGCTCCGGGGCCGAGTCCTCCTCGAGGAGCAGCCCGGCACCGTCGCAGTCGCGGACCGTCAGGCCGGTCAGCGCGGGGGATGCGGCCCCGGCGACCCGCAGCGCCGCGCCCTGCGCGCCGTCCACCCAGCAGTCCTCGAATGTGCCGCGCGCCCGGTCGGTGACCAGCACACCATGGCCCCGGACGCGCGAGACGCGGCAGCGGCGCAGCACCGGGTCGGTGCCCCCGGCCAGCGCTATCCCGTTGCCGGAGGCACCGGTGACGCGGACGTCCTCCAGCGTCGTACGGCCCACGCTGCTCAGGTGCACGCCGGTGCTGGTGTCGTGCACCACGGTGCGGACCACCGAGACGGCGCAGTTCTGTTCCAGGGCGATGGAGGGCTTGTCCGTGGAGGACAGGTCGCAGTCCTCCACGCTGCCACGAGCTTCGCCGTTGGCGAGCAGGCCGTTGCCGCGGGCGTCGCGCACCGTGCAGTCACGGACGCGGGCCTCACCCTGCTCGGCGAGGACCAGGCCGCTGGTGCCCAGGTGTTCGAGCGTGCAGGACTCCACGGTGGTGGGCGTCGTCGAGGTCACCACGACGCCCGCACCCTGCGGGTTGCTCACCCGGCAGTCCCGCAGCGCGAGGGAGCCCGTACCCCCGGCAAGCATCGCGGTCCAGGCGGCGCCGACGATCTCGCAGCCGTCGAACGCGGCCTGGCCGCGCCGCACGTCCACGGCCGGCAGCTCGGCGTCACCGCCGCGCAGGGTCAGTTCGGAGAACATCACGGCGTCGGCGCGCAGCGAGATCACGCTGCCCGAACGCGGCCGGATCTCCACCGTGCCCCGCCCCTCGGCGGCGGTCAGGGTGACCCTGGTCTGGATCACCAGGTTCTCCGCGTACGTCCCGGGCCGGACGCTGATGAGCGCCCCGGTGCGGGCAACGGCGAGTGCCTCACCGATCGTCCGATAGCGGTCCCCGGAGCCGACCGACAGTACCTGGCGCGACACGCACCAACCTCCTTGCTGCGGGGGCGTCTTCAGTGAGCGCCCCCATGGGCCGGGGGCGCCTGTCGGCGAGCCGACGATGTCATCATGCCTCGTCCCCGAGGGGGCGTGCGGGCTTCGGTAGCGGTGCTCTCGGAGCCGAGGCGCTGTGGTTCGGTGGTGCGGTGGTCATGGGGTGCTGTGGTGCTGTGGTGCGCTGTGGTCAGACGCTCCACTTCTGGTTGTCGGCGCCCGTGCAGGTCCACAGTTGCAGCCAGGCCCCGCTGCCCCGGTTGCCGTCCTTGATGTCGACGCACATGCCGACGACGGTGTTGACCAGATCGTGGCTGGGGTTCAGGACGAACTTCTGGGCGGCGTTGCCGTTGCACCAGGCGATCTGGATGGGGGTGCCGTCTCTGAAGTTCGCGTTGGCCACGTCCAGGCACTTGCCCTTGATGCGGATGGTGCCGTCCGAGGCGAACTGCCACTTCTGCGCCTCGCCGTTGTTGCAGTCCCACACGAACAGCGCCTTGCCGTCGCTGAAGTCGTGGGCCGGTACGTCGATGCAGCGGCCGGAGAAATGACTGCGCAGGGAGACGGGGGCACTGAGCGTGACGGCCGGAGCGGCTTTCACCGCCGGGGGCTTCGCGGCGCCGCCGGACTCCTTCTCCACGCTCTGCTTTTCGGGCTGGTCCTTGGGGACGGCGGCCTTCTTCGGCGCGTCCTTGGCCGTGTCCGGCGCGGGGGCGGGCACGGACGGGGGAGCCTGCCGCGCCGGCTTCTCCGCCACCGGCTCGTCGGTGTCCTTCTTCTTGCCATCGTCCGGGGCACCGGTCTCGGGCGGGGTCACCGCGAACTCGCCGGGCGCCTCCTGCGCACTCCCGTCGAGCACCGTCCCTGCCGCCGTCACCGACGGCGGCTCGGGGCCCTCGTCGTCGTTCCCGGCGAGTACCAGGAACGGTACCGAGACGAGTAGCGCGCCCGCGATCGCCGCCCCGGCCAACACCGTCCTGCCCGGCCGGCCCACCGGCCCGGCCTGCTGCTGCGGCCTGCCGATCGCGGTGGCGGTCATGGTCCGCACGAACGCGGGCAGCCGGCTCTGGGCGGCGGCAGTGGCACCGGGGTCGGCCTCGGGCTCGGACCGGACGCCGGAGGAGGACACAGGCTCGGTCCCGGGCTCGGACGCAGTCTCGGGCTCGGTTGTCCCGCCCCCTCCGGTTCCCTCCTCGGCCTCTCCGGATTCCTCCTCGGCCTCTCCGGATTCCTTCTCGGCCCCCGGGGCCCCCGGGGCCCCCGTAGCGGCCTTTCCCGCCTCTGCCCCGGTCTTCGCCTCCGCAGGCTCTGACTTGGGTTCGCCAAGGACGGCGGTCGCGGCGGCGGTCTCGGGCGTGGAGGTCACGGCGGGCTCCTCGCCCCCGGAAGCGGACTCGGCGCGAGCCCTCGGGGAGGCGGGAGGTTGCTGGGACGAACGCGTCACGGGGTTCTCCCGGTGGTGTGGGGCCAGGGTTCGGATGAGCTGTCGGTCCGGTCCGCGGAAGGGGCCACTGCCGCGGCGCCGGCATGGTCAGCCGTGGCTCCCGGGCTCGCCTCCGCCGCGGCGTCCGCTGTGGACGCCCCCTCGTCACCCGCAGCGCGCACCGGGCCGAGAAGGCTGTCCACCGGGACGAGCAGAGGGGCCGCGGCCGCGGCGTTGACCATCAGCATGGTGCCCGGACCTCTCAGTGAGCGGGCCAGGTCCCGTGCTGACAGCGTGTCATGGTGAAGTGCCGCGGACATGAACTCGTGTGCGGGTGAGGTGAACAACAGGACCACCGGCGCCCCGTCCCGCCCGGCGGCCGTGAGCGGCCCGCCGTCCGGCCCGCGCACCACCGTGATGTCCGCTTCCGCGAGAGCCGCGAGAGCCGCGTCCACCGGGCCGTAGCCGGTGGCGGCTCGCTGCGCCGCAGCATCCACCGCGTCGGTGGGCTCCGGCCAGCCGAGAACGCGCGCCGAGGGCCGGTACGCCGGGTTGGCGCGATACTCCCCCACGCTCCCGCTCTCGTCCGACTGCCACTCCCCCAGAACCGCCCACTCGGGCGGCGTCCGCTCCTCGGTCCATTCCGGGTCCACCAACCCGACCCAGTGCCCAGGCGCCCTGCGGGCAGCGGCCCTTACGGCCTCGGGTATGCCGGGAGTGTCGGCGGCCTCGGTGGAGCCGGATGCGGGTGACTCGGCGTCGGCGGTCGGACCGGGGGCATCGGGAATGACGAACGGGTCGCCATGCCCGCTCTCCTGGCGTTCTCCGGGCCGCATCTCCACCTGAACTCTTGGGACCGTACGCAACTTTGGGTGCCCGACCGGCTTTAGCACACGCCGACAGTGATCACTTCGGGCAGCCAACAGGATGTCACATGAGCCTCATGCTTGGGAGTTGGGGGAAGATCCGCCTGGTGCTCCAGCCCCGTTCGACTGCCGAGCCGAGAACTTTCCGGGAGTAGTGAGGCGCGGAAGGACAAAGCGACCGGGACGTTCGGGGTGAGGGAGCGGTCGTCGTCCCACGACGGGCTACGTTGGGTACGCCAGCGGCCCCTCCGACGTGCGGCGCCTTCCGGCCGGGCGTACGGCCGGGGCTGTGCGGGAACACCCCGCAGCTCGGAAGGCGTCGGATCGGCTGCCGGCGCCGCTGTGCCGAGTCGCGCGGAATCGGACGAGGAGACCGGGCCGGACCCGGCTCACCTCGACGCGGGACTCGCCAACGCCCCCGGGCTCCAACGGCGTTCAGCACGTTCGACCTGCCCACCGACAGCTCCGCCACCGAGGAGGAGTAACCGCATGCCCCCCGAGCACACCACCCCCGGCGCGAACGCGGCGGCAGCCGCCGCCCCCGACGTAGAGGAGGCCGGGCCCTCGCCCGCGCCTTCCGCACCGGCCGAAGAGACACCGGAACCGGCCACCGCCGCCCCCGAGGCGAAGCCGGGCGCCACCCCGGACGGGGAGACCGCCACCACCCCGTCCCCGCCCGCGACCGCGACCGCCGACGCACCCGAGGAGGGCACCGGCGTGGCGGCGGCCGCCGTCGGGACGGCGCCCAGAGCCAAGACCGGCACCGGCGCCGACGCCGGACGCCCACGCAAGCCGATCCTGGCGGGGGCGGCGGTCGTCGGCGCCGCCTTGATCGCCATACCCCTGCTGCTGGTCGGAAGCGCGAACGACAAGGGGCATGACGACACCGCCAGGAGGCCGGCCGCGGAAGGAGCCGACACCGTCCTCAACCCGGACTCCGCCCCCGCCGCCATGGACCACTACGTGGCCGGGAAGCCCAGCGCCTCTCCGAGCAAGGAGAAGCCGAAGAAGAGCGAGGCCCCGAAGGCCACCGTCCCGAAGGTCACCGTCCCGAAGCCCGTCGCGCCCGCGCCGGAGCCAAGAACGAGCAGCCCTGCCACAAGGAAGCCCGCACCCGCGTCCAAGCCCAAGCCCAAGCCGGCCCCGCAGCCGTCCTGGAGCACCGTGACCGTCTTCTCACCCAGCACCCTGGAGGTCAACCAGGCCTGGACCACCAACCGCATCCGCATGGTCATGCAGACCGACGGCAACCTTGTCGTCATGAACGAGCAGGGCAAGCCCATCTGGGCGTCCATGACCTTCGGAGCCAACCACCGGGCGATCTTCCAGCCCGATGGCAACCTCGTCATCCACAACGGCGCCGACCGCGCGATCTGGGCTTCCCGGACCCACGACCACGGAGGCGCCCAGCTGGTCCTCCGGGCCGACGCCAAGGTGGTCATCGTGAGCAACGGCACGGTGGTCTGGTCGACCTGACAGAGAGCGGCAGCGCGCCCAGTCGTCCTCCTGTGTGCGGCCGTGTCCTCGTGTCCGCACACACGCGAGCGTGTCCCGTGGCGTCCGCGATCAGGTGGTGAACCGTCGCACGAACGCCAGGGCGGTGTCGGCGACCTCGCGCCAGCCGCCGTCGATCGTCAGTGAATGGCCGCGCCCGGGCAGCTCCGTGATCTCGGTGACGGCGACCTCGTTGCGTGCCTGCTTCTTGTACGAGGCATGGGTGATGGCCCAGGGAACGGTGTTGTCCTTCTCTCCTGAGATGATCAGAAGGGGCCCTCGATCGGCTCGGAGCGTGTCGACCTTCACCTCCGTCCACGGGTTGATGTTCGCAGCGGCCGCCTGGAACAAGGGCTCCCCGGGGGCCGGGACCGCGAAGGTCTCGTACAGCTCCTTGGCCTCCCTTTCGTCGACCGCGTTGGCGAACGCATACCGAAACTGTTCGTAGGTGAGGGGGACGGCGCGGTGGAAGTTGGCCGGATTGCCGAGTACGGGCCGCGCGGCGCGCAGGGAGGAGAGCGGCAGGGGAAGCACCCCGCGGAATGGCGCCGGATCGATCGCCACGGACGCTGTCGCAAGACCTCTGCCCGCGATTATCTGGGCGATGAGACCACCGAAGGAGTGGCCGATCACGACGGGTTTGCGGTCCAGCCCGCCGATCAGCCCGGCGAAGTGGTCGGCCACTCGACCGACGCTCTTGCCTGCCAAGACCTCGGGGTGAGCGTTGGCCTCGGCGACGGTCTCGGGGTCGTCGGGCCAGCCTGGAGCCAGCGGGGCGAAGCCGGACTCGTCGAAGACGACGGCCCACCGGTCCCAGCTGCTGGGCAGCAGCCACAGGCCATGCACGAAGACCACCGGGGTGCAGCCGGTGGCATTGATCTGCTCGATGCGTTCGAGGTCGGGAGATGAGGACATGGGGCACGTCCATTCTGTGGTGGTGAAGGGGGTCGCCTGGACGGTTCAGGCTCGTACGCGCCTGGCGGCGGCGATGATGATGTGGGTGACCGGCGACCGAGCAGCGGCAGCTGTGAGCTGCGGACCTCCACGGGTGGGAGCCGGCTCTCCGTGCCTGGAAGCGCTGGAGTTCGGGGCTGATGCCCCGGTCGTCAGGGGACCAGCTGGAGGCGTCCGCGAAGGCTCCGTGGACCAGGACCGCTGTTCGGTCTGTTCCCGGCGTCCGGTGTCCGAGCGACGCTCTGCACGGCTTCGGCCGACATCGTGGGCACACCCGCGATCCCGGCTGTTGCTGTAGCCGCCGGCCCCACACCCGCGGTCATCGCGCGGCGCCGCGCCGGTCCTTGACGGTACGTCATGTCAACAGCTCCCTATGAGTTGCTCAGAAACTCAAGCTAGGGGCCGGCTGGACTCAAGAGGTGACTGCTCACGCACCGGTCTGTCCCGAGTGTGCACACGACTGGCTGGACGTCCCGGGCCACTGTGCGGATTCCGAGGTCACTGGCTCCAGTAGCCGATAATGCGCTCCTCAAGGGAGTGGGGGCGGCATGCTGCTGTTGGACACGAGTACTGTGCCTCGCGCCGATCGCGCGGAGGCGTTCCATCACGCCCTGACCGACGCCTCCGTCCCGAACCGCATCGTGCACGAGGAGCCGGAGACCGGAATTCAGGCACGGATGCACTTGTGGCGGATCGGTGCGCTCGACCTGTTCACCTCCCACAACACCGGCTTCACGCTGACCCGCACAGCCCGGCATGTACGGCAGGAGAGCCGGCCCCTCGTCGCCGTGGCACTGCAGAACCGAGGACTCGGCCGCGCCGAGATGTACGGTGAGCAGAGGATCGTCGGCCCGGACGATGTCTACCTGTTCAACGAGATGACCCCCCGCGACTTCGGCTGGACCGGTGAAGGATCCGCCCAGGCACTGCTGATCGACTTCGACCGGTTGGCGCTGCCGGTGGAGGTTATGCGGCGCTCCACCTTCCGCCTGAGGGCGAGCCCGTTGCACGATGTGGTCCTGCAGCATGTGCGAGCCCTGTGGCGTAGTCCGGACCGGCTCGCCGCCGACCCCAGCGCCCCGGCCCTGGCGAACAGCACGATCGAGCTCGTACGGGCGCTGGTCGTGTCGGCCTCGCAGGAGACCGGCGCGCTCGCCCGGGAGGTCATGGACGAGACGCTCCTGACCCGCATGCTCGCATACGCACACCGCCATCTCACCGACCGCGACCTCGGCGCGGAGCGGATCGCAGGAGAACACGCCATATCGGTCCGCCACCTCTACGAGGTCTTCCAGCGCGCGGGACTCAGCCTGGAACAATGGATCATTTCCGAGCGGCTGGAGGGGGCCCGGAACATGCTCGCCTCTCCCCGACAGGGCACGCCGACCATCGCGGCCGTCGCCCGGCGGTGGGGGTTCGCGAGCCCGGGCCATTTCACCCGCAGGTTCCGGACCGCCTACGGTCTGACCCCGAGCGAATGGCGCAGGATGCACCGCTGACCATGCGGCAGCGATGCCGCTTCCCGGGCCACCGCGCCACGGGCTGTTGAGATGTCTCAGCGACCGAGCCCGGCGCCGGCGCGCCGTTCCTCCAACTGCCGCCACTCGCGCGGCGACACCCCGTACTGCTCCTTGAAGACCCGGCTGAAGTGGCTGGCGTTGGAGAAGCCCCAGCGTTGCGCGATGGCCGCGATGGTCACCGACCTGTTCCGGGAACGGGCAAGCTCCTTGCGGCACTCTTCGAGGCGGTGGACCCGGAGCCAGTCACCGAGAGTGATCCCCGACCCTGCCAGGATCTTGTAGAGGTAACGCACTGATATGTGGTGCGCCCGTGCGATACGGGCAGCGCTCAGATCGTGCTCGGCGAGATGGGCGCGTATGTACTCCATGATCCGGCACTGCAAGGTGGACTCAAGCGGTTCCTGAGCAAGACGCGAGTCGCCGAGACAGATCGCGAGCACCGCTCGCAGCAGCGCGATACTGGGTTGTTCCACGGCGCCGGCCTGCTGAGGACTCATTGCCGGCCGGGTACCGGCAAGCCGCGCGAAGTAGGTGGACGCCAGATCGGTCACTGGGTGCTCCCGGCCCAGGCGCACCGCTGTGACCCTGCTGAGCGCTGCCGTGGGAAGGGCCAGTTCCCGGCGGGGGACGCGGAAGAAGTGCTGGTGGATGCCGCTCTCGTTGACCAGGGTGTACGGCTCCGTGGTGTCGTAGACGGCGAGGTCACCCGGGCGCAGTACCGCTTCCCTGTCGCCCTGCACCACCATGCTCGACCCGGAGACCTGAAGGCCGAGGAACAAGCTGGGTTCGAGATCGTCGCGCACCAACGACGGGGTACGCCGGATGATGGTCGCGTTGGACCTCACCGAGCAGATGTTCAAGGACCCGACGTCGCTGATCGTGCCGACTGCCGAGATGCGTTCCTGCTGCGGATGGTGCTGGATGTCCACACGGACGACTCGGCCCCAAATGACGTCGCGAATGGCCTCGGCCCTGTCGGACGGTGGTACTTGGGCCGTGTTGAACCTGATGCTCATATGGCCCCCCATATCTGCCACCACCTGGGCCGTTCGCCGACCGACTGGATCGGCCGGGTCTCTCTGCCTCCACTACGAGACGGCTGAGGCTAGTCCGAGATCCCCCGGTCCGATGTCCTCCCGCACTCAGGGACCCACGATGTGCACGCTCGGATCAGACCTACCGCGGCCGGCCTGGGATGCGGACGGGAAGGGAGCACGTGGAGAGGCAGTGGCCCGCCGCCTCATGCCTACGACATCACTCGTGGCCACTGCGGAGCAGCGATCGCCCTCGGCTGACTCCTCCTGCCGGATCCGACACCTGTGAAGACGTCCGAAGGCGGCAGACACTGACCGGCCGCCCCGCCCCAGGGCGGCCCACCGGGTGCGTGAACGCGCCGGTCGGGAGCATGCTGAGGTGTGACCTGGTTCGGCGCGACGAGACGCGCTCCACTCGGCGAGAGCGGGGCTGTGCCTGCGCGGCCGAACGACGGCCGTATGCCGGACGAGCTGTCCCTGGTGCTCGCACAGGCCGTGGTGAGCGCGGTCGAGTCCGTAGGCGGATACGCGGGTGGCGTCTATCTGCGCTCCGAAACACCGGGACTGCTGCGCCTCACGGTGCTCGCAGGGCTGCCCATCCCACTGTTCCGCCCCTGGTGGCGCATGCACGTAAACCGGCCGTTCCCGGTAGCCGCGGCCTTCTCCAGTGGTCAGCCCGTGTACCTCGGCGACGCCGAGGAGGCCATGCGCCGGTTTCCACAGCTGATGGCGGGCCTGCCGTTCCCCTTCGGGTCGCTGTACGTGCCCATCGCCAGCGGTCACGAGAAGATCGGGGTCCTGGTCGTGCTCCGCCCCGCCACCCCCGGAGAATCGGTCACGCCGGCCGACCGCAGCAGGTTGCAGCACGCCGCCCAGCGGCTCGGCGACGACCTCGAGGAGCTGGCATCCGGCGGAACGCCGGTCCAGTGGGAAGGCGATCCGGTTCCCGTCCAGCTGCCCGTGGCCACCGCGCCACCGGTGAGGATCGGTCACTTCGACTGGGACCTCGACAGCGGCGCCGTCACGGCGGATGAAGATCTGTGCGCGATCCTCGGCACGCGGCCCGCCGACTTCCCCGGCACCATCGACGCGCTGGCGGCGCGGCTGATGCCGGAGGACGTGTACGGACTCTGGACACTGGCCCGACAGGCGGTGGGGACCGGCACGCCTGTCACCCGCAGAATGCGGCTCCAAGGCCCCGACGGCAGGTCACACCTCCTGGAGCTCTCGGGGCGCCGGGCCCGCCCGCCTGGCGACGGCACGGCAAGCCACCTGACCGGATACCTCGTGGATCTCGGTGCAGGGCCCGTCGTCCCCGAGGCAGCCGACCGCCTGCCCAGAGGAATCTTCTCGCTCGACCGGCTCGGACGGATCACCTACGTCAACCATCTGGCGGAATCGCTCCTCGGCACCGCCCGGGCAGACCTGGTCGGGCGCGTCCTGTGGGAGGCGCTGCCGTGGTTCGGCCACCCCGCCTACGAGGACCACCACCGCGCGGCTCTGCTCTCCGTCGAACCCGTTCACTTCCTCGCCCGGCGCACCACGAAGGAATGGCTGTCCGTTTCCCTGTACCCGGGCAACGACGGGGTGACGGCCACGCTCACCGCCACGGACCAGCCCGCCTACGCCCCGGGGTCGGTCGTCACGCCGGGCGTCGGGCTCGGGTCCCCGGCCGACCAGTCCTCCGCTCTGTACCGGCCCGTAGCTCTGGCCATCGCACTGACGGAGGCAGTCACCGCCCGACAGGTGTCCGCCGTGGTCACGGAGGAGCTGTTGCCCGCCTTCGGCGGCAGACAGCTGGCGATCTACCTGCTGCACGAGCGACATCTCTACCTGGCCTGGGAGACCGGCTTCCCGAAAGGCTTCCTGGACCCCTTCGACGGCGTCGCCCTCGACGCCCGCCTTCCCGGCGTGGAGACACTCACGTCCGGCCGCCCCATCTTCTTCGAGTCCATGCAGCACCTGGGCGCCGCCTATCCAGGCATCGCCATGGAGACCGACGTCGGCGCCCGGGCCTTCCTGCCACTCATCGCCTCCGGCCGGCCCGTCGGCTCGTGCATCCTCGGCTTCGACCAGCCGAGGGGCTTCAGCCCCGAGGAACGCACGGTCCTCACCGCCCTCGCCGGACTCATCGCCCAGGCCCTCCAACGCGCCCAGCGCTACGACACCGAGGCTGCCCTGGCCCGTGGTCTGCAGGACGCCCTGCTGCCGAACCGGCTACCCCAGGTCGAATACGTCGACACCGCCGGACGCTACCTCTCAGGCACCCAGGGCATGGACGTCGGCGGCGACTGGTACGACGTCATCGAGACCGACCGGGGCCTCGCCCTGGTCATCGGAGACGTCCAGGGACACGGCGTGGCGGCTGCCGCAACCATGGGCCAACTACGCAGTGCCGTACGCGCTTTCGCCCTGAGCGGCCAGCATCCGCAGGAGGTGATGAGCGGCACCAACCGGCTGCTCATCGACCTGGATCCCGGCCAGTTCGCCAGCTGCTGCTACATCGTCCTCGACCCCGAGACCGGCTTCACGCAGGCCGTACGGGCCGGTCACCCGCAGCCCATTCTCCGCCACCCCGACGGCACGGCCGGGACCCTGGAACTCCCCGGCGGCGTCGTGCTCGGAGTGGACGCCACGGCTTCATACCCGGTCACCGAACTACAGCTCGAACCGGGAGCGACTTTGGCCCTGTTCACCGACGGACTGGTCGAACAGGCGGGCACCGACATCGACCTGGGCATCGAGCGGCTCCGCAGCACGATCGCCCAAGACAGTTCGGCTTCACTGGCCGACACCGCGGACCACGTGATCCGAGAGGCGAGACAGGCGGCCGACCGCCCGGACGACATCGCGCTCCTGCTCGCCGCCCGCTGGGCGCAGAGCCCGAAGTGATTCGGGCCGGGCCACACGGCGTGACCACCGAGGCGCGGCACCGGCTCCCGGAAACGCTGGGGGCCCGTCGCCCCGAGTGCCCGATCGCGTGCGCTTCGCAGCCCGTTCGACCGGCTGCGGGATCACCGCTCGGATGGCGGCAATACAGGCCGTGGTAGGCGGGTCACCACGTGACGTGGAACTCGTTTCCGCCGGCGTCGAGGAACTCGCCGGGTTCCCGGTCGCGATGGGTGACTTCCAGCCGCAGCCTGTTCCGCGCCGCCTTCGGCGCAGCAGGTGGCCCCATCACCAACGAGACCGTGCTGGTGGGCCTTCGGCGCAGCCGGACGCCCCAGTTGTGGGACTCGACCACCTGCCAGTCGGTCTGGGACTGCCAGAGGGCACACTGCTCGTAGCGGTCCTCCTGCGCGACGTCGAGGCAGATCGCGACGAGGCCGGAGTCGGCGAGCACGCCGGGGTGTCCGGGACGCAGCACGCAGAACTCGTTGCCCTCCGGATCGGCCAGCACGTCCCACGGAACGTCCCCCTGGCCGATGTCGACCCGAGTCGCACCGAGTGTGAGCAGGCGCGCCACCTCGGCCTCCCAGTCCGGCCCCCCGGCCAGGTCGAGGTGGAGCCGGTTCTTGAGCGCCGCCTTCGGCTTCGCGGTCGGCACGAACCGCAACTGCAGGCCGCCCGTCAGGCCCCGTGTCGCGTCCAGCCAGAAGCGGTCCATGCACGTGACATCCAGCGCGTCGATCACAATCCCGGTCAGCATCCCGTCCCCCTGAGCCCTCGAACCCGTTGCCTGCTCAGTGTCGCCGCAGCTGTCGGCGTCAGCGCTGGGGCCCCAGGCCGGAAGCACGCAGCCGCCGGGGTCGCGGCGGTTCTGGCCCAGCCAGATGCCGACGAGGACCTGAGCTGCCTGGTGTCCGTCGACTCCACGGCCGTTCGAGCACACCAGCACGCGGCCGGAGCCCGGAAGTGAGGCTCCGGCCGACGCGCCTGCGGACCACGCCATCGGCCGCTCCCGAGGCGTCAGGTCACCATGCCTGTCCGGCGGATCGGATACTGCCGGGCAGGCCCCGGGCCGCAAGGACTCAGCGCTTGAGCGCGAAGGTGAAGTCGCCCGAGATCACCTTCGGCGATCAGTCGCACCGGCCGCACAGGTATCCGCGCCGCGAAGCGGACCGAGACCTGGCCAACCCCGGCACAGGCGCCCACCGGCCGCGGTGCGCCCGGTGCGGCGGTGGACCATACGGCGACTGCCAGGCCGGCCGCTCGGTTCGACCCGGGCCGACTACGTCGCGGCGCCGTTCTACCGGGTCCTGGAGCAGTTCGGCTGCCAGGCCGGGCTCGTTGTCGTGCAGCAGATTCAGGAGCCCGGGTTGCACGGAACGCACCTTCATCCGCTCCAGAACAGTGAGCTTGGTGGTGTCCCCGCACCCGGTGCACAGCGCGAGGAACCAGGCATCGAGGAGCTTGTGGTCCGCGTTGACACGGAATGTGCCGTTCGCCCGGAAGCGCCCGGAGGCACTCGTGTGGCAACGGCGGAGAACGATCGGCAGGCAGGTGGGTACGACCACCCAGTTCTTGGACACAGAAATGTTCTTGGACACAGAAATACACCGGTTCCAGTGAGAAGACCGCAGCGAAAGGGAGCACGGCGCACACGTGCGACGCGCGACGGATCAGCGCTCGGGGGGTCTCACTTGGTGTACAACGGCACGTCCTTGACAAAGAGACTGTGGGTGGGAGCACGGTAACGGCACACGGGAGTGCGGCTCCACTGATTTTCGGGCGGGTAGCGATGCCCCGCGCCAGACCGCTCCACCTTCACCGGTATCTGCCCAAGCCCGCGGGCAAGGGGTGTGGCCAGCTGGGACTGGGGTCAATCTGGCAGGGACGCCCTTCCCGACCTGAGACGATCTGCAGGACCGACCGAATGAAAGCAGAGGCGGGAAACATGATCGTTCTGGTACTGCTCGGCGTCTTGGCGCTCGCTGTCGGCGGGTGCGCGTGTGTGGTGTGGGCGGAGCGTGGCGGACCCCGCTGGGTCCGTGCCGTGGCGACCATGACGCTCGCCGCAGGCAAGGTGGTGCGCCGCTCCGAGAGGAACCGGCGCCCGGGCCTGAACGGGACCGCCGGTAACGACGGCTAAGCATTCTCTTTCGGATCACTCTCACGGGCGTGCGATAGGTTGCCCGCCATGACTGGACTCGGACCCGTCGCCTGGCCGCCTGCCCCGATAAGGACCGAACGGCTCGTGCTCCGCGAGTCCGAGGCCCGGGACCGTGCGGCGTTCATCGAGCTGTTCGCCTCGCCGGAGGTGCGCACCTACCTCGGTGGCCCCCGACCGCGTGATGAGCTCGAGCGCGCGGTGCCTGAGGTGCCCGGGCGGCGTCTTGGCCTTTTCGTGATCGATCTCGACGGAGCGATGATCGGCATGGTGGCGCTCGATCGGCGCGATGCAGAACGTCCGGGGCACGTGCGCCCGAGCGCCGGGGAGGCCGAGCTCGGTTACACATTCCTGCCGGAAGCGTGGGGACGCGGGTTCGCCGCCGAGGCGTGCGCAGCGGCACTCGACTGGTTCGCCGGCGTACTCCCCGGCGAGCCGGTGGTGCTCTGCACCCAGACAGCCAACGACCGCTCGATGCGCCTCGCGGCCAAGTTGGGGTTCACCGAGGTGGAGCGGTTCGAGGAGTTCGGCGCCGAGCAGTGGTTCGGCGTATGGTCCTCGGTCACGCCGTCCGGTCGAGCTGGTCGCTTCTTCGGATCATGACGCTGACCAGCCAGGTCGCGATAGCCGATTGAGCCCGAGACGCGCTGCGCCTGAAGGGGCCCGCACCGGAC
>NZ_JBHXQO010000012.1:0-179842 GCF_042717135.1 Streptomyces sp. NPDC058620
GGCGGTTGGGGCCGGAGCCGTTGAAGGCCCTGTTCGCGCGGGTGTGCCGGCCGGTGGCCGCCCCGGACACGGCCGGCTCCTGGTATCGCGGGTGGCGGTTGGTGGCCGTGGACGGCACTGTCTTCGATGTCCCGGACACCGAGGCGAACAGCACGTTCTTCGGCCGTCCCGGCTCCGGCCGGGGACCGCAGCGCAGTGCATATCCGCAGGTGAGGGTTGCCGCCCTGGTGGAGTGCGGGACGCACGCGGTGTTCGCCGCGGCGACCGGTCCGCTCTCGCTTCACGAGCAACAGCTCATCCCCGCCCTGCTGGTTCGGCTCGAGCCGGGGACCCTCCTTATGGCCGACCGCGGCATCACCGGCTTCGAGCTGTGGAAGGCCGCTTCAGACACAGGGGCGGACCTGTTGTGGCGCGTCCGGAAGAACATTGTGCTCCCGTTCCCCGAAGCCTTCGAGGACGGCTCCTACCTGTCCGAGATCGTGGCAACCGGCGACCGTCACCGCCGTAATCCGGCCCGGATCCGCGTCATCGAATACACCCTCGGCCGAGCCGGCGACGAGACGGTCTACCGGCTGATCACGACCATCTGCGACCCGGACCAGGCGCCCGCCAACGACCTTGCGAACCTCTACCACCAGCGGTGGGAGATCGAGAACACCCTGGACGAGATCAAAACCCACCAAGGTGGCCGCCAGCTGGTCCTTCGATCGCAATACCCCGATGGCGTCGAGCAGGAAATCTACGGTTTCCTACTCGTGCACCACGCATTACGCGACGTCATGCACCACACAGCTCACCAAGCCGGCCTCGACCCCGATCGGCTGTCCTTCACCCGAACCCTTCGCATCGCCCGCCGCCACGTCACCGACCAAGCGGCACTTTCCCCCCTCACGACTCAGCCGAGCCCTGACCCACACCACCCATGAACTGCTGGAACGACTTCTCCCACCCCGAAGACAACGCTCCAACCCCCGCGTCATCAAACGCAAGATGAGCAACTGGCACCTCAAACACACCCACCACCGCAACCCACCCCAACCACCCACCAGGGCCATCACACTCGTCCCACCCACCAAAGCAACCAGCAGACGCCAGAAGAGCACCTAAATCACCGGTATTGGGACTAGACCGTGTGAGGGCGTGCTGACGCCGGGCTGCGGTCCTGTCCTGATCCTGCGGCGAGAGCGTGATTGCGCATGTGGGTAACAGACTGGACCGCATGGTTCGCCGTGGTGTCGGGCAGCACTGACCGGGTGGGGCAGCTTCGGTGCGGAGCGACGAGGCTGACGTTGATGGAGGCACGTCACCCGAACCTTTACATCTTGGCAATGCTCGGCCGGCCCGGATTCCCGCCGGACCTGCGCATCGGCCCGGCACCACGCCGTTAGTCCGCGAGTCGCTGGGAACGACTCAAAGCGAGTCCCGGCCCGGACGAACTCAGGGCGTCGCATGGTCCGATCGCCGATCCCCGAGGAACGCGGAGTGGCGCTGGTACGGCTGGGACCTTCCCTGCGGCAGGAAGCGAGATCGAGCAGCGAGGCGGTGAGCGAACGGACGTCATGGAACCGAGCCGAGTGCGCCAAGCTCCTATTGGACGATTTCAGTTTCCCACTGATCGATTGCTTTGCAAGCGAAGCATCCGCAGCGTCCGCTCCGTTTCTTCCTGGAGGTGTCGAAGTGAGATCAGGCGGCGCCACTCAGGGTCCGGCACACCGGGAAGCGTGTTACCGCAGGCGGACCACAGGCCCATCATCTCCGCGTACAACGGTGCCGCCTCCGCCTCACTTTTGGTCACAATCTGCTGTATATGCGGCAACATGGCGCGAGGTGCAGGGCGGACGCGCCTGGGCCCCGGGACCGTCCCCATTCGCTTACACGCTTGGCCTCCGGGGACCAGCGATGCGGAACCACCGCTGCCAGTTACCGTTGGAGCATCAGGTGCACTCATGGTCGTAGGAACGATTCTCCTGCCCCCTCGTCACTCACAGAACGATTCTTTCGTGAAATCTCCCGTAGCGGTGGTCGCGTTACGGGCCTGGGTTGTCAGGACAACGGGTCCGCAGGTCGGTTCGCCGTCAAGGGGCGCTCCGCCTCGATCAATACGATCACAATGGCGTTCGACGGCCCCGGGCCGGGCTCCCCGCGGACATCATGCGGTCATGGAGCGCGGAATCAGGCTGGACAGGCCGCGGCGGCCGGGAGTCGGACCGTGCGGTGGGACGGAGAGGAACGAGCGCATGCGCGAGCGCGTGGACGAGCGGCACAAGCGGGTACTCCGGCTCGTGCGGGAGCACGGGAGCGTACGGATAGCCGAACTGGCCGCCGAACTCGGAACCTCCGTGGAAACGGCCAGGCGGGACGTCGCCGCACTCGCCGACGTGGGGCTCATACGGCGACTGCACGGATCGGCCGTCTGGCCGACGGCCCGGCTCAGCCCGCGCGAGACGCGTCTCGCCCGGTCGGCCCCGCCGGCGCCGGGCGGACTCATGCTCGGAATGGTGGTGCCGGCTGCCGGCTACTTCTACCCCTCGGTCATCCGTGGCGCCCGCGACGCGGCCGCGGCCGTCGGCGCGCGGCTGCTCGTCGGAACGACCGACTACCGCAGGGACCAGGACGCGACACGGATCAAGACCCTCGTCGAGGCCGGCGCCACCGGTCTGCTCCTGACCCCCAGCTGGGGTGTCGAAGGGCCGGACGCAGGCGACCTGCAGCAGCTCGCGGATCTGCCGGTGCCCGCAGTACTGGTGGAGCGGCACGTTCCGATGGGCGCACCGGGGGCAGAGGGCGACCGGGTCAGCTCCGCCCATGCGCAAGGCGCAGCCTCCGGTGTGCGTCATCTGGCGGCCCTCGGTCATCGCCGTATAGCCCTGCTGTCGCGGACCACGCACTCGTGCCCACACATCCGGCGCGGGTACCGCGCCGCGATCACCTCTCTCGGCCTCCCCGAGGACGATCTGTCCCCGCTCGGGTCCACCGGTCCCGGCGGATTCGAAACCTTCGAGCAGGACGCGGACCGGCTGCTCGACCTCGCCGAATCCGACGGGGTGCGGGCCGCGATCGTGCACACCGACGCCGACGCGATCAATCTGCTCCAGCGGCTGACAGTCCGAGGGCTGCGCGTACCCGAGGATTTCGCGATCGTCTGCTACGACGACGAGTTGGCCGGGCTGGCGGATGTACGGCTCACCGCTGTCGCGCCCGCGAAGCACGCGATGGGCGAAGCAGCCGTGAAACTCCTGCTGCGCCGGCTCGGGGAACCCGGGTCGGAGAGCTCACACATCGAGCTGATGCCGCAGCTGCGCGTGCGGGAGTCGTGCGGAGCCCACCCATCCGACTGACCATCGGATGACCGCTTCTTGACCGATTGAACGTCGAGTGTTGACTTCGGGAAGCCGAAATCCCAGTCTGGCCAACCAGTAAGACCGCTCACCGCGGTCCGATCTGAAGATGTCCGGCACCTTGCGAAGCCTTCCGATGCGCCGCACCGCGCGCATCGTGGCTCCGCATCGGCCGACGCAGCCACGACGAGGATGACCAGGCGTCGGACCGGGAGTCCGGCAGCCAAGGCATCCCCACAAGGATTGGGTCCTCCATGACTGCTTTCGCCTGGCACCGCCGCGCCTTCCTGCACGCCGCCGGGGGCACCGCCCTCGCCGCGGGGCTCACAGGACTGACGCTCCGCCCCGCCGTCGCCGTCGCCGGTGAAACAGTCGCCACGGACGAGCAGTTCGCCGCCCTGCGGGCGAAATGGCGCGACCTCCTCCTGGGCACCGGGTTCAGCCCAACCGCCGAGCCGTTCAAGACACTGCTTGCCAACCTCGGCACGTCCGCGCGGGGTTACCTGTCGACCATGGCTCCGGCGAGTGGTTCGCTCTGGCCGGGGCTGGTGTGGAGCGACCCGGAGCCCGACCTCGACGCGGAGTCGTACGCCTTCTCGGCGCGTATGAACGACACCTACAACAGGCTGAATGTGATGGCGCAGGCCTTCTGTCAGCCCGGTACCGGGCTGACAGGTGACACCGTACTGCTCCATGCGATCGTCGCGGGACTCGACCACGTCCACGCCGAGGTCTACAACGAGAACACCACCCGGTACGGAAACTGGTGGAACTGGCAGATCGGCGGCGCGCAGGCACTCATGGACACCTGCGTGCTCCTCCACGACCAACTGTCGGCAGACCGGAAGGACGCCTTCTGCAGGGCCGTCGACCATTTCGTCCCCGACTCGGCGGTGGCCGCGTACACCGGCACCAGCACGGGCGCGAACCGTGTCGACCTGTGCCGGAGCATCATCCTGCGCGGCATCGTCGGCGAGAACCCGGACAAGGTCGCGCTCGCCGCCCGTGCGCTGGCCCCGGTCTTCCCCTATGTGACCTCGGGAGACGGCTTCTACTCCGACGGTTCGTTCATCCAGCACCGCAACGTCCCCTACATCGGCGGATACGGTGCGGTGCTTCATGACGGCGTCGGACGTCTGCTCGCGCTGCTACGCGGATCCGCCTGGCAGCTGAACGACCCCAACACCCAGCTCTTCCTCGACACCGTCGAGAAGGCAGTCGCACCGTTCATCTACAACGGACTGATGATGGACAACGTCACATCCCGCGGCATCAGCCGCAACGGTGGCAACGAGCATCAGCGCGCCCACGGCCTCCTCGCCACCCTCGTTCTGCTCGGCCAGGGCGCGAGCCCCGAGGAGAACGCCCGCTGGCGCGCGATGGTCAAGGGCTGGATGCTGCGCGACTACTACTACCCGGCGCTGAAGAACCCCGGCCTGAGCCTGATCCGGGCGTCGCTGCTGCAGAGCCTGCAGGACGACGCGTCCGTCACGGCGACTCCCGAGCCTGTCGAGCACCGGCTGTTCCACAACATGGACCGTGCCACGCACCGCCGCCGCGGCTGGGCCGCATCGGTCTCCATGGCCTCGAAGCGCATTGCGCACTACGAGTTCGGCAATGGTGAGAACGCCCGTGGCTACCACACGGGCGCCGGGTGGCTCTCCTGGTGGGGCAGCGACTTCGGCCTCGAACAGTACTCCGACGCCTACTGGCCGACGGTCGACCCCTACCGTCTGCCCGGGATCACCGCATCCCGCAAGCCGCTCGCAGACGGCGAAGGGGGCAACTGGGGACAGCCGATGCCCGACGCCGCCTGGGTCGGCGGCACCACCGACGGCGAGTTCGGCGCCACCGGCCAGCACCTGAAGGGCCTGGCCGGCACGATGGAAGCCAAGAAGTCCTGGTTCTGGCTGGACGACTCCATCGTCTGCCTCGGCGCCGGCATCACATCCGCCGACGGGTACCCCGTCGAGACCACCGTCGACAACCGCCACCTCGGCTCCAGCGGTGCGCCGGCCCTGACCGTCGACGGCAGGACCCAGCCGACGGCACAAGGCTGGACGGCCACCTTCGAGAACGCCGAGTGGGCGCACATCGCCGGCCAGGCCGGCTACGTCTTCCCGGGGGGAGCCGACCTCGGCGCGGTACGCGAGGAACGAACCGGCGCCTGGAAGGACATCAACACCGGCGGGCCCGCCGACCCGCTCACCCGCCGCTACGTGACCCTGTTCACCGACCACGGCCCCGACCCCGTCGACGGGCGTTACGCGTACATCCTCATGCCGGGTGCGAGCGCCAGGACCACGGCCCGGCGCGCCGGCGACCACGGCTGGCTCAGGATCCTCGCGAACTCGGACCGTCAGCAGGCGGTACGGGTGAGCCGCCTCGGCTTCACCGCGGTCAACTTCTGGGCGGCCGGCGCCGTGGACAGAATCGCCTCGAACGCACCCGCCTCCGTCCTTGTCAGGGAACACGGCAACGGCACCGCGACGATCGTCGTCTCGGACCCCGCCAGGGAGGCCGTCTCCCTGGAAGTCGTCTGGAACCGGCGGGTCTCCAAGGTGCTCTCCAAGCCGTCCACCCTGGTCGGCGCCACCGCCGGACCGTCGCTGAAGCTGACGTTCGGCGACCTCACAGGCCAGGCGGGCGCCCCGCAGAAGATCACCGTCCGACTCGGCTGAACCGTACGGCGGTGGCCCGCCACCGACGACGGGCCACCGCCCCCTCCCCCGTTCCCTGCCCGCTCGACAGGTCTGCCGATCAGGCGGCCGTCGCCGGAACCGGCGGCTCCTCGCCCAGGCTCCTGACCCCTTTCGTCACTGCTCGCCGACCGGCCGGGGTACGCCCCGGGGCACGCCCATCGCCAGGAGCGCGGTGTCATCGTCGAGTCCCTCGCCGAACGAGTCCAGGAGCGCGTTGAGAGCCTCGACGACACCGGGAGCCGAGGTGGGCGCGAGGGCGCGCGCGAAGGCCAGGAGCGCTTCGTCGCCGTAACGTTCCCCTCCGTTGGGGGTACGTGCCTCGGTGAGACCGTCGGTGTAGAGCAGCAGCGTGTCACCGGGTCTCAGATCCACACTGGTTGTGGTGAACTGCGCGTCTGCTACGACCCCGACCAGTTGACCGCCGGGCGTCGGCAGATAGTCGGCACTGCCGTCGGCCCGTAGCAGCACGGCAGGGGGGTGGCCGCCGCCGGCCAGGACGACACGAAATCCCACGTCGTCCTCCTCGGGTGTGAGCAGGCCGAAGATCACGGTGCAGAAGCGCGGCTCGTCGTCGTGGAACTCGTTGTTGAGCGCGGTGTTGAGGTTGGCCAGGACCGTGGCCGGTACCGGGTCGGAGACCGCCGCGGCCCGCAGGGTGTAGCGCGCCAGTGACGTCACCACGGCCGCGTCCGCGCCCTTACCCCGCACATCTCCCATGAAGAACCCCCAGCGTCCGGCGGCCAGCGGGAACAGGTCGTAGAAGTCCCCGCCCACCTCGTCGGAGGAGGCGAAGTGAAAGTGCGCAGCGACGTCCAGGCCCGGAACCGGAACGAGAGCCGGCGGAATCAGGGTGCGCTGCAACGTCGTGGCAAGGCGCTGGAGGCGGGCTCGTTCGCGCTCGGCCTCCTGCCGGGCTCGCAGGAGTTCCCGCTCGTAGGTACGCCTGTCCCGGGCGTCCAGGAGGGTGGTGCGGATCAGCAATGGGTTGCCGCCGCTGTCCTGCTTGACCGTGGAGGTGACCAGGACGGGCAGCCGGCTGCCGTCCGCGGCCTTGAGCTCCAGGGCGATGCCGTTGACCTCGCCCTGCATCTGCAGCAGAGGTGCGAAGTGCGTCTCGTGGTACAGCCTGCCGCCGATGGTCAGCAGGTCGGAGAAGTGTTTGCGGCCGACCAGTTCCTCGCGCCGGTATCCGAGCCATTTCAACAGGGTTCCGTTGACCTTGGCGATCTGCCCGTCCAGGAGTGTGGAGAGGTAGCCGCACGGAGCGTTCTCGTACAGGTCCTCCGCGCTGTCCTCCAGCAGGGCGGAGAACGGCAACTGTTCCTGGTCACGATCCCCCGTGGCCCACAACCCGTTGGTCTCATCGCCGTCCGGGTCCGCCATCACGCCCCCTGCACGAAAGCGATGATCGCCTCGGCCGTCTCCTCGGGGGCGCTCAGCTGCGGGCAGTGGCCCGTCGAGTCAAGAGTGACCAGCTCGCTGCCGGGTATCTGTGCGTGGACGAAGGCTCCGACCTCGCGGGGGGCGATCGTGTCGCGCACGCTCTCGGCGATGAGCGTCGGAACGGTCACCTTGGCGAGATCGGCTCGGTTGTCGGACAGGAAGGTCACTCTCGCGAATACCCGGGCGATCTCCGGATCCGTCCGGCAGAAGCTGTTGGTCAGCTCTTCGGTCAGCTCGGGACGATCCGGGGTTCCCATGATCACCGGTGCCATTGTCGCGGACCAGCCCAGGTAATTGCTGTCCAGTGACTCGAGCAGTTCCTCGATGTCCTGTTCACTGAATCCGCCCCGGTAGTCGCCGTCATCGATGTAGGACGGCGACGGGGTGAGAAGGACCAGCCTGTCGAACAGCCCGGGCTCCTGCGCGACGGCAAGAACACCGATCATGGAGCTGACCGAATGCCCGACGAAGGTCACGGGTCCGAGGCCGAGCTCCTGGCAGATCTCGATCACGTCCTGCGCATAGCCGTCCAGGGTTGAGTACCGCTCGGCACTCCAGGCGGACACATCGGAACGGCCCGCCCCCACATGATCGAAGCGGACCACCCGGAAATGTTTCTCCAGCTCCGGCGCGACAAGACGCCACAGGTTCTGATCACACCCGAACCCGTGCGCGAGCATCACCACCGGGCCGTGCTCCCGGCCCGTCACCGACACCCGGTTCCTCTTCCGAACGTCCATAAAAACATCCTGCCACTCCCGGCACCTGACGGCCCGCCCTGCCGGGAAGGGGCCTCCCACCACGAGGGATCGCGCTGAGTAACCGCTGTGGACGCAGGGGTGTCTCAGGCGGAAGGCAGATAGCTCCACTCGCGGGCGTTCAAGCCAGAAACATGGGACCTCGCGCTCTCTCACAGGTGCTGTACGAGAGGGGTCGGCACGATCGCGAGCTGCAAGGATCTCCGGGGGCAGGGCTGATCCGTCCGACGTCGACCATCGTGCTCAATTTCAGGGAGTAGGGGGATGCCATGGCAGACGTACACGGAGCGCCGGTAGCAGCACCGAGCCCCTCCCCCCTTCAACGGACCGGGACAGGCGGCTTCAGCGCGTACTCCGGACCACCGTCCACCACCTCGACGCCGGCGCTGTCAGCCCTCCTGCCGCCGGTCTCCCGGCCGCCGTGGCCCGCGCACTGCTGCCCTGGCACGCTGCCCCGAGTCCACCCGCTGCGGCTGCGGCCCCGAGGTATGGAACGGTGCCGACGGAAGGCGCAGCGCCGCCGACCGAAGCGGGCGAAGCCCTGGTCACCACGCCAGACCCGCGCCGGGGGTATGGACGGCAGAGACCGTCGGCTGTCCGGGGTGCGGCGGCAAGGACGGCCCATGGACCGTGACCTGCGACTGGCGTCGTACCACGTTGGGCTGTTCCTGCGGGGTGGCGAATCGCGAGCACGGCCTCTCCCTCTCCGAGATCTGGCTCGTGTTGCCCGAGACCTGACTCGGTGTCCGCGTAGACGCGTGTCGCGGGCGGCCCGTCGCTCCGGACGGCTACGGCGTCCGGCCGTCGTCGAGACCGCCGGCCGCTCAGCCCAACGGGTGACACCCTGAACGCCGGCTTGGCCGCGCGGGCCAGCTACAGGTGGCGTGGGCTGGGCGTGGGCGTTGAACACCCGGGCGCACAGAGCCGTCGACGCGCCCGCATTCTGAGGGCCGAAGCCACTCAGCGCAGTACGGCCACCAGCTGGTCGGCCCCCGGCGTCGTCAGATCGGACAGATTCAGGGTGTACCGAATGTAACGACCGTGCCTACGGGCCGTGAGCAGGCCCGCGCGGCGCAGGACGGCGAGGTGGCGGGAAACCTCCGGGGCTGAAAGTTCCCATGCATGGGCCAGCTGACCGGTGGTGTGCGGGCCCGCGGGCGGCCAGGGTGCGCAGCAGCCCCAGCCGAACCGGGTGTGCGAGTGCCTCCAGCCGTGGGGTGACCGCTTCCAGCGATACAGGCTCCGACGGACTCGGCTCGGCCACGGGGTACTGCAGTATCGGCTGCCACCCGGGCGCGTGGACCACCACCAGGTGCGGGCTGCCGAAGACGCTGGGTATGAAGGTGACCCCGGTGGCTTGGGCGGCGGTCCCCTTGTCCTGCAGTTTGTTTCGGTGGCGAGCTGCATACAGGCAGCCTTGCAGCTCCTCGTCGACAGCATTGGCTCAGCCCAGAGCTGACTCGCTCGTGGTGATCCGAACGAGAAGCAGCTCTCATGGCCCGTCCGGATGAGCGAGGGGCCGGGACTGCGAGGTGGCGCCGAGCGCCATCCGCGGAGCCCGCCACCTGGATCGCGGATCGCGGAGACCTTGCGGAGTGTCGTAACAGAAGCAGGCTCGCGCTCAATGGAAGGTGACTCGACGTTTCAACTGCCGATGACCGGTGAGCCGAGTAGAAGCGAGTTCTACGCTCACACCACAGGAGGAATGATGGACAACTGGCGTGCATCCGCAGCCTGTCAGAACGCCGACCCCGACCTCTTCTTCCCGGTGGGGACCGGTGCCCCCGCTCTGATCCAGGCCGAGGAGGC
Organism: Streptomyces sp. NPDC058620; assembly: GCF_042717135.1. NCBI lineage: Bacteria > Bacillati > Actinomycetota > Actinomycetes > Kitasatosporales > Streptomycetaceae > Streptomyces > Streptomyces sp. NPDC058620. The sequence goes on from NZ_JBHXQO010000012.1 coordinate 10,051, forward strand.
GAAGGAAGTCTGCCGGGGCTGCCCCGTGCGCGAGGCGTGCCTTCGGTGGGCCATGGACGACTCCCGTCAGTTGACGGGAGTGTGGGGCGGCCTCAACGAGGACGAACGGCGTGCTCTGAAGCGGCGGTTGCGCCGCCGGGCGAGCGAGGTGAGCTGAACTCACCCCTGCTGAACTCACCCCAGCTCAGCTCACCTCAGACCACCCCAGCTCCGGGATCGTCTCGCATCACCGGCGGGCCGGCGGAGCTCCACCCCAGCACGCGGAACATCGCCGCGGCGGTGGCGGGCCGTGTTCGTCTCGGTCACCTCGCGCCTCCGTTTGCCGTACTCAGCCTTCCCACCGCAGGAAGACGGCCTGGCAGGAGACGGAACGCGCTGCCTCGCAGGGTGTCAGCGCGGCGACAGCGGTTGGACGAGCTGGGAACGAATACGTGAAAACCGAGAGGAAGGGGAACCATGATGCGACCATCGGGCGAGGCGTGGTTATCCTCCAGGAGACCGGCGGTCAGACGGGCGTGGTCGTCCGCCAGCCGCTCCAGTGCCTCCGCCACCGCGTCCGCCGCATCGAGCGCCGCCCGCCCCAGGATCCGCGCCAGCACCGGCCGCCCGGCCAGCAGGGCCGTCAGGCCGCGCCGGGACGCGGTACGCCCCAGGAAGTCCCGGAAGCGGGCCCGCGAGTCGTCGCCGTCGAGACGCTCGGCGGTCCGGGCCTCGTACAGCTCCAGCACCAGCGTCCGCGCCGCCGCCCGCGCGAGCCTGCCGCTGAGCCGCCGCTCCAGGTCACCCCGCACGGCAGTCATGTTCACGAGCTTCCGCGCCCGCCCCGACACGACCCGCTCCAACCGATTCCCCGCACAGACGGTGAACGGCCGCAGCACCCACTCGAAGCCGCTCAGCCCCGGATACTCCCGCTCGGGCGCCACGGCTTCCTCGGGTGCGGCGACCGACACCTCTTCGGCCAGCGCGGCCCAGTCCGGACGCCCTGCACCCCCGTCACCGCAGACCAGCCCGGCCTCCCACCACCGCTCGACCGCCGCCAGAGAAGCTCCGGCCCGCTCTTGCCCTGCCTCCGCCGCCATCGCCCCTCCTCCGCAACTCGGCCGACCACTCGGTGCCATGGCCGATCCTGGTACGGGGGAGGGCTCCGCTGCATGGGGAATCGCCCCCCATGTTTTCGGCCCCGCCGCGACACCACGAAGAAGCGGGTACGCCTGACCTCGTCCCGTGTGATCCATCGCGCGCGGGGACCCAGCACCAGGGAGCAGGACGCTCACTCACGGAGCGCCGGGTGTTTCGGGGGTCTCGGCCTCGGGGGCGAAGGACAGCATGCGGGGTGCGGGCGGCGCGTCGCGGCCGCTCACGCCCGACGGCGTGATGATGATGCGGCCGTTCACGTAGGCGAGTCTCCCGGCGAGCATTCCCGACTCCGGGGCCCGGGCCGATTCGGGATGCTGCGACACCCGCTTCTTCGTGTCCACCCCGCCCGGGCCGAGCCGGATGATTCCGCCCGGCCGGTTCCACGTGGCCGCCTCGTAGACGAGCGCGAACGCGCCCCCGTCCGCGCGCAGGGGGTGCAACGTACTGTCCTGCGACTTCACGCCCCAGACGAACTCACCGGTGCCGAGGTCGTAGCCTCCGACCCGGTCGGTGCCCCCCAGATAGACGGCGCCCTTGTCGACGGCGGTGCCCTTGCAGTTCTGGAGGTTGTTGTCCGATTCCCCCGTGTCGGCGCAGTACGTGAAACCCTTCGGCCTGGCGTCGATGGTGGTACGGAGCTTCCCGCCGGGCCCCAGGGCGACGACCCGCCAGTTGTCGGTGCGCTCCTCGTTGTGGAGGGTGGTGAAGACGACCGGGTCGACGGAGAGCATCTTGCCGATCTGCCAGCCCGGCCGGGTCCGGAAACGCCAGAGGACCTTGCCGGTACGCGGGTCGATCTCCCGGAGCTGGCTGTAGGTCTTGCTCCGGTCGACGTTGATCGCGCACATGGAGCTCACCAGGAGCCGGGTGCCGCCCGCCACGTTGTCGGGGTAGCACTTCCCGGGGTCCTCCATGGGGATGTCGTAGAGCTTGGTACCGTCGCCGACCCGGTACACAGCGGCTCTCATGCTCTGGACGATCGCGAACGTGTCACCGCTCATGGCGCTGTTCACGATGATCGTGTCGTCCCCGGAGCCGGTCTCGACGAGCTCCTTGTGCCAGCCGGCCTTCCCGGTCCGGAGGTCGATCATCCGAAGCTGGTTGCACCGGTTCCCGCTCTGGGCCTGGCTGCTTTGGTACACCAGCACGACCTTGCCGTCAGGGGCGGGATTCACCGGTGTCTCGCAGACGGGAGCGGGCAGAGGCACGCTCCACACCTCGGCACCGTCCGAGAGGCGGTAGGCCGTGACCTTCTTGTGTACGGCCTGGACGACCGTGTCGCCGACGGTCCACAAGTCGTAGAACGGGATATGCCGCCCCGGAAGATCGGTCCGGTCGTTGACGATCCACGCGGTCGCGTCCCCCGGTGCACGCCCCGCGTTGATCTCCTCCGTGGTCGCAATCCGCTTCGGCTCGCGGGTGGGGGAAACCGGCGTTCGAGGGCCAGTTGGGGTTCCGGAGGGGTGGGGCGTCTTCTCCGCCACGGGCACTGCGGGCCGGTCCTGCCCGCCGTCGTTGAGGGCATACCCCCCTCCACCTGCCGCGAGGAGGAGAAGGGCGACGACGGTAGCGGTGACCGGCCCCTTGCCGAAGCGCCTCCGGCGGGGAGGCGGCCCCGGCGCGGTGTAGCCGTCCGGGGCGTACGGGTTGCCCGGAACCGGCTGCTGCGGTGAGCGCGGCAGGTACCAGGGCTGCGGCGGGCGCGACATGGTGATGTGGCCCCTCTCGACGACGTGTTGGCTGGCTTTCGCAGACCACGTGTTCGCGGTGGTCGCGACTTCTCGCGCCGGGCTGCGCGAGTCGGGAATCCAGTTCGCCGGCACGCGACGCACCATGGGGAACCTTCTCGTGAGGCGCTGGAATGCCGATGAAATCCTGCTGAATCCAGGGACCTGAGAAAGAGGTCCTGATCGAGGCGCTCTCGCCGCGCTCGCGGGCCTCATCGAGGCGGCCGTCGACGTACACGGCCGGGAACTGGCCACCCGCGTCGGTCTGCTCGCTCCGGACACGGCAGGACTGCCGGCTTCTTCGGGTGGCCGTGGCCCCCTACGTCACGAGCACGGTCACGCACCGTGCCGGAGATGACCGCGAAGCATGCCGGCCGAGCGTTCCCGGTGGGCCCGGGTGAGCGTTGAAGGTGGCCGCCGGCCACTTCTCGGGGAGGCGCGGTTCAGCGGCACAGAGTCGCGTCCACGATGCCGTCCATGCGCTCCCTGGTCGCCTGGCTCGGCTGCGTGGTCACGGCGACGTTGACTGCGCGATCCTTCTGGGTGGCGCCGCCTCGGGTCTCGTATCCGGTCATGCTGCCCCCGTGACCCCAGTACACCCCGCCGCACGACAGAGGCGTGCTCACGAGGCCCAGCCCGTAACGGGCGCCTGCGGGGAAGGGGTAACTGGCGGGGACGGTGGTGCGCATCTGGTCGAGCTGAGCCTTCGGGAGGAGGCGGCCGGCCAGCAGCGCGGTGAAGAACCGGTTCAGGTCGGAGTTGGTGGACACGAGCTGCCCGGCGGCCCATGCCCAGGAAGGGTCCCATTCCGTGGCGTCGATCGGTGCCGCGCCTGCCGCATCCTGGTAGTAACCCCTGGGATGACGCTCCCGGATCGCCACCTCTCCAGGGGCGGGGAAGTAGGTGTGGCGCAATCCGATGCGCTTGATGACGCGCCGGTCGATCTCTTCGGCGAGGGGGCGGCCGGTGATGTTCTGCACGATCAGGCCGGCCACCACGTAGTTCGTGTTGCTGTAGGCCCATTCCGTCCCGGGATCGAATTCGGCCTCGTGCTGGAGAGCGAGGTCGAGGAGTTCGCGGGGGTCGTAGGAGCGGATGTCATCACTGAGATATTTGGTGTAGTTGGGAAGTCCGCTCGTGTGCTGGAGCAGTTGGCGGACCGTGATGCGGTGCCAGTCGATCCCGTCCCCTCGGCCGAGGCCGCGCAGATAGGTGTCGACCGGGGCATCGAGGCCGATCCTCCCTTCACCGACCAGTTGCAGCACGACCACCGCGGTGAACGTCTTGGTGTTGCTGCCGATGCGCACCTGACCGTCCCGGGGCACCTGCGCACCGGTCGCCAGGTCGCCGACCCCTGCGGTGTAGGTGCGGACGCGGCCGTCACGGGCTTGGACGCTCGCCAACGCGGCGGGCACGCCGTCGGTGTGCACCAGCGCGTTCAGGCCGCTTCGGGTGGTGTCCGGCCCGGCGGTGGCGGACACCGCGGGCGGGGCCAGGGCGCCCATCATCATGACACCGACGGTCACAGCGGCCGCGAGCGGCACGGTTGTGCGCCGACCACTCCGCCGCCCGGAGGAACGAAACGTCTGCCCTGCCTGCTCTCGCACGAGCCAACTCCTGGGAATCATCGGGAAACCAGCTGCTTGTGGGCCCAGCATCTCCGGAGGCGACCGCGCAGGACGATAGTGCTACCTCCCCAGCTCCAGGTGGGGCTGGCCCCAGGGCGGACGCGACGGAACCCGCGTAACCCTCCATCGCCCCCTCGCCCGCGCCGTCGTTCGGGTCGTTGTACGTGACCTGCTCGATCCTGAGCCGACCGGCGTTCGACGAGGAGGCTGTAACGCCCCGGCAGTCCACCGCGAATCCGGCCTGGCGGCCGAGCTCGGTGAGTGACGTGCAGCCGGGGATGCCATCGGCGTCCGTGCCGCTGTAGCTCTGGGCCTGCTGCTCCGCCGCGTAGGCGGCCCTGGTCTGCTCGCCGAAGAAGCCGGTCTCATGATGCCAGTCCGCCATCATCCCGCAACGGCTATTGCACCGTGTGCACCTTCCGCCGAATGTTGAATTCAGAAGGGGATTATGACGATGGATCATCCGCAATGCCTGGCCGGAATGGCAGCGGTGCCCGTTTCCCAACTCTGCTGGCCGGCCCTGCCGTCCGGGTCTACCCTGAAAAAGAGGAGTATGTGCAGACGGGGGAGATAGCGAGGTCCCGCATGCCCACCAGAACGAAGATCCCGATCGTGTACGTCCGAGGATTCGCCGGCGACACCTCGGGAATCGACAAGGCAGTCAAGGATCCTTTCTACGGATTCAACGAAGGCTCCACCCATGTCCGGGTGGGAGCGGGGAACGAACCGAGTTTCCACCAGTTCGAGAGCCCGCTGTTGCGTCTCCTCCTCGACGACGACTACAGACTTCTGGTCGAGGGCGGTCAGGATGCCTACCTCAATGCCCATGACAGCATTCCCGCCAACTCGATCTGGGTACTGCGTTTCTACGACGTGTCCGCCAGCACCTGGGGATCCGAGCCGAAGGAATTCCGCATCGAGGACGCGGCGGCGGACCTCCTGAGCCTGATCGACAAGATCCGTGCGAAGTCCGGAGCCGACCACGTCCACCTCGTCGCCCACTCCATGGGCGGACTCGTCTGCCGCTGCCTCCTGCAGAAACTGCTCCCCGACCTCGGCCGTGACCCGGCCGACTGCGTGGACAAGGTCTTCACGTATGGATCGCCGCACGGAGGAATCACGTTCGACGCCGGTTTCGGCCTGTTCGAGAAGGTGCGCGACGCCACCGGGCTCAACGGGGCCGAGATCTTCGGGCCGAAGCGCATGTACGAGTACCTCACCCCGAAGTCGGACTACGACCCGCAGGGGCGTCCGTCGGAGTGGCGCGCCCGCGACATGCCCGCGCGCGACGCGGCACACCCCAAGGCATTTCCGCACCCCCGGGTCTTCTGCCTCGTCGGGACCGACCCCACGGACTACGACGTGGCGTTCGGCCTGTCCGCCGCCGCCGTCGGCCCCCGGAGCGATGGGCTGGTACAGATAGAGAACGCCTATGTGCCGGGTGCGCACAGGGCGTTTGTGCACCGCAGCCACAGTGGCCGGTACGGTCTCGTGAACTCGGAGGAGGGCTATCAGAACCTGCGACGGTTCCTCTTCGGCGACCGCAAGGTCGAAGCCACGCTGGCCGACTACCGTCTTCCGCCGGAGGAGGGAACCACCTGGCAGGCCGAGGTCCGCATGTCGGTACGGGGGCTGCCGATCGTGATTCACGAGCAGACGGCCGAGCACTGGTGCCCGCTTCAACTACCGCCGTCGGACGCCCTGGCGGACATCCCCCTCACGAGCACGTTCCTGTGCACCGGCCTGCGGCCTCAGGACGGGCACGGAACCATGCGATACGCGATGCATCTGCGGATCCTGTCGCTGCACGAACGGCGCGGGTTCATGAACTTCGGTGACCACCTCGAGCAGACGGCCGACTTCGACGACATCCTCGTCATCGACGTCGGCCAGGGCACGTGGGCGGCATGGAACTCAGTCATTCCCGGCAGCATCCGGGACCACGACCCCAGCGGCACACCCCTGGCCGACGTGGACTCGGCCGAGGGCAGGTGGGTGGCGAGTGTCCCGCTGCCCGACAGCGCGAAACCGATCCTGGGCGATCAGGCCCGGATTCGGCTCACCGTCACCCCGTGGGAGTAGCAGCAGGCCCTCCGGGTCCGGACCGACGGACTGATCCTTGACCGCCGGGGCGTTCGTGCCCGGCCGCTCCCGGTCGGGAGCGGCCGGGCACGGCGACGCGCGCCCTACTGGGCGTAGAACGTCGCGTCCGCCTTGGCGGTCGTCGTCTCCGCAGGCTGCGTCACGAGCAGGTTCTCGTAGTGACGGAGATAGCGGCCGGGGAAGTTGTACGACTCGAAGGAGACGCCGGCGGCCGTGTCGGCCAGGCCCGGGCGGCGGTGGAAGCCGGCGTCGTTCTTGAAGGTCGTACTGCCGTCGTTCCTCTCGACCCACACCTCGTGGTTCTTGTGCCGGAGGTAGTAGCCGGGGAAATTGGCCGATTCGAGGGAGACGGTGCCGCTGCCTGCGAGGCCGGCGACGACGCGGAACTGTGAGTCCGCGAGGCTGGTGACGTTCGCTTCGAGCTTCGCGCGGAATTCCCAGTGCCGGATGTACCGGTCGGGGAAGTTGAAGGAGGAGAGGCGGACGGGGGTGGCTCCGTCGGCGACCGGAATGCCGAAGTTCGGGGTGCCGTCGGCATTCCAGTAGAGCTTCTGGTAACGGGTACGGCGGTTGGGGTCGTTGAGCGGGTCGCCGCTGATGTCCTTGTAGTTGCGGTCGTGGTAGACGAGGACGTCCGACTTCCCGTCCTCGGACGTGGTGAAGGTGTTGTGCCCGGGGCCGTACTGACCAGTCGCGGCGTTGCTGGTGAAGACCGGATTCGGGTTCTTGGTCCAGGAGGCCGGGTTCATCAGGTCGGCGCCGGCGCCTGCGGTGAGCAGCCCCAGGCAGTAGTTGCTGTCGGTGGCGCTGGCCGAGAAGCTCATGAAGATCTTGCCGCCGCGCTGGATGACCGCCGGGCCTTCGTTGACCGTGTGGCCTGCCTTCTCCCACGCGTGGGTGGGCCGGGAGATCATCACCGGACTGCCGCTGATGGTCCAGGGGTTGGACATCCTGGCGAGGTAGATGTTGGTTCCGGCGCCGACGGCCGGGTCGTTCTGCGCCCAGGAGAGGTAGCGGGTCGAGCCGACGACGAACGTGGTGGCGTCGAGGGAGAAGGTGTCGAGCGGCAGGGCGATGCGGCCCTTCTCGGTCCAGGTGCCCGTCAGCGGGTTGGCCGCGCCGGTCTCCAGGACGTACGGCCGGATCTTCCAGATGTCGCTGGTGGACCCGGCGGCGAAGTAGACGTACCACTTGCCGTCGATGAAGTGGATCTCCGGCGCCCAGATGTGCGCGCCCATCTCCCCGGCGGTGTGCTTGCTCCAGATCGTGGTCTCGGCGGCGGTGGACAGCCCCTGAAGGGTGGTGGCCCGCCGCATGACGATCCGGTCGTACGCGGGGACGGTAGCGGTGAAGTAGTAGTAGCCGTCCGTGTGCTTGAAGATGTGCGGATCTGCGCGCTGTTCGGCGACCGGGTTGGTGAAGGTCACCGCCGGTGATGCGGGCGCGGCCGCGTGCGCGGGGGTTCCGCTGGTCAGCACGGCCAGTGCGGCGAAGAGAGCCATGATCACCCTTGCGATGTCGCGTCCCACTGTCTTCCCCTCCCTCATGGCCGTCATACCGTCGGCTTGAGCTGCCACTGCTGGCAGGCGTTGTTCAGCCAGGTCCACTGCCGTACGTCACTGCCGTTCGCCGTACCGCAGTCCGTGACGTCGGCGACCTTGCCGCTGCTCTCGTTGACGACCCGCACGTAGTCACCCGAGGCGGTGTGCACGAGCCGGAACTTCTGGCAGTTGTTGTTCAGCCACGACCACTGCCTCAGATCGGCACCGTCGGCGGCGGAACAGTCGGCCGTGTCCATGACCTTGCCGGTCGCGACGTTGACGAGCCGGCTGGTGTCGTCGCCGAGGTCCTCGATCCGCCACTTCTGGTTGGCGCCGCCGCTGCAGGTCCACTGCGCGATGTTGGTGCCGTCCGCGGTGTTGCCGCCCGCGACGTCCAGGCACTTGCCGCTGTTCCGGTTCACCAGCGTGTACGCCGTCGGCGTGAGCGCCGTCTCTCCGGACGGGCCGGGCCGGGTGGCGCCCAGGGCGATCGGGGCGCCGAAGTCCGGAGTTCCGTCGGCGTTCCAGGTGAACTTCTGGGCGCGCGTGGTGCGGCCGTTGTCGCAGCCGCCGGAGGCCGAGTCGTTGGCGTGGTAGACGATCCAGTTCTCGGTGCCGTCGGGCGAGGTGAAGAAGCCGTTGTGGCCGGGGCCGTAGACCCCCGCGGAGTCGTTCCGCGAGAAGACGGGCGTGGACTTCTTGGTCCAGGAGGAGGCCAGCAGCGGGTTGCTGCCGGTCAGTTCCAGCCGGCCGAGCTTGTAGTCCGGCCCCCAGCAGGCGCTCGCGGAGTAGACGACGAACGTCTTGCCGTTCCGGTAGAGCGGTTCCGGCCCCTCGTTGACCGTGCCGCCCTGGGTCTCCCAGCTCAGGGTGGGGCTGGAGATGACGGAGAAGGCGGAGCCGCTGAGCGTGTACGGGTTGCTCATCGGGGCGATGACCAGGCTCTGGGCGCTGCCGTTGACGGAGCCGCTGCCGAGCAGGTACAGCTTGCCGCCGTGCCGCAGCACGCTGGCGTCGATGAGCCAGCCCCCGGGGCTGAGGTTCGACCCGCTGAGCTGGTTCTTGTAGGTGTACGGGCCCATGGGGTCGCTGCCGGCGCTCTCCAGGACATGGGTGCGCTGGGAGTCGCAGCAGGCGACACCGCTCTGCCCCGCGGAGTAGTAGAGATACCAGCGGCCGTCGACGAAGTGCAGCTCGGGCGCCCAGAAGTTGGTGTTGCGGGTGGAGGTGGTGTCGCTCCAGACCTGGACGCTCGGGGCCGTCGACAGGCCGGCCAGCGTGGGCGACTTCCGCATGGTCAGTACGCCGGTGAAGGACGTGGTGATCAGGTAGTAGTGGCCGTTGTAGTGCTCCAGCCAGGGGTCGGCGCCCTTCACCGACTTGACGGGGTTCGTGTACGGACGTCCTTCGGCGGCGGCGGCCGGCTGCGTGGCGACCGGGGAGAGCATCACGAGCAGCGCTGCCATGAAGGCGAACCAGTAGCGGGTGCGGAACAAAGCGGAGCCCTTTCGACAGCTGGCAGCCGACAGCAGCCACCGGCACGGCGTGTTCGAAATACCGGACAACGTGCGTAACTTCGACCAGAACATAGGCACGCGCCCTGTACACGTCAACGGTTCGGACAGCTTTGGTTCCGGCGGGATTGCCAGCACGTGACGAATCGCGCGACAGGCACCGCGAGAAACACCGCGAAGGAGACCGCGAGCTCACAGGCGACTTCGTCCGAGGCGCCGAACAAGGCGTCAATTCCGGCGCCTCCTACGGAATTTGGCGCAATCCGCGACGCGTTGTCCGACCCGTCGTGCATTTCACTCCACCTCTTGACGTTGCACTCCTCGACGATTGACACTCGCGCATCGCGACGTCACACAGCCGAAACGGCAGTGCACCCACCACCGGTGGCCTGCCGCCCCCTTTCCGGTTCACCGGTTCACCGGTTCACCGATTTCCGGTTCGCCGATTCTCCGGTTCGGCCGTTCTTCGGATCGCCGATTCTTCGGTTCCGCCCCGATTCCCCTTCAGCCCCCTCCAGCAAGGGAATGTGAAACGATGCAACTCGCCCGACCACACAGCCGCGCGCAACGGTGGGCCGGTCATCTCGCCGCACTCACAGCCGCTTCGGTCCTCCTGAGCGCCGCCGGCCCCGCCGGCCCCGCCCACGCGGCAGAGCCCGCCGGTATCACCGAGGGCCTGGCCCTCCGGTACAAGCTCGACGCCCCCTCCGGCACCGCCGGGACCACCGTGCCCGACGCCTCCGGCAACGGCCGCGACGGTGCGGTCAACGGCGCTGCCGCCTGGTCCACCACCGGTGAGGGGCTGGGCTTCAACGGCTCCGACACCTTCGTCGAGGTGCCGGACAACATCCTGAGCGGCATGGCCGCGATCACCGTCTCCATGGACGTACGGATCGACGCGGCGCAGGCCACGCCTTACTTCCTCTACGGCTTCGGAAACACCAGTGGCACTGCCGGCAACGGCTACCTCTTCACGACGGGCAACACCTTCCGTACCTCCCTCGCCTCCGGCAACTGGTCGACGGAGCAGACCACACAGCCCTCCCCGGGGCGCACTCTGACCCGCTCCGTCTGGAAACACGTCGCCTACGCACAGACCGGCTCCACGGGCGTGCTCTACGAGGACGGTGTGGAGGTGGCCCGCAACACGGCCCTCACACTCACCCCCGGCTCCATCGGCTCCGGGATCACCACCGCCAATCACATCGGCAAGTCGGTCTACCCCGGCGACAAGCTCTTCAAGGGCCGCATCCGCGACTTCCGCGTGTACGACCGCGCGCTGGCCGGACCGGAGGTCGAGCAACTCGCCCTCCCCGTCGCCACCAAGGGGGTCGCCGACGACAAGGCCGCGCTCACACTCGGCGACACCGGCGCCGTCGTCGCCGACCTGACGCTGCCGTCCTCCGGTACCGCGGGGGGCTCCACGATCACCTGGGCGAGCGACGCGCCCTCCGTGGTGTCGGCCACCGGCGCCGTGCGACGCCCTGCCGCCGGTGAGCCGGCCGGTCGTGCGCGGCTCACCGCCACGCTGAGAAAGGGAACAGTGTCCGGCACCAAGTCCTTCGACATCACGGTCCCCGCCGCGTTCGACGACGCCACCGCCACCGAGGAGGCGGCCAAGGCGCTGACCGTCCACGACCTCGACGACGTACGCGGCAACCTCACGCTCCCCACGAACGGCTCGTACGGCACACACGTCACCTGGTCCTCGGCGAAGCCGGCCGTCGTCTCCGCCGACGGTCTGGTCCACCGCCCCGCGCACGGTGCCGGCGGCACGACCGTCGAGCTGACCGCGACCGTCACCAGGGGCGGCGCCCGGACGACCCGCGTCCTGACCGCCCAGGTCCCCGAGCTCCCCGCCCGGGAGCCTCTGAAGGGCTACATGTTCAGCTACTTCACCGGCGAGGGCACCGCCGACGGCGAGCAGCTCTACACCGCGCTCAGCAAGGGCAACGACCCACTGCACTGGCGGGAGTTGAACGACGGCAAGCCCGTCCTGACCTCCACGCTCGGCGAGAAGGGCCTGCGCGACCCGTTCATCATCCGCTCCCCCGAGGGCGACAAGTTCTACCAGATAGCCACCGACCTGCGGATCTACGGCAACGGCAACTGGGACGCCGCCCAGCGCACCGGCAGCAAATCCATCATGGTCTGGGAGTCCACCGACCTCATCCACTGGACCGATCAACGCCTCGTCAGGGTCTCGCCCGACGCGGCGGGCAACACCTGGGCGCCGGAAGCCTTCTACGACGAGAAGCTCGGCTCGTACGTGGTCTTCTGGGCATCGAAGCTGTACGCCGACGCCGAGCACTCCGGCAGCACGTACAACCGCATGATGTACGCCACGACCCGCGACTTCCGCACCTTCAGCGAGCCCAAGGTCTGGATCGACCGCGGCTACTCGGTCATCGACTCGACGCTGATCCAGCACGACGGCCAGTACCACCGGTTCTCCAAGGACGAGCGGAACAACACCTCCTCCACCCCGTACAGCAAGTTCGTCTTCGCGGAGAAGAGCGACTCGATCCTCGGCCTCTCCTACGACTTCGTCGCCGAGGGCATCGGCAAGGGGGCGATGAGCGCCGCCGAGGGGCCGCTCGTCTTCAAGTCCAACACCGAGGAGAAGTGGTACCTCTTCCTGGACGAGTTCGGCGGCCGCGGCTACCTCCCGTTCGAGTCGACGAACCTCGCATCCGGCGTCTGGACCCCGTCCACCGGCTACGACCTTCCCGCCGGACCCCGCCACGGCACGGTCCTTCCGGTGACGCGGAGCGAGTACGACCGGCTGCTCCGCGCCTACCAGCCGTAGCCGGGGAACGCCCGCGGCCTGCTCGAAGCGTGCGTCGAGCAGGCCGCGGTGCGTCACGGGCGGACTTCCCGGGAGGCCCCCCGCCCCGTCAGGTCTTCCCGCGCGCCGTCATCGCCCGCTGGATCAGGATGAACGCACACAGCAGCACGCCCGTGGCGATCTTCGTCCACCAGGAGCTGAGCGTGCCCTCGAACTGGATGATGCTCTTGATCAGGCCGAGGACGAGCACGCCGAACAGGGTGCCCACCACATAGCCGGAGCCACCCGTGAGCAGCGTGCCGCCGATGACGACCGCGGCGATCGCGTCCAGCTCCATGCCGGTGGCGTGCAGGGGGTCACCTGACTGGATGTACAGGGTGAAGAGGAGGCCGGCCAGCGCCGAGCAGAAGCCGCTCACCGTGTAGACGGCGATCTTCGTGCCGCCCTGGGGAAGGCCCATCAGCATGGCCGACTGTTCGTTGCCGCCGATGGCGTACACCCGGCGTCCGAAGCGGGTGCAGTGCAGGACGTAGAAGGCCACGGCCAGGACGACCAGGGCCACGACCGCTCCGATCGACAGGAAGGCGCCGCCCAGGGACACCTGGGTCTGCGCCATGCTGCTGACCGAGGCGTCGCTGATGGCGATCGACTCCTTGCTGATGACCAGGCACAGGCCCCGGAAGAGGAAGAGGCCGGCGAGGGTCACGATGAAGGGCTGGATCTCGAAGTTGTGGATCACGTAGCCCATCAGGAAGCCGCCGAAGGCGCCCACCGCCAGGGCGAGGGGGATCACGAGCAGAATCGGCAGCCCCTGCCTCTCCACCATCCATGCCGTGAACATCGTGGTGAAGCCGATCACGGAGCCGACGGAGAGGTCGATGCCGCCGGAGAGGATGACGAAGGTGGCTCCGGCGGCGGCGACCAGCAGGTAGCCGTTGTCGATGAACAGGTTGAGGAAGACCTGGGGTTCGGCGAAGCCGTAGTTCTGGTACCGGCTCAGACCGGCGACGTACATCGCGAGGAAGAGCGCGGCGGTGACCAGGACGGGCAGCCGCCGGTCACCGAGCAGACGTGCGGCCCGGGACACCGTGCGGCTGTCCGGTGCCTTACGGGCTTGGGTGGTCGCGCTCATCGCGACACCTCCATCCTGGGAGCGTCTTCGGCCATCGTGGAGGTCTCCGCCGGGCTCGCCGCCCGCGTGCGGCCCTTCTTGCCGAACACCTTGGCGCGGAACTTCGGGGACTGGAGCAGGCAGACAGCAATGACGACAGCGGCCTTGAAGACCAGGTTGGTCTGGGTGGGGACGCCGATGGTGTAGATCGTGGTGGTCAGGGTCTGGATGACCAGCGCGCCGACCACGGTGCCACCGATGGAGAACCGGCCGCCCAGGAGCGAGGTGCCGCCGATCACCACGGCCAGGATCGCGTCCAGCTCGATCCACAGACCGGCGTTGCTGCCGTCGGCGGCGGAGGTGTTGGAGCTGATCATCAGCCCCGCGATGCCCGCGCAGACCGCGCAGAACACATAGACCATGACCTTGATGCGCCGGGATCTGATGCCCACGAGACGGCTTGCCTCGGCGTTGCCGCCGACCGCTTCTATGAGCAGCCCGAGTGCCGTGCGACGGGTCAGCGCGACGGTGACGGCCACGACGGCGGCCACCACGAAGATGGAGAAGGGGAGCGTCAGCCAGTACCCGCCGCCGATCAGCTTGTAAGGCTCGCTGTTGACGGTGATGATCTGGCCGTCGGCGATCAGCTGGGCGACGCCTCGCCCGGCGACCATGATGATCAGCGTGGCGATGATCGGCTGGATGCCCATCCGGGCGACCAGGAAGCCGTTCCAGAGCCCGCAGACGACGGCGGCCACCAGGCCCAGCGCCAGGGCGAGCAGCACGCCGGAAAGTGCGTTCTGGTCCGACCGGCCACTGATGTACGAGCAGGCCAGCGCGCCGCTGATCGCGACGACGGCGCCCACGGAGAGGTCGATGCCGCCGGTGGCGATGACCAGGGTCATGCCGACCGCGACCAGGATGAGGGGCGAGCCGAAGAGCACGATCGAGACGAGGCTGCCGTAGAGATGGCCGTCCGTCATCCTGATCGAGAAGAAGTCCGGGGTGAAAGGGACGTTGACGAGCAGCAGGACGACCAGGACGGTGACCGGCCAGAAGAGGTGGTGGTGTGTCAGCGCCCGCCGTCGGGCCGAGGTGGTCACTGGTGTTCTCCGCTCGCGATGGTCTCCAGGATGCGGCTGGGGGTGATCTCGGGCCCGTTGGCGAACCGCGCCACGAGCTTGCGGTCGCGCAGCACTCCGATGGTGTGGCTGATCCGGAGCACCTCCTCCAGTTCGGCCGCGATGTACAACACGGACATGCCGTCCTCGGAGAGCGAGACCACGAGTTTCTGGATCTGCGCCTTCGCGCCGATGTCGATGCCGCGGGTCGGCTCGTCGAGGATCAGCAGTTTCGGCTGGGTGATGAGCCAGCGCGCGAGCAGCACCTTCTGCTGGTTCCCACCGCTGAGCCGGCCGACGCGTGCCTCCGGGTCGGCGGGGCGGATGTCCAGCGCCTTGATGTACTTGGCGACGAGTTCGTCGCGCTGGGCGGCCGGGACGGGCCGGACCCAGCCGCGCGATGCCTGCAGGGCGAGGATGATGTTCTCCCGCACCGTCAGATCCGGTACGAGCCCCTCGGCCTTGCGGTTCTCCGAGCAGAACGCGACGCCTGCGCCGATCGCGTCGTTCGGCGCGCTCATCGGGACCGGCTTCCCGCCGATGGTGATCTTGCCGCTGTCGGGCTGGTCGGCGCCGAAAAGCAGCCGGGCGAGTTCCGTACGGCCCGAGCCGAGCAGTCCGGCGAGGCCGACGACCTCGCCCTTCTTGATCTCCAGGTCGAAGGGAGCGATGCCCCCGGTCCTGCCGAGGCCGTCGGCCCGGAGCAGCGATTCCCCGACCTCGGCGTGGAGTTGGTGGTCGTGGAGCTGCTCCAGCTGTTCCACGTCCTTGCCGATCATCAGCTGGACGAGCCCTGCCTGGCCGAGGTCGCGGACCAGGTGCTCGCCGACCAGGGTGCCGTTGCGCAGCACGGTCATACGGTCGCAGACCTCGTAGATCTGGTCGAGGAAGTGCGAGACGAAGAGGATCGCGACGCCCTCGTCCTTCAGCCTCCGCATCAGGCCGAAGAGTTCCAGGACCTCGTCCCGGTCGAGGCTGGAGGTCGGCTCGTCCAGGATCAGCACCTTGGTGCCGGAGCCCTCGCCGTCACTGTCGCCGGTGCCCACCGACCGTACGATCGCGACGAGTTGCTGTACGGCGAGCGGGTACGAGGACAGGGGTGCGGTCACGTCGATGTCGAGGCCGAGCCGGTCGACGAGCGCCGCCGCCTCCCGGCGCAGCCGCTTCCACTGGATGCGGCCGCCGCGGGTCGGTTCGCGTCCGATGAAGATGTTCTCCGCCACCGAGAGGTTGGGGCAGAGGTTGACCTCCTGGTAGACCGTGCTGATGCCGGCCTGCTGTGCCTGGAGTGGGCTGGCGAACCGTACGGACGTGCCGTCGAGGGTGATCGTGCCGCCGTCGAGGGGGTGGACCCCGGTCAGCACCTTGATGAGCGTGGACTTCCCGGCGCCGTTCTCGCCGAGCAGGGCGTGGATCTCGCCGGGGAAGAGGCGGAAGTCGACATCCGACAGAGCCCGTACCCCCGGAAACTCTTTGACTATGCCCGTCATCTCCAGGACGGGCAGCGGCTCTGCCATGGCAGCGCTCCTCATGGATCTCGTTCAGTCCCGCGGGGAGCCCCCTGGGCCCCGGGCCGAGAGGCTCGGCCGGTCGGGGGCTCCCTGCCGGTGAGTGGGTCGGTCAGTACTTGCGGTTCGGGAGCGCGGCCTTGGCCTGGTCCTGCGTGTAGTCGCTCTCCTCGGTCTTGATCCAGCGCTCGACCTTCTCGCCGGCGTGGACCTTCTTCACGACGTCCATCAACTGGGGGCCGAGGAGCGGGTTGCACTCGACGATGGCGTTGATCTTGCCCTCGGACATCGCGACGAAGCCGTCCTTCACGCCGTCGATCGAGACGATGAGGATGTCCTTGCCGGGCTTCTTGCCGGCCGCCTCGATCGCCTGGATGGCACCGATGGCCATGTCGTCGTTGTGTGCGAAGAGCACGTTGATGTCGGGGTTGGACTGGAGGAAGGCGGCCATGACCTGCTTGCCGCCGGCCCGGGTGAAGTCACCGGTCTGGCTGACGACGATCTTCCAGTCGTCCTTGTGCTGCCGGTCCATGACGGTCTTGAAGCCCTTGGCGCGCTCGATGGCCGGGGCTGCGCCGGTGGTTCCCTCCAGCTGGGCAATCTTCACCTCGCCCTTGTGACCGGCCGTGGCGAGCACCTTCTCCAGGATGACGGCCGCGCGCTCCCCCTCGGCGGTGAAGTCGGAGCCGACCAGCGTGACGTACAGGGACTCGTCGGAGGTCTCCACCGAGCGGTCGGTGAGGACGACCGGGATCTTCGCGGTTCTGGCCTCCTTGAGCACGGCGTCCCATCCGGTGACGACGACCGGCGAGAAGGCGATGACGTCGACCTTCTGCGCGATGTAGCTGCGGATCGCTGAGATCTGGTTCTCCTGCTTCTGCTGCGCGTCGGAGAACTTGAGGGTGTAACCCGCCTCCTTGGCCGCCTCCTTGACCGAGTCGCTGTTGGCGGTGCGCCAGCCGCTCTCCGAACCGACCTGGGAGAAGCCGAGGTTGATCGCCTTGCCGCCGCTTCCACCGCTGTCGCTGCCACCGGAGGAGGTGGACGAGCCCGCGTCGCTCTTGGCGCAGGCCGTCAGGGCGCCCGCGGCTGCCACGCCGACTGCCGCGGCGAGGAAGTTACGTCTGTTGAGCATGTTCTTCTCCTTGTACTCAAGCGGACAGGCGGTCTTACGTCCTACCTGTCGATCATCGTTCGAAATCTCGGACATACGGGAGCACGAGATGGATACGTGCGGCGAGGGCGGGCTGCCCTCGTCAGGGCGGGTAGGGGGAACTGCTGGCGCGGACGACGAGATGGGGCTCGATGACGATCCGGGTCGCCCCCGAGGAGGCCCGGCCCTCGATCAGGTCCAGCAGCAGGGTGATGCTGCGGGCGCCCACCGCCGAGAAGTCCTGGCGGACGGTGGTGAGCGGCGGGGCGAAGAACTCCGACTCCGGGATGTCGTCGAAACCGGCGACCGCCACGTCCTGGGGAGTTCGTACCCCCGCTTCGCGCAGTGCCCGCAACACCCCCAGCGCCATCTGGTCGTTGGCCACGAAGACCGCGGTCAGCCCCCTGCCCACCCAGCCGGCCAGCTCCTGACCGGCCCGGTACCCCGACAGGGGGCTCCAGTCCCCGCTCAGCGGGGGCGGCGCCTCGACGCCCGCCGCCTCCAGAGTCGCCCGCCACCCTGCGACCCGGTCCGCCGCCTCCTGCCAGTCCCCCGGCCCGGCCAGGTGCCAGACGCTGCGGTGGCCGGCGGCCAGCAGATGCCCGGTGACCAGCCGGGCCCCCAGACGCTGGTCCACGTTGACGCCGGGAATCCCCAGACCGTGTTGGCTGCCGACGGTCACCACCGGGAAGGGGTGGCGGAGTTCGGCGAGGGCGGCGACCGCCGGCTGCCCAGGAGCGAAGGCGACCACCCCCTCGACCCCGCCGTCCCTGAGGTGGTCGAGGGCCTCGGAGAACGTGGCGACGGTCATCTCCCGCAGACTCACGGTCGAGACGAGGTACCCCTCCGCCCGCGCCGCCTCCTCCAGCGCGAACAGCGTGCTCGCCGGGCCGTAGAGCGTCGTGTGGGACGCGATCACACCCAGCGTGCGGGTGCGCCGGGTGGCCAGCGCCCGTGCGGAGGAGTTGCGGCGGTAGCCCATCTCCTCGATCGCCCGCAGCACCTTGGCCCGCGTCTCGTTCCGCACGTTGGGGTGCCCTCCCAGCACCCGCGAAACTGTCTGGTGGGACACGCCCGCCCGTCGGGCGACATCGGCCATGGTGGGCGGCCGAAGCGGGGACCGCACCTGCAACTGCTCCATGGCCGCACCTCCTTGGACATCGACGTGTGAACGCGGAGGTCATTGTGAGCGCTAACAATTCATGGCGGTCAAGGGGTCCTACCGAAGTGAGGTCGTCACGTTTGGGTAACGCGACGGAAGCACGACGACAGCTTCCCCCCTCCGCGAAACGTGTCGGGGCGAAGGTATTGACGCACCCTGGGCGCGGCCCTAATTTCAGCACCGACACTTCGAACTGTGTACGAAATACCGGACGCAGGAGACGACCGGTCCTACCCCCGATCCCCGCCCCGGGCTCAACCCGCTTCTGATCCTTCAGGTGGACAGTGCCGACCGCTGCGCCGCCGCGATCGAGTTGCCACGGTCGCCCCGTCCTCGCCGCACCGATCCGACAGCCCGAAGTGCTGGTCGCGCTCGGAGAGCACGCCGATCCGCGCGCGGACACAGCCCTTCTGCCCTGCACCGGCCACCCCGACGCCCGCATACGGCGTGCGGTGGCCACCGGACTCAGCAGTTGGCCGCCGGACTTCTCGGAGGGCGTTCGCAAGTCGTTGCTGGTGCTGATGACCGATCCGGACGCACAGGTACGGCAGAGCGCCTGCCGCACGGTCGCGGAGGGCAAGGACCGCGATCCCGTCTTCGCCGACGCCATGGCCGTCCTGCTGGATGACGCGGACCGCCGGGTCCGGGTCATCGCCATGCACGGGCTCGCCCGCCACGACGACGAGCGTTGCGTGGAAGGGGAGCGCCGTCTTCCCCCGGCGCCGCCGGGCACCCCGCACGAGTACGACCTCGACGAGGTGTGGCGGTACGAGCGGCGCCGCGACGGCCGCTGACGCGCTCCCTCGTCGCCCTCACGGCGCCGTCCCCCACGCGGAACGGTCCGCCGGGGGATACAGCGGGCCGTCACGTACTTCTCCCAACTGGCCGTGAGCGAAGAGCTGCGCCGAAGCACGCACGCCGACGCAATCGTGGAACCCCCACCGCTCCTCTGGTCCGTGACATCGGGCCGCGTGACGCCGCACGTACTACTCAGCTGCGTCTGGCCTTCCCGGACCTGACACCGGCCAACGCCGTACCGAGAAGGACGTACGCGACGAGGGCGGGGATGGGCATGTGTCCGCCGTCGCGGTCGATGTCGTCGATGAAGTACCCGGAGATCAGGATCCAGGCGAACCCGCCGGCGAGAACGAGGAGGGTGTTGCCGGATTCCCGCATCAGGCGCATACCGGCCCACAGCAAGAGCGGCATGAGAGCCCAGGAAGCGGCTGTGGTGAGGAGGAACTCGACAGTTCCCGCGAACATCGTGTCCCCGCTGCTTGTCTCTGAATCCCGGGCCCACTCGTAGCCGGCGGCCATGAGCGTATGGCAGACAGCGGTGGCGACGGCGACGGTAAGAGCTCCTTTGGCGTGACGTATGTGCTTCATCTGCAGAACCCTTCCCTGGACACGCCGGTGGGCCCCAACGCGAATCCGTTGGAGCCCACCGGCCATGTGCGGACGATGACTGGCGATGGTGCGCCCGACGTTACTTCAGGGCGCGTTCCAGAGCGTTGGCGTAGAGCCGGGCTCCGCTGATCTTCGGGTGGAACGACTTCATCGAGGGCTGAGGTGAATCGTTGTCCGCCTCGGAGTACCCACTGAGGACGATCCCGTTGATCGACTCGGGGTCACCGCAGATCGCCTTGCCATTGAAGTCCGGCTGGGGGTCGACGAACGTGGCCCCGGCCGCCGCCGCGGCAGCGCCCATTTCCTTGGTCAGGTGAGCGGCGACCACGTCGTTCAGCCACGGCGCCTCTTCCGTCCCGATGCCCGGAATGCAACCGCCGCTTCCGGTGAGCAGTTTGGGATAGCCGACCAGGACGATCTTGGCGGACGGCGCACGGGCCTTGATCTGGTTGAGGACCTTGGTGATGCGCGGTTTGGTCTGCTCGGTGATCCACTTCGGAATGAAGTCCTTGAGGGGTCCGGTCATTTCGCCGGTCTTGTTCCCCGTGTCCGGGTCCCTCTTCTCGAACTCGGCATCCTGGCAGAGCTTCAGCCCTGCCTTGAAGATGCATTCCTGGATCACATCGGTGAACAGGGAGTCGTTGCCGCCGATGGCGATGGTGACGATATTCGTGTTCTTGTCGAGGTAACCGAGGTCCATCTGCGGAAGCTGGTTGTTCTGGTTCGAGCCCCCGGTCCAGATATTGAACGTGCGGGCCCCCGAGCAGGCGATGAAGCTCAGATCGACATCGGCGTAGGTGTCGGAGAGCTCACCGATGGACTTGGTCTTGCCGGGCAGGGTCGCCTGCCGGATCCAGGCCTGCTTGGAGCGGTGGCACTTGTTGACCACCTGGTCGTTGCCGATGTCTTCCTTGTAGTCCGTCTCGCGGAAGTAGTCCTTGCCGTCCGCGGTGTCGGCGCCTTCACCGGAGGCGAAGGAGTCGCCCATGCCGACGATCTGGGTCGGCTTGGCGGCGAGCTTCTGGAAGGCGACGGCGTCCCAGGCGATGTCGACCCCCACTCCCTCCTCGGTGATGTTGGACAGGGAGACGGAGGCGTTTCCGGTGAAGTTGAAGACACCGAGCGAGCGCCACTCGTTGCTGCGGATGCGCTGCGGGGAGACACGGTGCGGAGAACCGGAGTCGCTGCCCAGCACGGTGTACTTCGCCTGCTGGGACCTGGCCGCGACGTTCGGCATGTGGACCAGGACACGAGTCCAGCCCTTGACCGTGCTGGCGCCGGTCCAGGTGCCCGTGACCTTCAGCCGCGGGGCCTCGGCGGAGCTGGCCTTACGCGTGGTGGAGAACCAGACATGGTTTCCGTATCCCACACCGAGCTGATGGGTGTCCATCTTGGCGGAGGGCGAGGCGAAGTCGAACTTGAAGGACCCTGACGACTGCGCGGTGTCCGTGCATCGCCTGAAGTCGGCGCCCGCGATTCGCTGGCCGGTGTTCACGTTGTCGACGATCGGCGTACCGATCGGGAGTCCGGAGTTGCACCGCGGCGGGTGCGAGTTGCCGTCGGCCTCTTCCGGGTAGGTGTTGTTGAAGCGGAACAGCTCGAATCCGCACTGCGAGGTCGCGCAGTTCTTCCACTCGACCTTGCCGTTCCACCAGCACTTCCAGTCCGACCGCTGGCACGGGCCGAGCGCGGGCGAGTCGTTCGACGCGCCTTCCTTGATCTTCGACGGGTCGCACTCGTTGGACGAGGTGCAGAACAGGCCGACCGGGGGCTTGGCCGTGGTGCGGAAGAGAGGATCGGTCCACCAAGCGGGCCGGTAACCGTGGACGAGCTTGCCCGGCTCCTCAAGGGCCTCCAGCGGGCGCGCGGCCCAGCCGATGACCTTCTCCGGGTACGGCCAGTACTGCGGGTTGGCGGCGTGGGAGTAGTCGTCCCCGCCGACGGCGTTCTCCAGGAACGGGGTGCGGTTGGGCTTGTAGGTGGGGTTGGCGGGGTTGTTGGCCCAGCCAACACCCCACTTCCCGCCGTTCGCGCCCGCTTCCGACTGGGGGTAGAAGCCGGAGTTGTAGGCCCACAGGGCGAAGAACCAGTTCTCGATGCCCTTCGGGTCACCGTTGTTGACGGTGAGGCCCGCGTTGCGGGTCTGGTTCCACTTCTCGGCGAGGATGTTCACGCCTGCGGCGACGTTCGCCGTGTAGTCCAGCGCGACAGCCTCCTGGTACAGGCGCGGCTTGGACGGCCGGACCTCCCCGTTCTCGTACGGCTTGCCGGGCAGCCGCATGCCGTCGGTCACCTGCGTGATGCCGTAACCGCAGTCCGCGGCCTTCCAGTTGATGAGCCAGGGGTCGTTGACCTGGCCGTGCTCATCGTGCTTGAGGCCGTAGTAGTTACCGATGAGGCTGTTGGCGGTGGTGCCCGGTGCGGCGAAGCGGGTCGCCTGCCACATGTTGGACTCCTGGGCGGTGATGCCGAGGAACACCTGTGCCGGGATGCGCCCGCCACCCGCGAGGGGCGTGAGGCCGCCGGCCAGGGACTGGGGCGAGTACGCGCCCATGCCCATGTTCTTCCAGTTGGCGGCCCGGGCGACGTGGCCGTCCATCGTGCCTTCGATGGCACGGTTCACGGCCCACTCGACCTGCCGCGGCTTCGGCTGGAAGGCCTGCTTCTGCGGGTTGCCCCGCTCCACTGCGCAGGTGCGCTCCGACTCCGGCTCGGCGATGTTCAGCATCGTCGAGATGCCGCCGCTCTTGCTGCGCCCACCCGCGGGGGTGGTGCCGAGAGCCGGCGAGCGGTCCTGTCCCTGGGCCGTGTCGGGGCTGACCGGGGACGCGGCCGGGTTGGCTTCGAAGACCGACGTGCTGCCGGTGGGCAGGTGCCGCATCTCGATACGGGCGGTGCGCGCCGTGTCGTACTCCGAGGCGCGGATACGGGTGTCCTTGCCGTCGGCCCACGCGACACTCACGAGGGCGCGGGCCTTGGTGGACACGGTGGCGTCCTTGTCGATCCCACCAGGGTTCCGCACGTTCTTGGGCAGCGCACCGAGGCTCTTCGCTCCGCCGGTGACGATCGCGGTTCCGTCGGCGGCGCGGACGAGGTCGACGCCGGTGAGGCTGCCCTGGGCGACCGTCCGGGCCTTCGCGCCCTTGGTCCTGGTCTGCCCGGCGGTCAGGTACTTGACCTTGGACGTCTGTCCGGCGGACGCGGCCTCGGCGGCGGTGGCGCCGGGCTTCACACCCTTGGCGGCCTTGGCGGCCTTGACACCGGTCTGGTGATCCAGGAAGGCGAGTCCGCCGTCCTTGGTCACGGACAGGTTGAAGGGGGTGTTGTCCGTACGGGTGACCAGCTTGGAGCGGCCGTCCGCGCCGATCCGCACGATCGCGTTGCCCTGTGCGGCGGCGATGCCCTTGCTGGTCGGAACCGCGGAGGTGATCTGTCCCTTCACCGTGACCGGCGTGCCCGTCTTGCCCGATCGGGCGTCGACGGTGATGAGACGCGTCTCGTTCCTGCTCGATGTTCTCTCGTCGGTGAACTGCGAAAGAACGGCCTTCTCGCCGTAGCCGCAGCCGGGCGAGAAGTAGGCGAGGCTCGCCTGGTACGGCAGCTTCTTGACCGTACCGGTGTTCAGGTCGACGGTGGCCGTGAACGCGCCCCGGGCCATCATGTCGGGCTTGTTGGTGAAGGTACGCGGCGCGTAGGCGACGACGGCCCGGTCACCGGAGGCGGTGACGCAGGCGTTGCCGATCCAGGTGTCGGTGTCGAAGAACCCGGGTTCGGAAAGAGTCGCGGCGGTCTTCCAGCGGTAACCGTCGGCCTCGTCAGCGGTCATCAGGTGGAAGCCCGTGGCGTCACCGATGGTGGTCCAGGCGGTATCGGACGACTGGGTGTAGCCGGCGCCGAGAACCTTGCTGCGCTTCTTGGCCGGAACACGGTCCTTGTGACCGTCCTCGTCCGCCCGCACCCTGGGCTCGGAGGCGTCGGACCAGCCTTCGGCCGCGTTGGGGGATGGCGACGGTGGCTGCGGTACGGATTGTGCCTGCGTCGCGGATCCTATGGATATCGCGGCGACAACGGCACAACTGACCACAAGACGAACAGACTTTAATCTGTTGGCCCGTATCAAGGTGTTGCCTCCATGTATATGGGATGGAGCATGGCAATAATGGCCGAGCATGGCCACAGCAGAGGACCAGCTCGCTCCACGCAGGAGAGGGACGAGGAATCCGTGCTCGGAAAGGGTGGACCGGGTCGCTGGACCACGGGATGAGAAGCTGACCGCTGACGGCGTTCACTACGGAACCGGCCCGCCGGAACGGCGAACAGTTCTCATCGGCCGTGGAACCCGACCCCCGGCACGTGACCGAGGACGGCCTTCCCGCCCACCACTTCCCTCGTCCCGGCAGGCGCCCCCATCATCATGGCGACGGACATGCCGATACGTTTCATGACCTTTATAGGCATGCGGAATGAACCCCCCCTGCCCCGCGTGCGCGATGAAACGTCAGGAATCCCGGACGCCTCTCGGTTGATCCACAAAGTATTCACAGAGGGACGCCGCGTCTGTGATCCACGACACAGGAGGGGATTGCGACTGGTTCTTTGGCCTGAACCAGTTCACGCGCGGACGGAGAACTCGTCGACGCGTTCGCTCGCTATTGCCGACGGCGCCACATACGCATATGCACCTGCGACGGCCTTGTTCGAATTTCTACATCCCGGGGAGTCGCGGCAAATCCCCTCTTAGGAGCTCCTGCCAACATCTTGGCGAGATGTCCTGGTTGGGTGCGACGGCTGTGCCGGGACCGGCCTCCGACTCCTTGACGCGCTCTTCCCGAGCGCCTGCGACGATCGGTCCGGACGGCGAGCGGACCGGGGAGTTCGACTTCCTGGCCTACGAGTTCACCCGTGCGCGGATGTGGCTGCCGGTGTCACGGCGGCTGCGCACCCTGTCCTCGACCGTCCGGTGGATCCACCGTCGCGGGGCACGTCACCAGCAGTGGCGCAAAACCAGCAGCCGGTAGCCGGTAGCCGGCGCACTGGCCTCCCCGGCCACAGAAGCCACATAACCTCACCATCAGTGAGAAAATCGACGGGATGACTCCATGGCAGGAAGGGACTCCGGTGGATTTCGAGACTGTCGCCGACCAGCTCTACGGGTTGCGGCCGGAAGAGTTCACCAAAGCCCGCAATGACCGCGCCAAGGCTGCCCGTAAGGCGGGAGACCGTGACCTCGCACAGCAGATCACCGCGCTGCAGCGACCCACCCTGTCCGCGTGGGCCGGCAACCTTCTGGTGCGTGAGCAGCCCGGGGAGGCGGGGCCGCTGCTTCGGCTGGGCGAGCAGCTGCGTCAGGCTCACCAGGACCTGGACGGTGAGCAGCTGCGTGAGCTCACCGGCCGGCAGCGCGTCCTGATCCGCGCACTGGCCCGGCAGGCTCGGCAGCTGGCGGCCGAGGCGGGCCACGAGGTCGGTGAGGACGTCCAGCGCGAGGTGGAAGGGACACTGCACGCCGTTCTGGCAGACCCCGAGGCCGCAGCGCAGTGGGCTGCGGGCCGCCTGGTCAAGCCGCTCAGCGGCACTACCGGGTTCGCCGCTGTCCAGGGCAGTTCGACGCGAACGGCTTCGGCGCCTTCCAGGGCTCCGAAGGCCGCACCCGCCCGCGATGCCGCCGGCGCAGAGGACCGCAGACGCCAGAAGCTGGCCCGTGCCCGGCGGGAGGCGCAGAAGGCGCAGGAGGACTTGCGGGAGCGTGAGAAGGAGGGTGACTCGGTCAGCGGCCAGGCGGAGGACGCCGGGGCACTGGTGGAGCAGCTGAAGCAGCGCGTCACCGAACTGGCCGATGAGCTGAAGTCGACGGAGGAGCAGCAGCGTAAGGCACGAGCCGAGGAGCGTGAGGTCCGTGACCGTGCGCGTGATGCCGACCGCCGCATGCGCGAGGCCCGGCGACGTGCCGAGGCTGCGGCTGCGCAGGTCGAGCGGCTGGCCGACGAAGGCAGCTGAGCATAGATGTGACGGCGGAGCACGAGCTGCCGTCGGACTGATCGCCTTCGCGACGGCAGCGGCCGGACCGACCGCCTTCGTCGGGTTCCTCTCCGGCCCCATCGCGGCCCGGATCGTGGGAGCGGGCGGTGCCCTGCTCGCACCCCGCCGGGGACCCGCCGTGACCTGAACCGGGCGTGCGGCACCACCATCGTCATGGCGCTCCACGACCTCAACCTCGCCGCCCGGTGCGCGGACCCCTCATCGCCCTCGCGAACGGTCGTCTCCAGCGATCGGCTCCCCCGCCGACGTGCTGACCCGGGAGAGCGTCCACGCCGTGTTCGACCCCTACAGCCGCATCATCGAAGACCCGGTATCTGGCCGGCCCCCTATGCTTCCGATCGGCCGGCACCACGTCAGGCCACCAGCCGACGCCCGCACGGCCTGCCTCGACTGACCGTGTGCACGCCGGTGCCGGTCCTCGTACGAGCACGGGGCCGGGGCCGCTTACATCTCGCGACCTGGACCGGCGTGACCATCCCCAGAAGGAGCCCCAACCGTGGATCTGTCCGTTGCCCGGTTCATCGAGGCCGTCACGGCGTTGCCGGCCGACACGCTGGCCACCGTGTACGAGGAGTCGCTCGACCGCTGGCCCCATGGCGGCCGCGACGTCAGTCGCGCGGCCGCGGTCTCCGCTTCGGAGAACTCCGCTATTCAGCACGCGGTCAGGGTCGCGCTCCTCGAACGCGTCCATGACCTCGACAAAGCGCACCCAGGGCTCCGCGGTGGCATCAAGTCCGCGTGCTGCATCGCGGCGAGGGCCGTGATCAAGCGGGCCAAACTGACGGAGGTTCAGTACCGGCTTCTGCTCGACCCGTTCACGGCCGTCGGCGTCCCCGTCCCGGCCCGCGACGCCTGAACCGGCGGCACGAAGCAGTCCGAAGCGCGAAGGGGCTGTCAGCACTCGGGGATTCCTGCGATCGATGACCAGATCTCCTGGGCCAGGGTGTCGGCGGGAGTACTGCCGTCCACCACCAGGTCGCAGTCGTCGCGTAGTGGTTCGACGTACCGGTCGTGGGCGGCGCGGCGGTGGTCGAGGTAATTACGGAGGAGCACGTCGAGGGGAAAGCCGTCCCGCAGACACTTCCGCTGAATTTTCCGGGCAAGCCGGAGATCGGCCGGCGCGTGGACGAAGACGTCGAAGCGTGGGCAGGGCACCCGCCGAGTCGCGCTGCGGGCGAACACGCCGTCGACGATGACCAGAGGGGCGGTGGCCAGCGCGGCGTGCGTGTCGTGGCTGAGCCGTCCGAAGTCCATCGACCGGGGATCGCCGACGTCCAGCCGTGGGATGCCGGCTTCGTCCGGTATCCATACCCCCTGCTCGTGGGTGTCGACGTAGTAGTCGTCGCCGTGCAGTACCCGCACGGGGCACCGGGGCGCGGCGGCTACGAGAGCAGCGGCCAGCGTGGTCTTCCCGGCGCCGGACCCTCCGGTCAGCGTCACCAGCATCCGATGGACCTCCCCGCTTCTGTGACGGACCGAGGATGGCATACGGCCCGGGCTGGTTCAGGCCACGGACCGTCCGACGGGGCGGTCCCACGCCGCACGAGCGCAGACGGCGCCGGGGGCAAGGGCACCTCGGTCCCAGCCCCGCTCCGGCCCCAGCCGCCACGCGCCGCCGCCCCGCTACTTCGTCGAGCCCTGTGCGAAGCCGTTGTAGATCCAGCGCTGGAGGCAGAGGAAGACGACCAGCGTGGGGACGATCACCAGAATGGCGCCCGCCGAGATGTTCTCCCAGTGCGCCCCGAAAGGCCCCTTGAAGCGGAAGAGCGCCGTCGACATGGTGCCGAGCTCTTCCGACGGCATGTACAGGAAGGGGATGTAGAAGTCGTTGTAGACGGTGATCCCCTTGATGATCACGACCGTGGCGATCGCGGGCTTCAGGAGCGGGAAGATGATCCTGCGGTAGATCGTGAAGGCGTTGGCGCCGTCCAGCCGGGCGGCTTCGTCCAGGGAGGTCGGGATGCCTCTGATGAACTGCAGGAAGATGTAGATCGAGACGATGTCCGTGCCCATGTACAGCAGGATCGGGGCCCAGCGCGTGTCGAACAGACCGAAGCTGTTGATGACTTGGAAGGTCGCGACCTGGGTGGTGACACCCGGTACGAGCGTGGCGACGAGGAACAGTGCCACGACGAGCTTCTTGGCCCGGAAATCGAACCGGTCGATCGCGTAGGCGGTCATGGAGCCGATGACGACGGTTCCGCCGATGGAGAAGAGCAGGATGAAGGCCGTGTTCCCGAAGGCGGTGACCAGCTTGCCGTCGTTGAACGCGGTGACGTAGTTGCTGAAGTTCAGCCAGTCGCCCGGCAGCGAGAGTGCGCTCCTGTCGGCGACCTCATCGGACGTCTTGAGCGAGGTCAGGAAGACGACGGCGAGCGGGAGGAGCACCAGCAGGCAGGCCGAGATCAGCGACAGATAGGTCAGGGTCGGCCCGATCCAGCGGCGTGGGCTGCGGCGGGCGGGCAGGGCCGTGGTCATACGAGGTCCACCTTGTCATCGGGCACGAGACGGCGCTGGATCCAGGTGATCAGGAGAATGATCAGGAGCAGCACGACCGCCGCTGCCGAGGCCAGGCCGGTCTTGTTGAACTGGAAGGCGAGCTTCACGGTCTGGATGACGAAGGTCGACGTACCGGTAGCACCGCCCGTCATGATGTACGGGATCTCGAACACGGCGAGGGAGCCGGAGATCGCCAGGATCACGCTGAGAGTGACTACGGGTTTGATGCTCGGGGCGATGATGTGCCGGAACTGCTGCCACTTGCCGGCGCCGTCCAGGTCGGCGGCTTCGTACAGCTCTCCCGGGATGGACTGGATCGCGCCCAGGAACAGCACGAAGTTCAGGCCGGTGAAGCGCCACACGGAGACCCCGGCCAGCGAGGTGTTCGCAGAGGTGGGGTCGCCGAGCCAGGCGTGGTCGGTGTCCGCGCCGAACCAGGACAGCACGGAGTCGAGGGTGCCGCCGTCCTGGAAGAAGTAGAGGAAGACGAAGCCGATGGCGACGCCGTTGACCAGGTAGGGGAAGAAGAGAAGCCCCTTGAAGAGGTTGCGGAATCGCAGGTCGAAACTCAGCACCGTCGCGAAGTACAGCGCGACGACGATCTGCACGGCGGATGCGGCGAGGTAGTAGCCGCTCACGAAGAAGACCTTGAAGAGTTCCGGCCGGGTGAAGATCTGGCGGTAGTTCTCCAGTCCGGTGAAGTTGCGGTCCGGGCTGATGCCGTCCCAGTCGGTGAAGCTGAACAAGACCATGTTCGCCACGGGGACGTAGGTGAACGTGATCAGCAGAACCAGGGGGACCAACAGGAACAGCCAAGGCGTGGCCCGCCGGAGGGGGCTGCTGCGCCAGGAACGACCCGGAGGGCTGCCGCCCGCGCCGCGCTTCGCGGGTCCGCGAAGCGTCTTGTGCGTCATGGGGGCTACTCCTGCGTGGGACGGCGCGGGCGCGGTGTCGATCGATTCGTTCATGTCGGCCTTTCTGTCCGCTGATGCGGTACGACAGGGGCCCCGACCGGTGTGGTGCGGTCGGGGCCCGCGTCCGTGATCCGTCAGGAGCCGGCGGCCTTCGCTGCCTCGTCCCACTTCTTGTTCAGGTCGGAGAAGAAGTCCTGGAGGCTGCCCTTCTGGGCGCCGCGCGCGGTGTCGATCAGCTTCTGGCGGTAGTCGGGCTTGGCCAGACCGATCTCGGCGGCGTTGTCGATGACGTTGACCTTCTCGGTCTCCGCCTCGGAGCGCTCCACCAGCGTGACATCGTTGTCGGCGTAATCCTTGAGGGTGCTCGGGAGGGCAGCCGAGTTCTCCGCGGGGACCGCTCCCTCCTTCTGCGAGTAGCCGGACTTCGTGGTGAACCAGTCGATCCACGCCCGGGACGCGGCCTTGTGCTCGGAGTGGATGCTGACGGCCTGCTGATAGTCCGACACGAGGGTGGCGCAGAACGCCCCGTCCTTCTGCACGGGGAACGGCATGAAGCCGATGTCGTCCGGGTCGGTGCCCGCCGCCTCGGCCGCGGCACGCATCTGCGTGATGGCCCAGGAACCGAGGTGCATCGTCGCTATCTCACCCTTGGCGATGAGCCCCTTGGAGCTCTCCCAGTTCGTGGTGGTCGGGTCCTTCTCGGCCAGCCCGTCGCGGACGATGTCGTAGAGAAGCGTGTCGATGACGTTGAGCTCACTGCCCTGCTTCCAGGGGGAGACGGCGCCGGCGAGCAGGTCGTTGGCCTTGGCGTCGCAGGTGACGGAACCGACGCTGTTGGTCCAGGCGGTGAGCGGCCAGCCGTCCTTGAAGTTGGTGTAGTAGGGGACCGCGCCCGTCTTGTCCTTGATCGCCTTCAGGCCGGTCAGGAACTCCTCCGGCGTGGTCGGCCACTCGGTGACGCCCGCTTCCTCCCAGACGGCCTTGTTGTAGACGAAGCCGTTGGCCGTCCCGAACTGGGCGATGCCGTAGACCTTGCCTCCGACATCCGTCTTGTCGCTGAAGCGGTACGTGTCCGCGAGTTCGGACGTGGAACCCAGCGGGGCGAAGAACTTCGGATAGTCACCCTTGGAGACCGCGGCGGGGATCATCAGGACGTCGCCGTACTGCTGGGTGTTCATGCGGATCTTGACCTCCCCCTCGTAGTCGGTGAGCGCCTCGAAAGTGACCTTCACGTCGGGGTAGACCTTGTTGAACTCGGCGGCGTACGCCTTCATCGCACCGCTCTGCACGAGGTCGGTGCGGGCCGTCAGCACCTTGATCTCACCCGACACGTCGGCCGGGTCGGTGGGAGCTGCCGCCGTCTCGGTGGAGGGTGTGCCTCCACCGCTGCACCCCGCCACCGTCAGCATTGCGACGGCCAGTAGCGCGCCTGTGAGCGACTTCGTCTTCCCCATGTGCCCAGCTCCTTCAAAGTTGCGGCTCAGGTGGTGCAGGTGGGATGACGGCACTATGCCAGCCAGTAGTGAACCGGTAAAGCTATGATTTCCAGCATGATGCCTAATCGTTACCGGTGTTGCAGAATCGACTGTTCAGAGCAGCAGATCGCGCACTCTGTGTGACAACTTGCTACCTGAACTGAGCTTTACCGGTTTATGGACAGCGGGTTGGGTCCGGGTTAGGTTGTGCGGCGTCGTACATCCACCTGGCCTGAGTCAGGCGATTGGAGCCGCACCATGAAGGACGTCACCCAGCTGACCGATGACTGGAGCCTGCGCCACGAAGGGGCGCTGCTCCCCGCGCAGGTCCCCGGCTGCGTACACACCGATCTGCTGGCCGCTCGGCTCATCCCCGACCCGTTCATCGGCCGCAACGAGACGGAGGTCGCCTGGGTCGGGGCGAGGGCGTGGTCCTACGTCACCCACCTGTCCCACACCAGCGGCCACGAGCGGAGCGACCTGGTTTTCGACGGCCTGGACACCGCAGCCGAGATCTCCCTCGCCGGCGAGGTCCTCGGCACGACACGCAACATGCACCGCGGCTACCGCTTCGACGTCACCGGGCGCACCGGAACGCTGGAGGTCGCTTTCGCCTCCGCCTACGACGAAGCGGCAAGGGTCAGGGAGCTGACCGGTGACCGGCCCAATGTGTATCCCGAGCCCTTCCAGTACATCCGCAAGATGGCGGCCAACTTCGGCTGGGACTGGGGGCCCACCGTGGTGACCGCGGGCATGTGGCGTCCCGTTCGGCTGGAGCACTGGTCGACGGCGAGAATCGCGCAGGTGCGCCCGCTCGTCACAGTCGCTCAGGACGGCACGGGGCACGTGGAGATACGCCTCAGGATCGAGCGCACGGAGCGGGGCGCCGGACGCCGGCTCGTCGCGCGCGCCCGCGTGGCCGACGCGCGGACGGAGGTCACACTCGACGGCGAGGAGGCGGTGCTGCGCCTGGAGGTACCCGACGCGCGGCTCTGGTGGCCCCGCGGCTACGGCGAGCAACCCCTCTACGCTCTCGACGTCACCCTGCTGGACGACACGGGCGGCGACCTCGACAGCTGGCACCGGCGGGTCGGATTCCGTACGGTCGAGCTCGACCGCTCCGCCGACGAGCACGGCACCGGATGCACCTTCGTCGTGAACGGCGTGCGCGTCTTCGCCCGCGGGGTCAACTGGATCCCGGACGACGTCCTGCCCAGCCGCGTCACCCCCGAGCGGTACCGCAACCGCCTGACCCGGGCCGCCGAGGCCAACATCGACCTCGTACGGATCTGGGGCGGCGGAATCTACGAGGACGACGCGTTCTACGACGTCTGCGACGAGCTCGGCCTGATGGTCTGGCAGGACTTCCTCTTCGCCTGCGCCGCCTACCCCGAGGAGCAGCCGCTGCGCGGCGAGGTCGAGGCGGAGGCCAGGGACAACGTTGTCCGGCTGATGCCGCACCCGAGCCTCGTGCTCTGGAACGGCAACAACGAGAACCTGTGGGGCTTCAGGGACTGGGAGTGGGAGCCGTCCCTCGCCGGTGACTCGTGGGGCGAGGGGTACTACCTCGGGCTGCTGCCGCGGATCGTCGCCGAGCTCGATCCCACCCGCCCCTATACAGCGGGAAGCCCGTGGTCGGGTTCGTGGGACCACCACCCGAACGACCCGCGTCACGGCACCCACCACTCCTGGGAGGTGTGGAACCGGCAGGACTACGCCGAGTACCGGGCGAGCGTGCCCCGGTTCGTCGCCGAGTTCGGCTGGCAGGCCCCGCCGGCGATGGCGACCCTTCAGAGGGCGCTGCCCGGTGAGCACCTCGCCC
This sequence comes from Streptomyces sp. NPDC058620, assembly GCF_042717135.1. NCBI lineage: Bacteria > Bacillati > Actinomycetota > Actinomycetes > Kitasatosporales > Streptomycetaceae > Streptomyces > Streptomyces sp. NPDC058620. Next base: position 42,700 of record NZ_JBHXQO010000012.1, read on the forward strand.
CCGACTCCCCCGGCATGCTGCACCACCAGAAGGCCGAGGACGGCAACGGGAAGCTCAACCGAGGGGTGGCGCGCCATTTCGTACTGCCGGAGGGTGACTTCGACCGGTGGCACTACCTCACCCAGGTCGTCCAGGCGCGCGCGGTCGCGGCGGGCATCGAGCACTGGCGGGCACAGTGGCCGGTCTGCGCGGGCACGGTGGTCTGGCAGCTGAACGACTGCTGGCCGGTCAGTTCCTGGGCCGCGATCGACGGCGACGGGCGGCTGAAACCCCTCTACCACGAGCTGCGCCGGGTGTACGCGGACCGCTTGCTGACCCTCCAGCCCGAGGCCGGCGGGCTCGTCATCGCCGTCGTCAACCAGTCCGCCACACAGTGGCGGACGGCCGTCACCCTCCGCCGGTGGGAAGCGGACGGCACCGTGGTGCGCGAGTCGGTGCTCGACGTCGTGGCGGAGCCACGTTCGGTGGTGCGTCTGCCTGTCCCGGTGGACCTCCTGCCGGCCGAGCGTTCCTCCAAGGAGTTCCTCGTCGCCGACGCGGACGGACTGCGTGCGGTCCACTTCCCGGTTCCCGACAAGGAGTTCGCCTATCCGGAAGCCCGCTACGACGTCCGGCTGGAACCGGTGACGGGCCGGAGCGATAGGGTCGACGTCGTGGTGACTGCCCATACCTTGGTGAGAGACCTCCTCCTGCAGGCCGACCGCCTCGGCCCGGAGACGACCGCGGACTGCGGTCTGCGTACGCTGCTGCCCGGCGAGGAGACCCGTATCGGGATCAGCGGCCACAGGCCGGCGGACGCCGAGGCCGTCCGGGCCGCGCTGTTCAGTGTGGACACGGCATGAAACCCCCGTCCGGACGCATCACGATCAACGACGTCGCCTCTCGGGCGGGCGTGTCCAAGGGTGCCGTCTCCATGGCGTTCAACAACAGGCCGGGGGTCTCGCAGACCACCAAGGAGCGCATTTTCGAGGCCGCGCGCGAGCTCGGCTGGGCGCCCCACCAGACCGCGCGCAGCCTCTCCAACCAGCGCATCGACATCGTCGGACTCGCGATCTGCCGACCTGCCCGCCTGCTGGGGCTCGAACCCTTCTACATGGAGTTCATCTCCGGCATCGAGAGCGTCCTCGCCGACCGGTCGTGTTCGCTCCTCCTCCGTCTGGTGCGTGATCTCGACGAGGAGATCGCCCTGTACGAGAACTGGTGGCGCAGCAAGATGATCGGCGGTGGCATCCTCGTGGACTTCCACCAGGACGATCCGCGCGTTCCGGCGCTCCAGGCCATCGGGCTTCCCGCCGTGGCGGTGGGGCACCCCTCCCTGACCGGATCGTTCCCGTCGGTCTGGACGGACGATGCCACCGCGGTCGCCGAGGCCGTCCGCTATCTGGCCGCCCTGGGCCACCGGCGCATCGCACGGGTCGGCGGGCCGGCGGGTCTTGGGCACAGTGGTATCCGGGCGACGGCGTTCGATTCCACGACGCGTGAGCTCGGCCTGGAGCAGCACCGCCAGGTGGCCACGGGCTTCGCAGGCGAGGACGGTGCCCGCGCGACCCGCAGTCTGCTGTTGTCGCCGGACCGGCCGACGGCGATTCTGTACGACAACGACATCATGGCCGTCGCGGGCGCCGGAGTGGCGGCCGAGATGGGACTCGTCGTGCCCGACGATCTGTCCCTGCTGGCGTGGGACGACTCGCAGCTGTGCCGGCTGACGCATCCGACGCTGTCGGCGATGAGTCACGACGTGCACCACTTCGGCGAGGAGGTCGCCCGCACCCTTTTCGGGGTGATCGCCGGTACGCACAGCGGGTCGCTCCAGGCGCCCACGCCCTCCCTCACACCCCGTGGCTCCACCGGTCCGCCACCGCGCGGATAGCACTCACGGCTCAGGGCCGTGTCTCGGTCGTCGAGGCACGGCCCTGCGCCGTCTCCGCTGTCACGTCACCGGTTCCTGTACCGGTTCCGTGCCGGCCGGTACGGGTGTGCTGCCGACGGCCTCCCCCGCCATGGACGCCGACGAGGGGAGGCCGCTGCGCGCCCCACGGCGGAGCGCTGGGGGCATCAACCCCGGCTACAGAGGGTGCTGTTGAGGCTGAACTCGGCCGGGATGCCGTTCGAACCGGTGGAGGAGCCGCTCATCCCGAAGCTCACCGTGCCACCGGCAGGGATGGTCTCGGTCCACGACTCGTTCGTGGCGCGCAGCTGCTTGCCGTCCTGGACGACTTTCGCGTTCCAGGAGGACGTGAGCGTCTGGCTGCCCGGGAAGGCGAAATCGAGCCGCCAGCCCTTGATCGCTTCGGTTCCGGTGTTGCGGATGGTGACGTCGGCGTTGAACTGGTGGCCCCAGTCACTGAGGCGGTAGGTGACCGCGCATTTCCCCGTGGCAGGTCCTGCCACGGTGGTGACACGCACCGTCGCGGAGCGCGGGGAGCGGTTGCCGGCCGCGTCACGCGCGTACACGGCGAAGGTGTGGCCGGTGGCGGGGGTCAGGCCGCTGAGACCGGCGCTTGTGGTGGTCGTGGTGGTGACCCGGGACTCCTGGGTGCCGTCGACCCGTACGACGTCGTAGGCGGTGACCGCGGTGTTGTCCGTGGCCGCTGCCCAGCTGAGGCGGGCACTGCTGGAGGTCACCTCGGACGCGGACGGGGCACCGGGCGCGGTGGGTGCTTCGTTGTCTCCGGTGGCCGCCCCGAAGACGCTTGCCTCGTCGGCGGTCTGCTTGATGCCGTTGGAACCGTTGAAGATGCGCTGGCCCCAGGGGCTCAGCCGGCTCGCGTCGAAGCCGGTGGCCATGTCGAGGTACTCGACGCCGCCGCCGTTCCCGCTCCACGACCATCCGAGGTAGCCGAGACCGAGCTGCTCGGCGGTGGCCAGGATGGCGTCCTCGTCCGGGTTGCCGTCGGAATGCGCGTCACCGAACTCGCCTACGACAATGGGCAGGCCGCGGGACACGAACCGGTTCAGATAGTCGCTGACTTCGGGTGCGGTGTCGAAGACGCCGTACATGTGAATGGAGAAGACGGTGTTGCGCCTCGGGTCCGCGGCGAAGACACTCGGTGCGTTGTCGCGCATGGTGAACGACCAGTCCTGGCCCCAGTTCGGCGCGTCCACCATGAGCGTGTGCTCGAATCCGGCGGTGCGCATGCGCCCGATCGCATTCGACGTGTCGGCGGTCCAGGCGGCGTATCCGGAGTTTCCGTGCGGCTCGTTTCCGAGGTTCAGGATGATGTACTTCTCCTGCCCCTTCACCGCGTCCTGGACGTCCATCCAGTAGTCGACCGCGCGGTCCAGGGAGACCGCTCCGCTCTGCTCTCCGTAGCCCGTGGTGTCGTGGGCTTCGAGGACGCAGATGAGTCGGTTCGCCCGGCACTGCGCGACGACGGCCTTGACGTCGGCCGTGCCGTTCTTCGTCCAGCGGTCGCCCGTACTCAGCACGACACGAACGGAGTTGGCGCCCAGCGCCTTGACGTCGGCCAGTGCCCGCTCGGTACGCCCCGGATACCACGTGTGGGCGTGGTTCACGCCCCGGAGGACGAAGTCGTTGCCGTTCGCGTCCAGCAGCCGGCCGGCAGTGACGTGGAACCCCGGTGCCGGCTCCGCAGCCTGCGCGGCGGGTGGAGCGGCGAACATCGAGGCGACGACGGCCAGCAGCGCTCCCGCCGCGGTGGCCAGTTTCTTTCTCATCCTTGCTCCCAACTCGGTGCGCGCACAGCCGGGCTCGATGGCACGGGCGTGCGGCATTTCCTGTATGGAGGGTGCTGAACTCCCCGGCGCCTACGGAGTTGACGTTCTCCGAATGAGGCACGAGCCGGGTTTTCCCGCTGTCCGGCCATGGGATGCGGCTCACGCCGAACAGCGGGAAGCGCCCACCTCGCCGATAGCTGCGCATATTCACGCTCAACTGAGCGCATTGCAGAGCCAGTTGAATGATCGGCCTGGCGGCTGAGAGAGAGATTATGGGCTCGTTCCGACCCGCACAACACTTCGAACCGAACCGGTTAAGTTCAGATGTCGTTTTAGCTGTGCAAAGGTGTCGACGGAGCCCGTTACGGGCGGAGAGCAGGAACGCGAGTCGCACCGCCGGCCCGGGACAGCCCCGCCACCGCGGCCCCGGCGGCGGCAGCGCCGATCAGTCCGGCGTCCAGGGCGAGGCCCGCCGGAACGATCGGTACGTTGCGGGCGAAGTCGAGGACCGCGTACTCGTCCATACGACGGCGAAGCGGCCCGAAGAGGGTCTCCCCGGCCTGGGAGACTCCTCCCCCGATCACCACCAGGTCGAGTTCCACGAGTGCGATGGTCGCCGCGATGGCGGCTGCCAGTGCCTGCCCCGCCCGGTCGTACGCCGCCAGGGCGCGCTCGTCACCACCCCGCGCTGACACATCGACAGCTGCCGCGGTCGGTGCCTGCCCTGCCGGAGGAACCCAGCCGGACGCGAGCGCATGGGCGGCGATCGCGGTGCCGCTGGCGAAGCCCTCCACACAGCCCCGTGCGCCGCACGGACACAGCGGACCGTTCAGATCCACGGAGATGTGACCGATGTGACCAGCGTTCCCCGAAATCCCCGCATGGAGGCTGCCGTTGAGGATCAACCCGCCACCCACCCCGGTGGAGACCACCATGCAGAGTGCGTTGTCGACACCTCTGGCGGCGCCCGTCCAGTGCTCGGCGGCGGCCATCGCCACCGCGTCGCCCACCAGCAGCGGCTTCATGCCGACGGGCATGCGCGGATGCGCACGCACCTCGTCCACCAGCGGATAATCGCGCCAGCCGGGGATGTTGACCGGACTCACGGTCCCGGCGGTCGTGTCGACAGGGCCCGCACTCGCGATACCCATACAGGCGAGGTCCGCCCACGCGGGAAACTGCGACAGATCGTCGAGGACGGCAGTCACCGCCCCCATCAGCACATCCCCCGACTCCCGCGCCGGGGTGGCTCGTTGCGCCCGCGCCAAGAGGCGCCCTTCCGCATCGACGAGCGCCCCGGAGATCTTCGTCCCGCCGATATCGAGTGCCCCGTACACCATCACGTTCAGCCCTTCCGTCAGCACGAGTCCGTGGTCCAGCAGACACTCTGCACAGGGTTGACAACGTTGTCTAGTAAACCAGTTCAGTTAAGTCATCGTTTAGTCAAACATGATCTAGCTCCATCTGAATCCCCTGTACAGATCAACTGAAGCGCTCCATCATCTGGCGTGTTCCGACCCTGATGAGCCACTACCGAAGGACATATGAACGTGAACCAGTTCCCGCCACTTCCAGCCGGTTTCGTCCTCGGTGCCATCACAGCTGCCCACCAGATCGAAGGGGCTGCACAGGAGGACGGGCGCGGCCCGTCCACCTGGGGCACGTTCTCCCGGCGCCCGCCCAGGCTGTGCCCGACCAGGGGGATCCGGTCGGTGCCGAATTCCTTGCGGAGAGATTCGACGACGGCCGGGAGATCCGTCTCCAGGATGTCCGCGTAACCGAAGGAGACCCCGCGGGAGGCCCGGACCGAACTGCGCCCGGTTCCGCGATGGTCGGCGAGCACCGCGTGACACCCGTGCTCGGTCAGCGTGCGGGCGAGTGTGCGGTAGTAGTCGCCCGTACGCCCATGGCGGGGAGGCAGAGAACGGCCACGGCATCGGGCGATGTCGTGCGGTGCACCTGGAGGTCGGTCGTGCCACCGTCCGGGAAAGCGACCCGGACGAGGTCCGGCGTGGGGTAGGTGTCCGTCACTGTGTCCTGCTCCCTGTCATGCCACCGATTGACATAGACAGTGTCTACAGCAAACTGGTAGACACTGTCTATGGAACGCGAAACCTCCCTCAGGGAACGACTGATCGACGTCGGAGTGGACCTCGTCATGACCGACGGCCCCGCTTCACTCGGGCTGCGTGAGATCGCGCGCCGCGCGGGAGTGTCACATGGCGCTCCGCGCCGGCATTTCCCCACACACCACGCCCTCCTCTCCGCGATCGCCCGGCGAGGCTTCGCGGACCTGGGTGCCCGATTCGCGGCTGCGACGAGCAGCGCGGCGTCACCGAGGGGCCAACTGGAGGCTCTCGCCCGGACTTACCTCCGCTACGCGTTGGAGCACCGCGGTATGTTCGAGCTGATGTTCCGTCATGATCTGCTCGACAGTGAGACGCACACATCGGACCTGCCGCCCCTGCGCGAGTCGACTCTGCCGCTGTTCACACACATCGTCGAGCTCGTCACCCGTGACCTGGCGGAGCACGCGGCGCCCATGTCCTGTACATCGATCGACGCCGCACTGCCGCCTGCCGTGACAGCCATGGCCCTGTGGACGAACCTGCACGGCGTCGCACAGCTGTGGGCGTGGGGCAGCCTGCAACTCGCCCTGGGCGCCAAGTCACCAGGCGATGGGCCAGAGAGCGACCGGCTCGACCAACCCGACCGAGCCGACCAACCCGACCGAGCCGACCTACCCGACCGAGCCGACCTACTCGACCCGTCCGAGCGGCTCGACCGGCTGGTCACGGCGGTGCTGGACGCCCATCTCTCCCCGACGCACTCGTGACGGCATCCGCACGACCGCGCACCGCGCTCCTGGCAGGTGTGGGCGGCGCGATGATCGTCGCGCTGGACGGCACGGTGCTGCTCGTGGCGCAGCCGGACCTCCAGCGGGACCTCCGGGCAACCGTGACGCAGGTGCAGTGGACCAGTACCGGCTACCTCCTGGCGGTCGCCGCGTTTCTCGTCATTGCCGGACGCCTGGGAGACCGCTACGGGCACGAGCGGCTGTTGTTCGTCGGCGTGCTCGGCTTCGGGGCGACCTCGGCGGGCATCGCCCTCGCGCCCGGGGTCGGCTGGGTGATTGGACTGCGTACCGCGCAGGGCTTCTTCGGCGCGCTCCTGCAACCAGCGACGCTCGCGCTGCTGAGGCTGGTGTATCCGGCTGACCGACTCGGCGCGGCGGTCGCCATCCGTACGAGCGCGATCGGGGTGGCCGCAGGCGTCGGCCCCGTGCTCGGGGGCGTCCTGGTCTCGCAACTGGGCTGGCGTGCCGTGTTCCTGATCAATATCCCGGTCGCGTTCACCATCGCCGCCCTCACCCTCGCGGTCCGCGCGCCAACGCCGCCGCCGCGTTCCGGAGCCCGGCGGTTCGACCTCGCCACGGCGGCTCTGTTCGCGGCCATGCTCGCCGTCCTGGTGCACACCCTGGCCGGCGTGCCGGTGCACGGGTGGACCGCTGCCCCGACGTTGCTCGGGTTCGTTCTCGTCGCAGGTCTCGCGGCGGGAGTCGTCGGGCGCGAACGTCGCACCGCGCAGCCGGTCGTGCCGCCCGCGGTCGCCCGTTCGACACCCGTGGTGGCATCGATGGCGATCCTGCTCCTCACTACGGGCGGGATGTTCGGGGCGCTGTTCGTGGCCAGCTTCTACTTGCAGGACGGCATGGGGCTCAGCCCGCTCGACAGCGGCCTGCAGGTCCTCCCACTGACCGCGCTGATGGTCCTCGGCGCACCCGTCGCCCATGTGGTGCTGCGCCGGTACGGCCCGCGGCGCACCGTCATCGGGGGGCAAGTCCTTGTGGTGCTCGCCATCGTGGAGTTGTCCCGAATCGGTCCGACCAGCCATTGGACGGCAACGAGCGTGGTCTTCGCCGCCCTCGGTGCGGGGTTCACCACCGTGATGGTCACGGCTACCGGGACCGTGGTCGGCGAGGCACCACCCGAATACGCCGGTGTTGTCGGCGGACTCAAACAGACCGCCATGAACGTCGGCCCGACCCTCGGTATCGCCGTCGCCGCGGGCATGATGCCCATGGGGCCGTCCATCCTCACCACGCCGGGCGAGGGCCCGGCCCCGGCGATGTCCGGCTCGGCGATGGGCTCCGCCCTGCTGGTCCTTGCCGCCCTCGCCGCTCTCGGCCTGCTGCCGGCGGTGCTGCTGCCACCGCGGCCCGTTCACGACGTCGGACGCGGGCGGCTGTGGGGTGCCGCGCGTCGAGGCCGGTGCGTCGCGGCCGGCAGTGGCCGGCGCTCGCCCGAGCTCTTCTGCCGAGTCCGCGACTGACGTCGCCGACCGTCACAGACCGGCGAACAAGCCGTCGAGTGGTGCGGGTACGCGCTCGGGATCGAGCGCCTCGACGAGGACGTGGCCGTAGCGGATCTTTCGCCCCTTCTTCGTGCCGAGGAAGCGCCGCAACTGCTGCTGCGAGGTGCGGCCCCGCTGTGCGGGCTGATGCAGGAACGTCTGCAGGGCGCGCAGGTCCCCCTCCGCCCGTACGAGCTCCTCCACCCGCGCTGCGCCCAGTGCGCGGATGAGTTCGTCCTCCAGATCCGCCGTGCAGACGAAGAACTCCTGCTCCGCGGCACCGGCCCGTTCCAGGCCGCGGGCGTAGTAGCCGCGCTCCGCCTCGTCGCACAGTCCCGTGAGGCGGAGGTCCAGGCCAGGTGGCCCGAGGAGCTGGGCGAAGCGCCCGACGCTCATCGCGCCGCCCATCGACAGAACGCACACTCCTTCGGCCGCCAGGTCCCGGCCGCGGCTCGCGGCCAGCGCACTGACCGCTGCGACGTCGCTCGGCCCTTCAAGCAGGACTGCTGCCCGGACGGACAACTGTCCGGCCAGCTCGCGCGCGGGGTCACCGGCGCCACCGGCCGCCCACGCGGTGACCGCCCGCCGAAACGAATCCATGTCAGCCATGGGACGAGTCTCCGTCTTTCCCGGCCGGCAGGGTAGCGAATTCCGCCGGGTCGGCCGGCGGGGAACAGCCGGGCACGACAGGGCGGACGAGAGAGGAAGCCGGCGCCGCGTACAGCCCAGGGCGGCAGCGAAGGGGAGCGCCTCCCCGCACCTGCTGACTGCGACGAGAGGACGCCGTCTTCACTCCTCCTACGTGAACGGGGGCCGGCGGGAAGCCGGGCGGTGGCGCGTCGGTTCACACTGCGGGCAGTGCGTACAGCCGCTTCCCGTGCATCACGGCAAGCCGCTTGCCCGCCGCCATGACGTACCACTGCTGAATGTCGCCGGTCTTGTCGTTGTACGTCCACCGCAGCTTGCCGGTCGCCGCGTCGAAGGCGTGCACGCCGCCCTCGTCGTCGAACTCGGTCGCGCCGTACAGGGTGCCGCCCACCTTGGCGAACTGCCATGCGTGCGCCGCCGACTCCAGCAGGTCCTCGTTGTGCCAGATCTGCTTACCCGTGGCGGGGTTCACCGCCCACAGGCCACGCACACTGTCGGACGCGTAGAGCACCCCGTCCAGCACCTGCGGGTCCTTGAACAGGCTGAACTCCTCCGTCGCCAGGGACCAGCGTTCCTTGCCTGACGCCAGGTCGAACGCCCGCAGCCGCTGCCCGTCCGCCACGATCACCACATCCTCGTGGAGGGCGAAACGGCGGTAGTTGGACTTGCCGATCTTCTTCGTCCACACCTGTCGGCCCGTCGTCGTGTCGCGGACGGTCAGGTTCTCCCGGTAGTCCGTGTACACGAGGCGCTTGCCGACGACCGAGGCGGTGATGCCGTGCTCCTCGGTGCCCGCGTCGCGCTTCTCGCTCCAGGCCACCTTGCCGGTGGTCGTGTCGATCGCGGCGATCACGTTGGTCGGCGTCGAGAAGTCCTTCTCCAGGACGCCTGCGAGCACGTAGACGTGGCGGTCGTCGGCCGCCATCGGGCGCGGCTGCTGGTACGACTTCCCCAGGCGGCTTCGCCAGGTCTCCTTGCCGGTGGCCGGGTCCAGCCCCACGACGTCGCCGTCGTACTCGGCACTGGAGAGGTACAGCGTTCCGCCGCCCGTGATGAGCCGGGCGCCGGGGGTGGTGATGCCTGCCCGCGACCACATCTCCTTGCCGCTGACGACATCCCGTCCCACCAGGGGGTCGCCCGACACCAGGACCACGTCCCCGACCACAACGAGGGCCTGGATGCCGGCCAGATTGTCGTTCGCGGCGTCCGCCTGCCAGAGGGGCTCGGGCGCGGTGCCCGGAGGCGGAGTGGTGAAGGCGTCACCGTTCTTGCCCCCGCTCGGCTTCGCGCTGCCCACCGGCTTGTCAGCCGGGTCCTCGGGACCGCACCCCACTGCTCCGGCCCCTATGACGGCGAGCCCCAGCCCTGTCCCGGCGAGCCTGAGTATCTGCCTGCGCGACACCGATCGACCGTTGCTTGTGCTCATGTCTGTTCCCCCGCATTCGTCCGGCTGTGACGACATTCCTCGGACGTCTTCAGCGCCGAAAGACTAACCGTCGACTTTCAGCCGGGCGCTGGGTGGTACATGATCGGGACAGTGCTGTGAAGCTCTCGTCATCGCGTCACAGGACGCCGGGGAGATACGGAGCCCAGCAGAGTGTGCGGTTGCAATGCCCGGGGACACCGCCTGGCACGGAAGCGCCGCGTTCCAGCCTGTCGGGATCGGCGTGGTTCGGGCAGGGTTGTGGGTGAACTGACCGGGTCCGGACCAACGCGTTGCTTCAGGTGCATTTACGCCGGGTCGGGCCTTGATGAGCCAGGGGACCGGCTCATCACCATCCACCACCCACTCGCCCCCCGACCGTCGACCTCCCCGAACGCCTTCACATCGTCAGCCGGCGCATGGACGCGGGTACCGGCCCACTCCGACATGACGAGCATGCTCCACCCGCACCGCGACTGACAGGAGCACCACCGTGACAGAGACAGAGTCCCTCGTTCACGCATGGCGCATCGACGACCGGGAGTACCGGCGCCAGGAAGAGCGACGTGGACGCCGGTTCGCGTACACCACCCTCGAACCGGCCCGCACAGCACTGGTGGTGATCGACATGGTGCCGTTCTTCGTCGACGCCAACCCCTACGCACGCGGCATCACCACGAACATCCAGCACCTCGCCGACACGCTCCGCAGCGCCGGCGGAACCGTCGCCTGGGTTCTGCCTGCCCGCACGGAGCGCACTGAAGTCGGCGACGAGTTCCACGGGCCGGAAGCAGCCGAGATGTTCCGTAATTCCGGCGGCACCGGACCGCTCACGGACAGACTCTGGCAGGGCTTCACCCCGGTCACGGAGGACTTCATGGTGGAGAAAACCGCACCCAGCGCCTTCTTCCCCGGCCGCTGCCCGCTCCCTGAACTCCTCCGTGAGCGCGGAATCAATGCCGTCCTGATCACCGGCACGGTCACCAACGTGTGCTGCGAATCCTCCGCACGTGATGCCTGGACGCTTGGCTATCGGGTGGTCATGGTGGCCGACGCGAACGCCACCGGGCGGGACCAGGACCACAACGCGACCCTGCATACGATCTATCGGTCGTTCGGAGACGTGCGACCGACAAGAGACGTGATCGCACTGATAGAGAGCGGCGAGACGGTCTGAGGGGTCGGCGGCCCGTGACGGCCGGAGAGACACCGCCAGCAGTCCGGGCAGCGCGTGTGGCTACGGGAAAAGCGGGAACTTCACGGATCTTTCGCACGTTGCCGAAGGCGACCTGATCGTTTGATATGTGACACGACGGCGTTGCTGTCGTCGGGGGAAGTGAGCAACCATGGCCATGGTGGGCCTGTTCTGGATCGTCGAGGGCGACGTGTACATAGGCGCGAAGCCGTCCGGCCTGGCTCCCGGGGTACGCCTGACCCCCGAGGGCGTCGTGGCCCTCGGGGACGGGCAGGCCGGCTACCACCTGTGGGAGGACGTGCACGCCCTGACGGTGGCGGACGTTCCCGTGAAGTCCTTGAAGCGGCAGGTCGGCGCGTTGAGGGACGTGGCTCTGGACACGGTGATGAACCTGGCCATGACCGTCGGTCCAGGATGGGTGGACGAGGCCCCGGTCATGATGACGGTGTGCATGGAATCACCCGATGGTGACCACGAGTTGTCGGCCTACGCGGCCGCAGCCGTTGGCTACTCACCGACAGAGGTCGATCTCTCCAGAGCCCTCCTGTCCCGCCTCACGGAGGGCGCCGCGACGATGGCCACGACGCTGGCGGCGATGTCGGAATGGGGCCGCGCGTGGGAGGGAAGTTCGCCTCGGAGGGCGGAGCGGGAGGCGTTGCTGCGGGGGTGGGTGGGTTGAGAACCCCCACCGAAATGATCTTCAAGGTGGTTGGATCACTCCGCAATTCATGATCCGGACCGGCTCGCCCCGAACGGTGTGATCGGGGCCGGTGGAAGGTAAATGCGTCGACAGCACCCATTGGTACCCGGCAGAGTGGCCGCCCGTGACGAGCAGTGAGCTGTGGACCCGTGCGACCGCCGACCGCTACGACGCCGAGGAGGCCGAAGCGTCCTCGGCTGCCGTTCTCGAACCCACTCTCGCCTTCCTGTCAGAGCTCGCGGGAGATGGCCGTGCGTTGGAGTTCGCCATCGGGACCGGACGGGTAGGCGTCCCGCTCCGGGAACACGGCGTGCCGGTAGTGGGCATCGAACTGTCCGAGCACATGGCAGCGGTGCTGCGGCGCAAGATCGACGAGGTCATGCTTCCGGTATCCATCGGGGACATGGCCACCACTGTCGTCCCCGGTGAGTTCACCCTGGTCTATCTCGTCTACAACACCATCACGAACCTGCTCACGCAGGACGAGCAGGTCGAGTGCTTCCGCAACGCCGCACGTCATCTGGAGCCCGGCGGCCGATTCGTCATCGAGCTGGGCGTGCCACCGCTGCGGTTCCTGCCGCCCGGCCAGGTCGCGGTGCCGTTCGACGTCTCCGAGCAGCATCTCGGCTTCGACACCTTCGACCTGGTCGAGCAGGTTCTCGTCTCGCACCATTTCACCCGCGATGGCGACGACGGCCGCTACCGTCGCGACACCTCCCGGCACAGGTATGCCTGGCCGGCGGAGCTCGACCTGATGGCACGGATCGCTGGGCTGGAGCTGGAACGTCGCGTCGCGGACTGGGACGGGGCGCCGTTCACCCAGGACTCCACGAAGCACATCTCCGTATGGCGCAAGCCAATCTGAGGTCGGCCCCCGGGCTGTCGACTGAGCCGTGCCTGTCCTGAAACTCACGCACCGCCTGCCGCCCGGTGACCGCACAGCCTGGCTGGACGAGACGCTCGCCCGCGCCCGCGCCTATGCGACGGCCGGCGGACGGCATCTTCGTTCTCGGCGCACCGGACGCCGAGACGGTCAGGACGCTCGCGGGCTCAACTCCTGCCGGTGAATGTCCTGGCCGGCCCCGGCGCACTACCCGTGTCCGAGTTCGCCGAGGCGGGAGCCGCCCGTATCAGCGCGGGATCCTCCATCGCCGAGTCAGCGTATGGGCTGGTTCGGCGAGCCGCCCGTGCACTGCTGGAGAAGGGCACGACGACCACTCTGGTGTCGACGAGGAGGTCGTACGCCATCTTGTCGATCGTCGCGAGGCTCGCCGACGCGGGGCCGACATCGTTCGGTTCATCGGTGCCCGCACGGAGGAAGGCGAGGTCGCCTCATGGACCGACCTCTATATGGACCCGGCAGCCGGAATCGCCCAGATCGAGGACCTGGTCACCTCGGAGGCCCATCTCAGGCGCGGCCATGCCGAGGCTGTCCTGACCACCGCGCTGCGCCAGGCTGTCGATGGGGACTGCGGTACCCGGTTCCTGACCGCCGACGCGACGGACTGGCCCCGTCATTGGTACGAGCGCCGCGGTTTCTCCGGCATCGGCCACTTCCACTGTTTCGAACGCGGCTGATCGAGAGACACTTGCGGCCGACCCGCCGTCTCAAGCAGACTGCGAGGCCAGGCATGCGGTCGAGTGCGGCATCAACCGCCTCAAGGGGCACCGAGCCGTGGCCACTAGGTACACAAACCATCCGTGCGCTAGCAAGCAACTGTTCTGGTCGCAGCCATCAACGAGTGGCTGTGAGGGGGTGGTGACGGGCGCATGACTCTGCGGGTGACCACGGGACCCAGGAAAGAGCCTCACGCCAACCTGACCGCCCGCAGGCCCAGCCCTGGAGCACCTCAGCCACAGGTTCCACTGCGAAGACCTCGTGCTCACGGGGTACCCATGCCTGGAAGTGCTTGTCCGGCCCTCCCTCGCGGTATTCCACCTGATAGCTCAGGTCGTCGTTGAGATACACCTGCATGTAGTGCTGGTCGGCGGGTTCCAAGTCGAGCCGCCTCACGACGACAAATCGCCATGCAAGGCTCATGTCCGCCAACAGGTCGTGTAGCTGTTCCTCGGACGGGTCGTCCCAGGTCGTCCCGTCCGCCTCAACTGCTTGAAGCACTGGTGTTGCCATGCAGCTGACTCTAGTAACCCACCCTGATCTCAACCTTGGCGGGTTCCACTTCCGAGGCACGCTTTATACGACGACCTCCCTGGTGCGGTGCAGGTCCGCGAGATAGTCCGTCGGCACCGTCAGCCGTCGGGCGGCGTCGAACGGGGGCGTGCCGTTTGCCGGCTGGACGCGCAGCACCGTGTGGAGGACCGGGTTGTGACTCTGGAAGGTGTTCGTGCTGCTCATCTGCATGAACCGCGCACGCCCAGTACGCCACCGCGCTGTGACCACCGTCGGCTGACGGAGCCGAACGCTGCCGACTCGCCCGTTCCGCAGCCCTGCCCTGCACTACCTCCAACCACGTCCCTGCCAACGCCCATCCGGCGCGTGCGTAGGTCAAGGACAGGAGTCGGGATCGAAAGACCGTGGGATGCCAACAGGTTCATCAGGGCCCAGATCACGTCGGGGCGTCCGGTCAGGGGGATTTCCTCACCGTCGGGCGCGATGACCACGGCCGGGGTGGTGCCGGCGAGGAGGTTGGTGCGGGCCCAGTCGATGACGTACGACCTGCCGTTCGGGTCGGCGGGGGAACTTCGGCCAGGAGCTGCGCCAGTGGGTCTGCTGGGGAGCGCAGGGTGATCGTCCGGCAAACTCCGTTGTCAGTGCCTCCCCATAGTGTGAAGTCATCACTCGGGGAGCTCGGAGAAGGAGCACAAACGTGTCCACCAACAAGATCCAGCACAAGGTGAATCACGTCGCACTGGTAGTGGACTGTTCAGGTTCCATGCATCAGCACCAGAGCCAACTCATCCGTGTTGTCGACGAGTTCGTGGCGGGATTGAAGGCCGAGTCGGACAGTCTCGGTCATGAAACCCGGATCAGTCTCTACTCCTTCGACCACAAGGTGGAGAACCTGGTCTGGGACATGGACGTGAAGCACCTGCCGTCCATGCGGGGCCTGTACAAGGTCAACAACGGCGCTACGGCACTCATCGAGGCCTCTCTGAAGTCCCTGGACGACCTGGGCCACATCTGGGAGGCGTACGGCGAGCACAGCTTCCTCCAGATCGTGGTGACGGACGGCGAGGAGAACGCCTCCGGAGGCGACAGGCGGCATGACGGCGACATGACCATCCTCGGTCCCTGGCTCGACAAGATCGCGGCGAAGATGGGTGCGCTTCCGGGCCACTGGACTTCCGCGATCCTCGTTCCGAACTCCCTGGCGAAGCGAACGGCCCAGAACTACGGCTTCCCGGCCGGAAACATCGCCATCTGGGATGCGGATTCCCAGGAGGGTGTCGAGGAGGCGATCGGTACCGTGCGCGCCGCCGCCACCAGCTTCCTCCGTGGCCGCGAGCAGGGCGTGCGCGGCACGAAGAACCTGTTCGCGGTCGGCCAGGACATATCGGTGGACGACGTGCGGGCGAACCTCGAACCGGTCCCGGCCGACAGGTATCGACTCCTGAAGGTCGATACGGAGGTCGAGATTCGATCCTTCGTTGATTCGCATCCGGGCGTGACGTACGAACGCGGGTCGTGTTACTACCAGCTGGGCACACGGGTTCAGGTCCAGCCCGACAAGGAAGTCATCGTGGTCGAGAAGGACACGGACCGCGCATACACGGGCGACGCGGCGCGCAGTCTTCTGTTCGGCACGGGTATTCAGGGGACCGTCTCCGTGAAGGCGGGGCGTAATCCCAAGTTGGAGGTATACGTCCAGAGTCGCTCGGTGAACAGGAAGCTCAAGCCGAAGACGCGCCTGCTCATCATGCTCTGACCTTCACGAAACGGGCTATCGCCACGATCACCAGCGCCGAGGCAGGCCGGACCACATCCCGTAGAGGTGTTGACGGACTGCGAGGGTTCCGACGAGCGGGTCAGATCCTCGTGTCGCGCCCAGGGGGCGATGCTACGGCGTGATCACGCCGGGCCGGTCCCCCGCTGCCCCGCGGGCCGTGACCAGGCCCGATTCGTAGGCCGCGATGACCGCCTGCGCGCGGTCGCGGACGGCGAGCTTGTCGAAGATGCTGGTGATGTAGTTCTTGACCGTGGAGAGGCTGATGTCCAGGGCGCGGGAGATCTCGGTGTTGTCGAGGCCGGTGGCCATCAGATGCCACACCTCGACCTCGCGGGGCGTGAGTTCACCCAGGCCGGTGGGGGCCGGCCGCGCGCCGTGGGGTGCCCGTACGTAGGTGGAGATCAGCCGGGTAAGCAGGCGCGGCGCGACGGCGGCCTCGCCGGCGTGGACGGTGCGGATCGCCGCGCTCAGGTCCTCCGGGGAGCTGTCCTTGGGCAGGAACCCGTAGGCTCCGGCGCGCAGCGCGCCCACGACGTACTCGTCCATGTCGAAGGTGCTGAGTGCCAGGACCCGGCAGTCGGGCACGGTGGAGGCGAGTTCCCGGGTCGCGGCGACCCCGTCGAGAACGGGCATCCGGATGTCCATCACCACGACATCGGGGCGCAGTTGGCCGGCGAGAGTGACGGCCTGCGCGCCGTTCTCGGCCTCGCCCACCACATCGAAGGACGGGTCGGGGGCGAGGATCAGCGACAGGCCGCGCCGCACCAGCGGCTGGTCGTCCACGATCAGCACCCTGATCCTCGGCGGCGTCGGCCCGGTCCCGGTCATCGGTGTACCCCGTCGTGCTGGACGGCAGCCTCGGCCGCCTCGTCCGTGGTCAGCGGCAGGTCGGCCACCACGGCGAATCCCCCATCGGCCTGCGGGCCGACGGTGAGGGTGCCGCCGTGCAGGGCGACGCGCTCGCGCATGCCGATGAGGCCGTAACCGCCCGAGCCCACCGCCGACGCCCCCTCCTGCGGCGGTGCGCCTCCGCCGTCGTCCCGCACCTCGACGGTGATCCGCTCCTGGTGGTACGTCAGTTGCACGGTCGCCCGGGCGGCCCCCGCGTACTTCCGGGTGTTGGTGAGGGCCTCCTGGGCGATCCTGAACACCGTGAGGCCGACGGTCGGCGGCAGCGGGCGCTGCGGCCCGCGGACGCTCAACTCGGTCGGCAGTCCGGCAAGGCGGGACTCGGCGACCAGGCCGTCGAGGTCGTCGACACCGGGCTGGGGCAGCGACGGCGCGGCCTCCGTTTCGTCGTCGGACCGCAGCACGTCCAGGAGTTGGCGCATCTCGCGCAGCGCGAGCCGCCCGGATGCCTCAAGGGTGACCAGTGCGTCCCGGACCACCTCCGGTTCGGCGAGGTTGGCCCGGGCTCCACCGGCCATCAGCTGCATGGTGGTGATGTGGTGAGCCACGATGTCGTGCAGCTCCCGTGCGATGCGGCGGCGTTCGTCGGCCACCGCACGGTCGGCAAGGAGTCTCCGGTTGGCCGCCACCTCCCGCTGCCAGCGGTTGACCGCCATGGCGGTGCCGACGACGATCAGGGTGCTGAGGGGCGAGGAAACGGCGTCCTGCCAGGGTGGAACCCATCCGTCGCTCTGGCTCAGCAGCGTCAGCGACACCGTCGCGACGGCCGCGACCGCCGTCACCCGGCCGGGGCAGGCCCTGGCGACCGAGTACAGGGCGACCACCAGGACGGCACCGAAGTGGCTGGGCAGCGGTACGGCCAGGGCGGCCGTCGCGTCGAGTGCCAGTACGGCGGCGAGCGCCGCCACCGGGTGGCTGCGCCGGGCGAGCAGCGGCAGGGCCGTCAGCGCGACGAGGAGAAATCCGGCCACCCTCACGTCGTGCTGTCCGTCGGGGTCGTTGACGAACACGTAGCTGAGCAGGTTCATCACGCAGGCCCCGCCGGTCACGAGTGCGTCGTTACGCGTCCACGGCGGCTCGGCGCTGTCGATGTGCAGCGGTTCCCGGGCATCGTTGGGCCCGATGTGTCGAATGCTGAGCATGTCTGTTCCCCCTGTGTCCGCCCTCCCCCCGGGACAGGGTTGCACAGCACCCGCCGTGCCGGCACCGGCGGCAGCGGTTGGCGGCCCCTGCCCCGGACGCGGGCCCCCATCGGGACCAGGACCAGGGTCCTGGTCGCGGGCCGGGGGAGGACCCAGGGCCCCGGTCCGGTTCATCCGCTGCCCCGACGCTGGGCGGCCCCTCCCAGTGATGGTCTGGAGACCGGCCGGGAGCCCCCGGCAGACGTCCGCACTCAAGACCGTCCGCCGGAGGACATCGTGATCCGCGCCCTGACCGGATACTCCACCAGACACCCATGGAAGGTCATCGCCCTCTGGGCGGTGCTGGGTGTCGTACTGAGCGCCCTGACCCCGACACTGATCGCCCGCGTCACCCAGCACCAGACCGGGGACTTCCTGCCCCGCAGCTACGACTCGGCCGCCGCGCTGCATATCGCCCAGGAACAGTTCGGGGTGGACCCCGACGCCACCACGGTGACCATGCTGGTAGCCCGGTCCGACGGCAAGGCCCTCGGCGCCGCCGACGAGACGCGGGTCGAGGCCGAGGCGGCGAAGCTGGCCCAACGCCGGGTGATCATGCCCAGGGAGGACGACGTCCCGCAGTTCCTGGTTCCGGACCGCTCACAGACGCCCCGGATCACCCCGGCGATGATGGCGCCCGACCGGAGTTTCGAACTGCTCTCCGTCCAGCTGACCGGGAACCCCTCGGACAAGGGGGTCCAGGGCGTCTACCGGGCCTTCCGGGACGCCGCCCAGGTGCAGTTCTCCGAGGCGGGAATGCGCACCGGCTTCACCGGGAGTCTCGCCGAGACCGTCGACACCACCGATGCCCACGAGACCGCCGCGACGGTCGGGAGCGCCCTCGTCATGGGGCTCATCGTCCTGCTCAACGTGCTGGTGTTCCGCAGTGTGCTGGCGGCCCTGCTGCCGCTGCTCGCGGTGGCCGTCATAGGCGGTGTGGCGGCGGGCGCCGTGGCGGGTGCGGCGATGCTCACCGGGCGCGATCTCGATGCGGGCACCCCGGGGCTGATCAGCGTGGTCCTGCTCGGCATCGGCGTCGACTACCTGCTGTTCCTGCTGTTCCGCTTCCGCGAACACCTACGCGACCGGCCCGAGCAGTCCGCACGCGAGGCGGCCGAACAGGTCTCCGGCCGGGTGGGCACCGCGATCACCTCGGCGGCGCTGACCATCGTGGCCGCGTTCGCCACGCTGGGCCTGGCGACCTTCGGGCAGTTCCGCTCGTTGGGGCCCGCAATCGCCGTGGCGGTCCTGGTGATGCTGCTCGGCAGTCTCACCCTGCTGCCTGCGCTGCTCGCGGCCGCCGGGCGCAAGATGTTCTGGCCTTCCCGAACTCTGCGCCACGAGCCGGGCGAAGGTCGTGCCGCCCGCTTCGCCGTGCTGGTCACGCGACGACCGTTGATGATGCTGATGGCCTCGGTCGCCCTGCTTGCCGCGCTGGCCGCCGGGCTGACCGGCATCCGCATGGACTACGGCCGGGGCGACTCCGGTGACCGGACCGCCGCCGCCGTCACCGCGGCCGAGATCTCCCGCACGCTGCCGGCCGGAGTGTCGGACCCGACGAGCGTCTTCGTCACCACCACGGACGGTGGCACCCTCACCACCGCCGGACTCGACGGCCTCTCCCGTGCGCTCACCCAGGTCGACGGCGTCGGCAAGGTCGCGCCGACCGTCCTCAACGAGGACCGCCGCGCCGCCCGGATCGACCTCTACCCGACCGCTGACCCGCAGAGCCAGGAGGCCCGCGACCTGGCCTCCGGACCGATCCGGGCCACGGTCGCCCAGCACACACCCGCCAGGACGACGGCACACGTGGGCGGGACGGCGGCGATCTTCGCCGACGTCTCGACCGCCGTCGACCACGACCTGAAGATCGTGTTCCCGGTCGCGGCCGCGCTGATCGCGCTGATCCTCCTGCTGCTCCTGCGCAGCCTGCTCGCACCGGTGGTCCTGATGCTCTCCGTCGGGCTCGGCTTCGCCGCCACCCTCGGCGCGGCCACACTGCTCTTCCAGCACACCCTCGGCAAACCGGGCGTCAACTTCACCCTCCCCCTGGTGCTGTTCCTGTTCGTCGTGGCACTGGGCACCGACTACAACATCCTGATCGCCGACCGGATCCGGGAGGAGATGCGGCGACCGGGCCCGGCCCGTGACGCCGTGGCCCGCGCGGTACGGCACACGACACCGGCCATCGCGACGGCCGGGCTGGCGCTGGCCGGCTCCTTCGCCACGCTCGCCACGACCCCGGGAAGCGAACAGGTCGCCTTCGCGATGGCGCTCGGCATCATGCTCTCCGCGCTCGTCCTCTCGCTGGTGCTGGTCCCCGCCGTTGCCGCACTCCTCGGCCGGGCCATCTGGTGGCCGGTCCGCCCGCGGCCCACCGCGGGCGGCCACCCGCAGCACCGTGCGACCACGCCTGCCCCAAAACCGGACCAGGTCACGGCGTACTGAGGCTCGGACCGGAGTGCCACGGGGGCGTATGAACCCGGTGGCAGCGGCGCGCACCCGGTCGCCCTCCGAACCCGTTGACCATGTGGCGGACCGCGCTACGGCAGGTCCAGGTCATCGGGTTCGGTGGCCGAGCGGACCGGACGTGTCCGCGACGTTCAGCGAGCCAGGAGTACGGGCGCCAGCACGACCAGGGCCGGAATCGTCTGGACGAAGAGAATCTTGCGCGACGCCGTCGCGGCACCGTACAGGCCCGCGACCGCTACGCAGATCACGAAGAAGACCCGCACCTGGAAGCCAACCGGGTCGGAGGCGAAGGCACCCCACAGGAGCCCCGCTGCCAGGAAGCCGTTGTACAGGCCCTGGTTGGCGGCGAGGGCCTTGGTCGCAACCGCGAACTCCTCCGTGGTACCGAAGGCGGCTCGCGCCCGTGGGCCGGTCCACAGGAACATCTCCAGGACCAGGATGTACACGTGCAGCAGGGCGAGCGCGACGACAGCGACCACGGCGAGGGCGTTCATAGCGGGCACACTATGTCACGCCATCACAGGCCAACGCTCAAGTCGTGACCAGCAGATCCTGTCGAGGTCGGGTAGCGCGGCGGCCCAGAAGCAGCCGCCCGCGAAGAGCGGGGTCTGTGCGTAGGTGAGCCGGCGTTCGGTCAGCGCCCACAGCCGCGGGGTGCCCGGCGCAGGGGCTCGTGCCGGGCGTACGACGGCCTCGGAGAACTCTTCGCGCGCCGTCTCGGCGGCGGCCAGTCGCAGGTTCTCCTTGGTCCCGAACAGCGTCGGGATTCCGCTCTTGCTCAGTTCCAGGTCGGTGGCGAGGCGGCCGATGGCGATTCCTTCCAGACTCCCAGTCGACCTCGCTCCCCGACTCCCGTTCGGCAGCGGCCCCTTCGGCCGGCGCGTGCTGTTCGGGGCCACGGGCGGGAGCCTCCACGGTCCGCGGCTGCACGGCGACGTGCTGCCCGGCGGCGACTGGGCCCTGTTCGGTCCGGACGGCACCATGACCCTGGATGTACGGCTGACATTGCGCGCGCACGACGGCGCGCTGGCGCACATGACCTACGGGGGCCGCTGGGTCACGCCGCCCCCGCTGCGCGAGGCGCTCGCCGACCCCGCCGAGCGGCTCCGGATCGACCCGGCCCGCTACTACTTCCGCACCACTCCCGTCTTCGAGCCCGGGGCCGAGACGTACGTATGGCTCAACGGCATTGTCTGCGTCGGGTCCGGCTGCCTGGTCCAGGACGGGATCGCCTACAAGGTCTCGCAGGTGCTGTGACCGTCGGCCGCCCCGTTCCTCCCTTGCCGCCGGGCGGCCGCCGCACCCCCACCACGAGGGGCGACGCCGACCGGAGTAGGAATAGGGCCATGACTTCCGTAAACCCCTCATCCGCACCCTCCGACGACAGCGTTCACCCGTTCCGCCTCCACATCCCGCAGGAGGAGCTGACCGATCTGCACGAGCGTCTGGATCGCACGCGCTGGCCGGATGAACTGCCCGGAGTGGGCTGGGAGTACGGCGTCCCCCGGGGCTACCTCAGGGAACTCGTCCGGTACTGGCGACACGAGTACGACTGGCGTGCCGCCGAGGCCAGGCTGAACACCTGGCCGCAGTTCACCACGACAATCGACGGGGCGCTCATCCACTTCGCCCACATTCGGTCCCCCGAACCGGACGCCACACCGTTGCTCATGACGCACGGCTGGCCGGGCTCGTTCGTCGAGTTCACCGAGGTCGTCGGTCCCCTCACCGATCCGCGGGCGCATGGCTGCGACCCGGCGAACGCGTTCCACCTCGTGTTGCCGAGCATCCCCGGCTTCGGGCTGTCGGGCCCGACACCTGAGACGGGCTGGGAGTTCCGACGGGTGGCCGGCGCGTTCGCCGAGCTGATGCGGCGCCTCGGCCACCAGCGGTACGGGGTGCAGGGTGGTGACTGGGGTGCGGCCATCTCACGGGAGTTGGGCCGGACGCTGCCTGACCAGGTCATCGGCGTACACCTGAACCTGCTTCCGAACTCGGGCGCCACACACGAACCCGATGCCAGGGAACTGGACGCGCTGAGCCCGCACGAACGCAAGCGCACGCTGGCTTCCTGGGAACGCTTCCAGGAATGGTGTCGTGAACGTCAGGGTTACGCGGACGTCCAGTCGACCCGCCCGCAGACACTGGCGTACGGCCTGACCGATTCGCCGGTGGGGCAACTGGCCTGGATCACAGAGAAGTTCAAGGAGTGGACCGACTCCCGGGACCGCCCGGAAGACGCCGTCGACCGCGATGTGATGCTCACCAACGTGATGCTGTACTGGCTGACCGGAACCGCCGGTTCGTCCGCACGCATCTACTACGAACGCGCCCACGCCGACTACTGGGGCACGCCACCCGGACCATCGACAGCGCCGACCGCCGTGGCCGACTTCGCACACGACAACTTCATCCCGCTGCGGCACATCGCGGACCGGACGAACAACATCGTGCAGTGGACGGAGTACGACCGGGGCGGTCACTTCGCGGCAATGGAGCAGCCTGACCTGCTGGTCGACGACGTACGAAGGTTCTTCCGGAAACTCCGCGAGACTCCCCCGCGATAAGGGGCGGCAGGTCCGTCACCGACGAGGGCGGCACGTAGACCGACCGCGATCGTTGATCAGCGATCGCGCTAGGTCGCGACGCGTTCCCCCGACGGTTCGGCCACCACGATCTGGATGTGCGGCGGCGCGTACTTGCGCGCCTTGCGGACCATCTTCGCCAGATCGAACCTGTCAGCCGGCACGGCGACGTGGATCGGTGCGGGCATGGACGGGTTCTGCGGCGGGACGACCGCACCGGCCGGCAAGGCCGCGCCGGGACGCAGTCGTGCACCGATCAGCGCGCACTGGCCGTTCGGCGGCGCGGCCACGACGAACTGGGTGACGTCGGTCCACGGCAGCAGTACGTTGCCGAACCGGGCGCCGGCGGCGTCGAACTGGAACGCTGTGCGTCGCTTCTCGTACCAGGAGATGATGAAGGGGGCCGCCGCGACGATGACCACACCACCCTTCGTGTCGAGTGCCCAGCCGAGCAGGACGGCGAGTGCCACGACACCCACGATCGCGCCCCACAGACCTGCCTGGTCCTGGGCGGAGAACGGGTGGGCGACCCGGTAACGCTCCCATCGCCCACCACGACGGGTGGGCTGTGCGCCGGGCGGGCGATTGACGTGCGACATAGTGATGTGGCCCTTCTCGATGATGTGGTGGATGGACTTCGCAGACCACGTGTTGCTCGGTGGTGGCCGGCTCCTCGCGCCGGGCAGTGCACCTCGGCGAACCCTGTTCGGACGCTCGCCCGGTTCACCAGGGGCCTCGGAGCCGTCACCGAATCCGTCGGCCCGGCCCGGACCTCTCAGCCCGGTTCGTCGACACCCGGCGCAACTTGGCACACTCTGTTCCGAGGCGCTGGAATGCCGATGAAATCCTGCTGAAGCAAGGCGCCTGCGACACTGCGCGGGCAAAGGGCGCACGGGGAAACGGGGAGAGTTCGGAATGGACGTGGATTCAGCGGGTTCCGGCGCGCATCCGGCCGACGCGAGGGGGCGCGTGCGGATCGATCTCCTCGGACCGGTCCTGGCGCGCCGGGGCGGTGCGCCGCTCGCGCTCGGCCCCGTACGACGGCAGGCGGTTCTCGCCGCCCTGATTCTCCGTGCGCCCGCCCTGGTGACGTACCGGCAACTCCTCGACGACGTATGGGGAAGCGAACCCCCGGGGACGGGCCACCGGGTCCTGCCGAGCTACGTCTACGCGCTGCGGAAGGCGTTGGACGCGCCGGGCGCCGGGCAGCCCGGCGCGTCGGTGATTCACGGTGAGCGCGGCGGATATCGTTTCGTGTCCGGCGGGGCCCGGACCGACCTCGCCGAACTCGCCGAACAGGCCGCCGAGGCGCAGCGCGCGAGGGCCGCCGGTGATCTCGATTCCGCGCTCGACCACGGCAGTCGGGCGCTGGAGCTGTTCCGGGGCGAGCCCCTGCCCGGTCTGCCGGGGCCGCTCGCCGACACGGAACGGCAACGCCTCGCCCAGCAGCGCCGCACGTTGCACCAGGGCCGGGCGGAGTGCCTGGTCCTGCTAGGCCGCTACCCGGATGCCCTGAGCGACCTCATGGCGGCGCCCCTGGCCCTGCCGTACGACGAACCGCTCGCCGCCCTCAAGATGCGCGCACTGTACGGCAGCGGTCGGCAGGCCGAAGCACTCGCCGCCTATCAGGAGATCCGGCGTCGGCTCCTCGACGAGCTGGGCGTGGAGCCGGGCGAGGAACTGCGCCGAGTGCACCAGGCGGTCCTGCGCAGGGAAGACCGGCTGGTGCTCGGCCGGGTGGCGCGGCCGAGCACCAGCGACGCCTTCGCTCCCGAGGGCGCGCAGCCTCCGTCCCCAGACTCCCCGGACGACCCCCGACTCCCCCACGCGTCCAACCCTCCCGGCCGCGTCCACCCCCGTCCCCACCCCCGCCGGAACGAACTGCCCGGAGACACCGCCTGTCTGGTCGGCCGCGAGAGGGAACTCGCCCTGCTCACCGCCCCCGCACCCCCAGGGGCTGTGTCCGTGGTGGCGGTCGACGGAACGGCGGGCGTCGGCAAGACCGCCCTGGTGGTACGCGCCGCCTGGGCACTCGCCGACGCCTACCCCGACGGCTGTCTGTTCGTGGACCTGCACGCGCACGGCGCCGCACACGAGAGCGTCGGTCCTCAGCGGGCCCTTCGCCGCCTCCTGCGCACCGTCCGCGGCGGCGGCGGTGAACTCGGCGATGAGGCCGACGACTTGAGTGACCTCGTCACGGCCTGGCGGACGGCCACGAGCGGACTGCGGTTGCTGCTGGTCGTGGACGACGCCCGGAGCGCGGAGCAGGTGCGTCCGTTGCTGCCCGCCGGACCGGGGAGCCGGGTCCTGGTGGCAGGCCGCCAGCGTCTGCCGGGCCTCGACGCCGATCTGCGGCTCACCGTGGAGCCGCTGGTCACCGCCGATGCCGTCGGTCTGCTCCGCGAGCTCCTCGGGGGGTCCCGGGCGGACCGTGAACCCGACGCCGCGCGCGACCTCGCCCTGCGCTGCGGCGGCCTGCCGCTGGCGTTGCGCATCGCGGGCGCCCGGCTGCAGAACCGCCCGTCCTGGACCCTGGCCTTTCTGGCCGGCCGGATGTCCGACGACACGCAGAGCCTCGGTGAGCTGCGGGCCGAGGACCGCAGCGTGGAAGCCGCCTTCAGGATGTCGTACGACCAGCTCGCGCCCGAACTGCGGCGCGGCTTCCGCGCGTTGGGCCTGGCGCCGACCGTGCGCTTCGACGGACTCACGCTCGCGGCCATGCTGGGCCGTCCTCGTGCGGACGCCGAAAGCCTCCTGGAGGATCTGGTCGACGCCAGCCTGTTGCAGCAGCCGCAGCCCGGCCGCTACCGGCTGCACACCCTCGTACGCGCACACGCGCGGCGCCTCGCCGCCGAGGCGCCCGCGGAGGCCGCTGCGGACCGTGTCGCCGTCCTGCACCTCTATACGGCTGCCGGACGTATCGCCGGCGACGGGGAACCCGAGGGCTTCCTGACCGGCCCCGACGTCACCGGTTCGCCCTTCCACAAGTGGCGGGAAGCCTCGGCGTGGCTGGACGCGGCGGGCGGAGAACTGGTCGACGTGGTGGCCTACGCGGCCGCCGCCGGCCAGTTCGACCATGCCTGCTGGATCGCCGAAGCCCTGGTCGACCACCTGGTCCGCCAGGGCCATTACCACGAGTGCCGTGCCGCCCTGGAGCATGCGCTGCCCTGCGCGGACATGGCTGACGACCGGCGGATGCCCGCAGCGTTGCGCAACTGCATGGGAATGGTCGACGTCTATCAGGGACGGTTCCGGCAGGCACACACCTGGTTCACCGACGCACTGCGCCACGGGGCAGGGCAGGACGACCAGCGGGACCGGGCCAGGGCGGTCGCCGGGCTGGGCGCGGCCATGTGGCCCCTGGGCCGCACCGAGGAGGCGGTCGCCCACCTGAGCGAGGCGGTGGAGCTGGCAGTCCGACTAGACGACGACTGGCTGGCCGTCATAGCGACCTGCAACCTCGGCGCGATCCACTGCCGGCACGGACGGTACGAGCGGGGGCTCGAGCACTACGCCACCGCCCTCACCCTGGCCGAGAAGAACGGCCGCCCCAGAATGATCAGCAAGACCCTGTGCTTCGCCGCAGACGCCCACGTCGCCCTCGGCCGGCACACGGAGGCCACGGCCCTGCTGCTACGGGCGGCCGAACTGGCCCGCGAGGCCGGGGACCTGCCCCTGCGCACGGTGTGCCTGTCCCAGCTCGCCGCCGCAGAACATGTCCAGGGCAACCTGCTCTCCGCGGTCGACACCCACCACGAGGCACTGTCCACGCTCACCGAGCACACGAGCACGTGGCTGGAGATGGAGGTGCGCATCCGTCTCGGCAGCACGTACGTGGCGGCGGGTCGGCGCGCGGAGGCACGCCAGGAATTCCGGACGGCGCTCTCCCTTCCCGGAGCCCGCGACCACCCCAGGGAGTACGGCATGGCACGCGACGGGCTGAGCGGCACGGCGCCGGCTGCGCGACCATCGGGCACCAGCACACGGGACGGGGGCAGCTGAACATCGCAGGAGTCCCCGCCGACCGGTTCCAGGGCACTGTCAGTGCCTCTGTCCACGCTCCGGCCACAGGCTGACGCTGCCCCGCTCCACACTGACCTCGACCCATGTGCCGTCGACCGTGTCCGGAGGCGGCGGGTCGGCGAGGTCGAAGAGGATCTGGGTACCGGCCACCTCCAGCACGCCCCGCACCGACGCCCGACCGACCGGTGAGCGCGGACCGGTGACGCGGGCCGGACACGTGAGGGGGGCCAGGCTCCCCGGTGGGGCGGGGGTTGTCCCTACGTTGCATGGGCGTGCTGCCGGGTTGGCCCGGCTGATCTTGAACGAGCAGGCTGGACTCATCCGGTTCACCGGTGCAACCAGCAGGCTCTACAGGGGAGTTCAGCCATGTCGGATCGTTCCCAACAGCGCGTTCGTGTTCGTTCGGAGTCCGGGCGGCGGCGAGGTATCGCGGCGGTGGCGGTGATCGCTGCCGCGCTGGCGGTCGGCGGCACACTGCCCTCGTCGGCGGCGCAGCCTCACGGCCCGCGTGATGCCGTACGCAAGGGGATGGAGCGGCTGGTGACCGAGGGCAGGTTCCCCGCCGCGCTGGCCGCCACCGTGGACCGCCAAGGCCGCGCCCGCAACTACACCGCCGGGGTCGCCGACCTGAGGACCAGGGCCAAGGTACCGGTCGACGGACAGGTACGGGCCGGCAGCAACACCAAGACCTTCACTGCCACCGTCATCCTGCAACTCGTCGGCGAAGGCAAGGTCGACCTCGACTCCCCCGTCGAGACCTACCTGCCCCACCTCCTACGAGGCCAGGGCATCGACGGCCGGGACATCACCGTCCGCCATCTCCTCCAGCACACCAGCGGACTCCCCAACTACACCAGCTTCATGCTCGAAGCGGTCCTCGGCAAGGACCGGCACACGTACTACCAGCCCCGCACCCTGCTCGACCTGGCCCTGGCCCGGAAAGCGCAGTTCGAGCCGGGCACCGGCCTGGCGTACAGCAACACCAACTACGTCGTTGCCGGGCTGCTCATCGAGAAGGTCACCGGCCGCCCGCTGGCCGAGCAGATCACCGAACGCGTCATCGACCGCATCGGACTGCGCCACACCTACTTCCCGGGCATCGGCGACCAGGCCATCCGCGAGGCCCACCCCCGCGGCTACCACGCGACCGGCCCCGGAGCGCCGCTGGAGGACATCACGGAGATCGACCCCTCATGGGCTTGGGCCGCCGGGCAGCTGATCTCCACCCCGAGCGACTTGAACCGCTTCTTCTCCGCTCTCATTGGTGGCAAGCTCCTTCAGCCCGCCCAGCTCACCGAGATGCGCACCACCGTGAAGGTCCCCGACGATCTGGGCTTTGTCCCGGGCACCCGGTTCGGACTGGGGCTGATCAGCGTGCCGCTGAGCTGTGGCGGCCTGATGTGGGGCCACGGTGGCGACACCCCCGGCTACCACACGTCTCCCGGCGTCACCGACGACGGCCGAGCCGCCACGATCGCCGTCACCGCCGACCCGCCGCCCACCGAGCAGGGCTTCACCCAGGCCGACGCCCTGCTCGACACCACCCTGTGCGGGTGACGGCCGGCGGCCTGCCGGTCGAGTGAGGCGCCGCCGGCCGCAGAGGCGGCGGAGGCGGCCGTACTCCTGTGACCGTTGCCAGACCGGCGGCCAGCAGGGAGCTTGCCGCCGGCGCCAGGAAGAGTGCGTCGTATCCGCCGAAGGGGCCGGAGAGGACGGTGCCGGCCCATGGAGCGAGGGCGGCGCCCAGGGAGGCCGGGACGGTGAGGAGGGCCGAGAGACGCGCGTAGTGCGTCGTGCCCCAGCGGGCAGGACGGCGTGGGGGGGGGGGGGCCCGCCCCCCCCCCCCCCCCCACGCCGTCCACCATCGCGACCGAGGTGAGTTCCCGGTCCAGGCCGGGATGGTGCCAGGTGTGGTTCAGCCAGTCCTCGTAGTCCGTGAACTCGGTGGGGGTGTCGCTCGGCTCGTCCGCCGTCGCCTCGGCGTCGGCCTCGAACAGCGGTCGCGGGTCGTCGCCGAAATCGGCGGCCGTACGCAGTTCGACGCCTGCCGGGACCACCTGGCGTTCCGGCAGGGTTCCGTTCGCCAGGTCGAGGTGGAGGAAGTGCGCCGGCCGGCTCGCCACGTAACCGCGCCTGCGGGCGAACTCCCGGTTGGCCGGCTCGTCGAGCACCCACGTGTAGACCGCGACCGCGCCGGCCTCGGCGAGGTACCCCTCGGCGGTGCTCAGGAGCAGCGAGCCCGCACCGCGCCCGAGCCGGTCCGGGCGGGTGTACGGATTGCAGAAGCCCTGCCCGGGCTCGGGAGTGTCGTAGGCGAAGCCGACCTGCGCCGTGCCGATGATCTCCCCGTCCTCCTCGGCGACCAGCAGGCGGTACTTCTTGTCGGGATGCGCGTGGGCCAGGTCGAAGGCGACCTGTTCCGCGGTGGTCACCATGTACGGCAGCGCGGCACGCCGCACCGCCACCCATGCCTCGGCGTCGGCGGGGCCGAAGTCACGAACGATCACAGTCATGCGCCGGAGGCTACGCGGACCGCCGCACCGGTCGCCTCCGATTTTCCGGCCGTGGGGACAGCCGCGGCGGACGGCCGTGGGAGACAATCGTGCGGTGACCCTGAAGATCGCTCTTGAAGCGGACGCCACCACCGCCCCGTACGAGCAACTGCGCACCCAGATCTCCGAACAGGCCCGCTCCGGCGCCCTGCCCGTCGGCTACAGACTGCCGACCGTACGCGGCCTCGCCGAAGAGCTGGGCCTCGCCGCCAACACCGTCGCCAAGGCTTACCGGGCACTGGAGGCCGACGGGGTGATCGAGACCCGTGGCCGCAACGGCACCTTCATCGCGGCCGCGGGGGACGCGGCCGACCGCAACGCGGCGGCGGCCGCGCAGGAGTACGCACAACAGGCGCGGCGCCTCGGGCTGTCGAGGGCGGAGGCGCTGTCGCTCGCGGAGGACGCCGTGCGGGCGGCGTACCTGCGGTGACCGGGGTGTCCGGTGGCCGCAGGCGTTCCCGGCCGTCGGCGGGGCCTGAACTGCCCGCTCGCGTACGGCGATGAAGCGCGCCCGCAGCACAGATCGCATCACAGATCGCGTCAGAGGCCGTGTCGGCCGTGTCAGACCCCGTGTCAGAGGCCGTGTCAGAGATACAGCCCCGAGTCCGCGCCCACGTCCTGCTTCGGTACCGACGCGGGCCCGTTGCCGCGCCGCAGGGCGTACAGCTCGGCGAGTGTCGCGCCCTCCCTGCCCAGACCTTCCTCCGTGCCCAGCCAGCCGGCCGACTCCTCGCGGGTCAGCGCGCCCACCTCGATCCGGGCCAGACAGCGGCCGGGCCTGACGACCGCCGGGTGGAGCCGCTCCAGGTCCTCGTTGGTCGTCACCCCGACCAGTACGTTGCGGCCTTGGCCCAACAGCCCGTCCGTCAGGTTCAGAAGGCGCGAAAGCGCCTGGCCCGCCGTGTGCTTGGCCTCGCCGCGGATCAGCTCGTCGCAGTCCTCCAGGAGCAGCAGCCGCCACCGCTCCCTGGACGTCCCGTCGTCCTCGCCGATCGCGATGTCCATCAGATAGCCGACGTCGTTGAAGAGCCGCTCCGGATCGAGCACGCAGTCCACCTGGCACCAGTCCCGCCAGGACCGGGCGAGCGTGCGCAGCGCGGAGGTCTTGCCCGTGCCCGGCGGGCCGTGCAGCAGGAGGAGACGGCCCGCGATGTCGTCCGGTGTCACCTTCATCAGCCGGTCCATCGCATCGGCCACCGGAGCCGTGTAGTTGCGGCGGACGTCCTCCCACGTACCGGCGGCGATCTGCCGGGTGGTGCGGTGCGGACCGCGGCGGGGGGACACGTACCAGAAGCCCATGGTCACGTTCTCGGGCTGCGGTTCGGGTTCGTCCTGGGCGCCGTCCGTCGCCTGCCCCAGGATCTTTTCGGCCAGTTCGGGGCTGGTCGCGGTGACCGTGACATCGGCACCCCGGTTCCACCGGGATATCAGCAGCGTCCATCCCTCGCCCTCGGCGAGCGTGGCGCTCCGGTCGTCGTCGCGGGCGGCCCGCAGCACCGTCGCGGCCGGGGGCAGCAGCGTCGCCGCCTTCTTGACGCGGTCGAGCGAGGAACTGTGCGAGTACGGCTGCTCGCCCGTCGCGAAGCGGCCGAGGAACAGCGCGTCGACCACATCGGCCGGTGAATCGCTGTCGTCGACATTCAGCCGGATCGGCAGTGCGGACTCGGGGTTGGCAGACATGGCGTCCATGATCCGGCACGCGACCACCCGGTGCACCCAGGTTTCGTCAGCCGGTGCCGTCCGCCTCCTCCGAGGTGACGCGGACTCAGAGGGGCGTCATGAAGCACTCGTCCAACGTTCTTGGCATGAACACTTCCAATAGTGCCGGAGGTACTGCTACCACGGAGTAGGCAGAAACCCTGCTCAAGGAGGTTCCATGAAAATGTCCAGACTCGTGGCGTTCTCGTCCTCTCTCCTCTTCGGTGCCGTCCTCGCCCTGACCGGCGCGGGTGCCGCGCAGGCCGGGGAATCCGCGGCCGTCGACTACGTCGCACTCGGCGACTCGTACTCTTCCGGAGTCGGTGCCGGCAGCTACATCAGCTCCAGCGGAGACTGCAAGCGCAGCACCCGTGCCTACCCCTCGCTCTGGGCCGCCGCCAACTCGCCCACCTCGTTCGCCTTCACCGCCTGCTCGGGTGCCCGCACGAACGACGTGACGGCCGGCCAGCTCGGGCCGCTGAACTCCTCGACCGACCTGGTCTCGATATCCATCGGCGGCAATGACGCGGGCTTCGCGGACGTCATGACCACCTGTGTCCTCCAGTCGGAGGCCACCTGCCTCAGCCGGGTCGCCACGGCCCGTGCCTATGTCGACTCGACCCTGCCCGCCAGGCTCGACTCCGTGTACTCGGCGATCAGCGCCAAGGCCCCGGCCGCCCACGTCGTCGTTCTCGGCTACCCCCGCTTCTACAAGCTCGGCGGCAGCTGCCTCGCCGGTCTCAGCGAGAACGAGCGCGCCGCCATCAACAGTGCCGCCGACTACCTCAACACGGCCACCGCCAAGCGCGCCGCCAACCACGGCTTCACCTTCGGTGACGTCACCCCGACCTTCACCGGCCACGAGATCTGCTCCGGCAGTGCCTGGCTGCACAGCGTGAACTGGCTGAACATCGGCGAGTCCTACCACCCCACCGCCGCCGGACAGTCGGGCGGCTACCTGCCCGCCCTGAACTCGGCCGCCTGACCGCACCCGCCCCGCTCGATCACTCCCCGGCCGACTCCTCGGCCGCCGGGTGGGAGGCCCCGTCCGTCGGGGTCTCCCGCTCGCAGGTCACCGAGAACTCCACACCGTTCGACGTCACCGCGACGGGGGAGCGGACCTCAAGCACGATCGTTCCCCGGTACGTGCCCCCGGGCGTCCCGTCCTGCTGATACGTCAGTTCCGTGTGGGAGACCTGCTTCGGTTCCCTGTCGCCCGCGGCGAACTCCAGGGACTTCCAGCCCGGGTCGGAGCCCGTGCCCTCCTTGAGCGCCCAGCGGTACTCGACCGTCGCCGGCGTGCGTCCCACGGTGACGGTCGCGGTGACCGCCGGCGCGAGGCCCTCCGGCGGCGGGCAGCCGCCCTCGTAACTGCCGCGCACCGCGCTCAGGTACACCGTCACCGACTGCGGCCGCTCCGTGGCCCCGCCGTGGCCGTTGCCCCCGTCCGTCCGCCCGCCGCCCTGCCGCGTGCTCGCGGCAGGCTTCGCGGGGGAGCTCGCGGCCTGCTTGTCCGGAGCGTTCGTGGCCGGGGCCGGAGCGCTGCTCGTCGCCCCCGCCGTCCTGCCCGCGCCCTTGATTCCCGGTTCCTTCTCGTCGCCGTCCGCGAGCGCCCAGACGACCCCGCCCACCGCCAGCAGCACCGCGACCCCCAGGGCCGCCGCGGCACCGGCCCGGCGCGGGCCGGCGGTGGGCGCGCTACCGGGAGGCGGGGTCCAGGGAGGCGGGGTTCCGGGTGGACGGGGTGCGGGCGGACGGGGCACGGGCGTGACTGCCGGGTGCGTTCCTGAGCCCGGCAGCGGCGTTCCCGCCGTCACGGTCGGGCTCGACGGGCCGGCCGCCGCGGTGCCCGCCGCCGTCCGGCCGCCACCGGCCGCCACGGTCCGCAGCTGCCGCTCGGCCTCCCCGGCGCTCGGCCGCTCGGCCGGGTCCTTGCGCAGGAGGCCCTCGATGACCGGCGCGAGAGCACCCGCCCTCCGGGGCGGCGGCAGCTCCTCGTCGACCACGGCCCGCAGCGTGCTCAGCGGGGTGTTCTGACGGAATGGGGAGTTACCCTCCGTCGCGGCGTACAGAAGCACTCCGAGCGACCAGAGATCCGAGGCGGGCCCCGGCGTGCGCCCCAGCGCGCGTTCCGGAGCGAGGAATTCGGGGGAGCCGATCAGTTCGCCCGTCATGGTGAGGGCGGACGAGCCCTCCACCGTGGCGATGCCGAAGTCGGTCAGCACCACCCGGCCGTCATTGGCGAGAAGGACGTTGCCCGGTTTCACGTCGCGGTGCAGCACCCCGGAGCCGTGGGCGCTGCGCAGGGCCGCCAGGACCTCCGCGCCGATGCGCGCGGCCCGCTGCGGCGGCATGGGGCCCTCGGCGTCCAGCACTTCGGAGAGGGACAGCCCCCGGATCAGCTCCATCACGATCCACGGCCGCGCGTCCTCGGTGGCCACGTCGTAGACGGTGACGACATTGCGGTGCGAGATCCGGGCCGCGGCCCATGCCTCCCGTTCGAGGCGGGCGTAGAGGCGCTGTACGTCCGGCCCGGGGAGCCCGGCGGGTGCCCGGACCTCCTTCACGGCGACCTCGCGCCCCAGCACTTCGTCGCGTGCCCGCCACACGACGCCCATCCCGCCCTCGCCCAGGGGGCCCAGCAGGCGGTAGCGCCCCGCGATCATTCGGTCGTTGCCCGGCACTTCGCTCACGGTGATCCCCCATCAGCAGTGGCGGCGGCGGCACGGCGAAACCCTTCCAAGTTAGCTCAACCCGGCCTCCGCGATGCCCCCTTGTGCGAGGCGGCCCTGACGGCACCGACCACCGACATGTCCAACTCGCCCTGGAATCGGCTGGATTCGGTAACTGGTCGTCAACCTCCGTATACGTGTGCGCAATCCTCCGCCCGGGATACACGAGTGCCGCCGAGGGGCGATAGGGTTAACCTGCCCGGGCCGGGTGCCCTCGTACGGGTGGGGAGTGACATGGAACAGATAACGGTGCGCAGCAGGCCGCGTGTGCCTGCCATCACGTGTGGGAGCAGTGCGACAAGTTCGCGCCTCGACCGCCATCTCGCAGTGCTCGGCGGCCCCGCCGTCCCGCAGCGCGAGTCGGCGGAAGCGACGCTGCTGATGCGTGAACTGACCTCGCGCGACGCCGCGCACACCCGCCGGAGCAGGAGCGCGCGTGTCTCGCTCTTCGCCCCGCTGCGGCGACTGCGGCGCTCGCTCTTCGGCAGCCGCCGCTGACCCGACGGCATGTCACCACTGATCCGGCCCGCCGCTCGGGGCGGATCAGGCGATCACACCGTCCCGGCGCAGCGCTGCTGTCTGCTCGTCCGTCATCCCCAGGGCCCGCAGGGTTGCGTCGGTGTGTTCTCCCAGCGCCGGTACGGCGCCCATCCGCGGCTCCGCCCCGCCCGGCAGCGTGATGGGCGGCAGCAGCGCGCGCAACGCCCCCACCGGTGACTCCACTTCCCGCCACCGGTCCCGGGCGGCCAGCTGGGGATGTGCCGCGACGTCGGCGACGGTGTTGAGCCGGGCGCAGGCGATTCCCGCCGCGTCCAGCGCCGCGAGCGCCTCCTTCCCGGTCAGGACCCCCAGCGCACGCGCCACCACCGCGTCGGTCCGCTCCCGGTTCGCGGTCCTGGCCGCGTTGGTGGCGAAGGCGGGATCGTCAGCCAACTCCGGTTGCTCCAGAACCTGTCCGGCCAGCCGGCGCCACTCCCGGTCGTTCTGCACGGAGAGCAGCACGCGTTCCCCGTCCGCGGTGGCATAGGCGTCGTAGGGCGCGATGACGGAATGTGCGAGGCCGGTGCGGGCCGGGGACCCGCCCCCGTGCATCCCGTGGTGCAGCGGGTGACCCATCCACTCGGTCAGCGCGTCCAGCATGGAGACCTCCACGGGCCCGCCGCGCCCGGTGGTGGCGCGTCGCAGCAGGGCGGCGAGCACGCCCGAGAAGGCGTACATCGCCGCCGCGATATCGGCCGCGGGAATCCCGGCCTTCACCGGCTGCCCGGGAGTGCCGGTGACCGACACCAGGCCCGCCTCGCACTGGACGAGCATGTCGTAGGCCCGCTTGTGGGCGTACGGCCCCTCGGCCCCGTATCCGGAGATGTCGACGGCCACCAGGCGGGGATGTCCGGCGCAGAGCGTGGCGGCGTCCAGGCCCAGCCGGGCGGCGGCGCCCTGGGCCAGGTTCTGCACGAACACATCCGCTTCCCCGACCAGTTGGCGCACCACGGCGAGGCCGCGCGGGTCCTTGAGGTCGATGGCCACGGACTCCTTCCCGCGGTTGCACCAGACGAAGTGGGAGGCGAGCCCCCGGGCCGCCGTGTCGTAACCGCGGGCGAAGTCGCCGCCGTCAGGGCGCTCGATCTTGATGACCCTTGCGCCGAGGTCGGCCAGCTGCCGGGTGGCGAAGGGGGCCGCTACGGCCTGCTCGACGGCGACGACGGTCACGCCGTCGAGGGGGAGGGGCTGAGTGCTCATGCGCCGTGCATACCGTGTATCCAGCGGCTTTGTCATCCCCGGACGGCCGGCTCAGGCGCCGCCGCGCGTGTACCGCCGCACCGTGAGCGGTACGAACACGATGAGCATGACCGCGCACCAGGCCAGGGTGCCCGCGACCGGGTGGGCGACCGGCCAGGCGGCGTCGGCGGCCGGAGCCGCGTTGCCGAAGAGATCGCGGGTGGCCGTGGCCATGGCGCTGATCGGGTTCCATTCGGTGACGGTGCGCAGCCACCCCGGCTGGTCGTCCGTCGGGACGTACGCGCTGGAGAGCAGCGGCAGGATGAAGGTCGCGCTGCCCAGCTGTCCGGCGGCCTCCTCCTTCCTGACGACCAGGCCGAGGAAGTAGCCCACCCAGGACGTCGCGAACCGGAAGAGGATCAGCAGACCGAACGCGCCGAGCGCCGGAGCCCAGCCGCCCTCGATGCGCCAGCCCACGGCGAGGCCGACCAGCATCAGGGGAATCAGGCCCAGCGCCGTGGTCAGCATGTCGGCGGTGTTGGCCCCGAGCGGCACGGCGGCCCGGCTCATGGGCAGCGTGCGGAAGCGGTCCATCACCCCGCGGTCGCAGTCCTGTGCCGCCGCGAACATCCCGATCATGATTCCGTTGGCGGCCGTCGCGGCGACGAGGCCGGGCACCAGGAAGGCGCGGTACTCCTGGCCCGGCATGGCCAGGGCGCTGCCGAAGACGTAGCCGAAGAACAGCAGCATCGTGATCGGCATGGTCTGGGTCAGGATCAGAATGCCGGGAGAAGCCTTGAGCCGCTGCAGATGGCGGCCGGTCATGGCCAGGCTGTCGGCGATCAGGGTGCCGGTGGCGGGTGCCGGGTTGTGCTCGGCGACCAGGGCGGTGGCGCTCATGCTGCCTGCTCCTTCAGTTGGTTGCCGCTGGGGCCGCGTGCGGTGAGGCGGAGGAACACCTCGTCGAGCGTCGGCGGTCGCAGACTCGCGTCGATCACGGGCACGCCCGCGGCGTCCAGTTCGCGGACGATGCGCGGCAGGGTGAGGGTGGAGTCGGTCGTGACGGCGCCGACCGTACGGTGCTCGGGGTCGAGTACCGGTTCGGTTCCGGTCAGCTGGTCCAGCACGCCCGCGGCCGCGGTGAGTGCCGAGGCGTGGGCGACGACGACTTCCGCGTAACTCCCGATGCGTGCCTTGAGTTCGGCGGGGGTCCCGCGGTGGGCCGCCCTGCCGTGGTCGACGAGCACGATGTCGTCGGCCAGCCGGTCGGCCTCCTCCAGGTACTGCGTGGTGAGCAGGACGGTGGTGCCCCGGTCCGCGAGCTCACGCACGGCGGCCCAGATCTGGTTGCGGCTCTGCGGGTCGAGCCCGGTGGTCGGCTCGTCGAGGAAGAGGACCTGGGGGCGGGTGAGGAGACTGGCGGCGAGGTCGAGGCGCCGGCGCATGCCGCCGGAGTAGGTGTGGGCGGGCCGGTCGGCGGCGTCGGTCAGCTCGAAGCGTTCGAGGAGTGCGTCGGCGCGGGCGCGGCCGGCCCCGCCGTGGAAGCGGAGCAGCCGGGCGAAGAGGCGCAGGTTCTGCCGGCCGGTGAGATCGCCGTCGACCGAGGCGTACTGCCCGGTGACACCGATCACGCCGCGCACGGCGGCGGCCTCGCGGACCACGTCGTGGCCCGCGATCCTGGCGCTCCCGCCGTCGGGCGAGGTCAGGGTCGTGAGCACGCGGACGGCCGTCGTCTTGCCTGCGCCGTTGGGCCCCAGCACGCCGCAGACGGTGCCTTCGGCCACGGCGAGGTCGAGTCCGCGCAGCGCGTGGACGTCCCCGTAGCCCTTCTCCAGACCCTCACTAAGTACAGCGTACGTAGTAGTCATGTGCTCACCGTACCGCACTACGTACGGTGTACGTAACTAGGATGGAGGTGAGGTGGTGATCGATGGTGGGGCGACCCGCTGTACCCGAAGTGATCTGGGCCCGTCCCGAACGTGCGGGCCGTGGTCCCAAACCGGCTTTCAGCAGGGCCGACATCGCGGCAGCCGCCGTGCGCATCGCCGACGCCGAAGGCATCGACGCGGTGTCGATGCGGAAGGTGGCGGCGGAGATCGGCTGCGGCACGATGTCGCTGTACAACTACGTGCCGCGCAAGGAGGACCTGCTGGAGCTGATGGTCGACGCCATCAGCGCCGAGTACGACCTGACGGCCCCGCCCTCGGCGGACTGGCGGGCCGCCGTCGTCGCGATGGCCCACCAGACACGCGCGCTGATGCAACGCCACCCCTGGGTGCCGGGCCTGATGTCGGGCGTCTACGGCTTCAGCCCGAACGTGCTGGCCTTCCTGGAGCACGAGCTGAGCCTCCTGGACGGGCTCGACGTGCCGTTCGGCGAGAAGATGGAGCTGATCGCCCTCGTGCAGGGCGTGGTCACCACGTTCGTGGCCAACGAGATCGCCACGGCGGAGCACAGCAGGTCCCTGCCGTGGACCGAGGAGCAGGAGAAGGCCGCCCGCACCAGCTATCTGGTCAGTCAGATCTCCACCGGGAAGTACCCGCGGATGGCGGCCGGATTCGCCGAGGACCCCGGACCGGCAGATTTGGACGTGTTCTTCGAACGGGCCCTGGGCAGGGTGCTGGGCTCGTTCGGCTCGTAGGGACCGGTCACAGCAGCGCGAACTGCCCTTCCGGGCCCTCCTCCTGGTGGCCGAGTACGGAGGCGGGTCGGCGGGCGCCCGCCGGGACCGGCAGAATCCCGGCCGCCCGCAGTTCGCCGCGCGAGAGTGCCGGGGCCTCGGCGAGCCGGTCGCGCAACGCCTCCTGCCGGGGGCCGAGGCCGTCGAGAAGCGCGAGCACGGTGATCAGTTCGAGCAGCTCAGAGGTCCACTCCTGCGGCCACTCACGCGGGCGCACCGCTTCCAGGCCCTCGCCCCCGGGCGACGCCGTGCGGCGCTCGAACCAGAGCTCCAGCATCCGTACCCCGTCCACCAGGAACTCCCAGGCCCCGGCGGGAACGGGCGAGATGCGCCCTTCGTCGAGGCTCAGCACCTCGGTGTCCGGGTCGTAGTGCAGCGTGGCCGGCCGCGGTGGCACGGCGGCGCGCACATAGGGGCGGCGGCCACCCGGCAGCCGGGGGCGCTCCCCGCCTCGCGCACCCCGTACCTGGAGGCGCAGGAGCTCCCGGCCCGTCCCGACCCCGGCCGACCAGAGCGCAGGGTCGGCGGGCAGCGGTACGCGGCACCCGGCGGGCGAGGGCCGGGCGACGGCGAGCGACCACGCGAGGACGGCTTCCGCGGTGACCTCGCGCCCGCCGGAGTCGCCGTACCGCGCGCGCAGCAGGCCGAGCAGGCCGGGCGCCAGATTGGGCTCGCGGCCGCCGGGCCGCCGGTGGAGCGGACGAACGCGGCCGGGGCGGCCCGCGGGGGAGTGGCCGTCGGGCAGCAGCGCCGTCACGGACAGGGCGGGACCGCCCGCCCGCGGTACGTGGCCGTGCTCGACGGCGAAGAGCTGGTGCGCGTCCGCCACCCGCCACAGCTCGGGGCGGGCCGCGTCGATCAGCCGGTGGTCGGGGATCAGCCACTGCTCGTCGAACGGTCCGTGCAGGATCCGCACCGGTTCCGGGTACGGACCCGGCTCCCGGGCGAACCTGCCCGTCGCGGTGGCCTGGCCCGGCAGTGCGGCGACCGCCGTACGAGGCGTACGCAGACGGCTCGGCCGGAACAGCCGGTCCTGCTCCGCGCCCTCGGCCCGGACCAGCAGGTCCCAACGGGCCCTGAGCGTCGCCCTGTCGGGGGCCGTCACCCATGGCCGGCCCGTCCGCAGCGGCCGTACCGACCACGGCATCAGCTCGTCGAGCAGCGGTACGTCCTCGTCGTCCCCGCCGGCTCCGGCCGCCACCCGCGCTGCCACCGTGTCGTCCTCCCCGTCACCAGGTCCGCCGCCCCCGGCATCGTAACGGCGCACCCGTGCGGCGGGTCAGTGCGCTTCGACCGTCACCGAGAAGGAGAAGCGGTCGCCCCGGTAGCGGATGCGGGCCACGTCCACCACCCGGCCGCTCTCGTCGTACGTCACGCCCGTGTAGTGGAGGATCGGGCTGAGCAGGGGCACTTGGAGGAGCTCGGCGGTGACCGGGTCGGCCAGGCGCGCCTCGACGGTGTCCGTGATCCGGGAGATGCGTACCCCCAGGGTGTCGCGGAGCACCTTGGTCATCGGCCACCGTTCGAGATCGGCCACGTCGAGCCCTTCGGCGATCTCGGGGCGCAGGGCGTTCTCCGCCCAGTTCGTCGGCTCACCCGTCTCTCCGTCGCAGCGCAGCCGCCGGTAGTTCACCACCTCGGTGCACCCCGGGAAGAACTCGGCGAGGTCCCCCGGCACGGCGGCCGGACCGTGTCCGAGGACGGTCGTCCGCTCGCCCGACTGCTGGGCGACGATCGCGTCGATCGAACCCAGCAGCCGGACCGGCGAGACGCGCCGGGCCCGCGGCTCGATGAACGTGCCGCGCCGCCGGTGCCTGCTGATCAGGCCCTCCGTCTCCAGTTCCTTGAGGGCCTGGCGCATCGTGAGGACGCTGACGCCGTAGTGCCCGGCGAGCTGTTCCTCGGTGGGCAGCCGCAGGGAGGCGTCCTGCGGGCGGCCCAGTATCGACGCCCGCAGGGACTGCGAGACCTGGTACCACAGGGGGAGTTTCCGGTTCAGGACCAGTGAGTCGGGAGCAAAGGCGGGCGTGTGATTCACCTCGTTCACCTGATTCATCCGGTTCACCTGGAGTCTCTGTGCTGCGGCCGGTCCGGGAGAGCTCTCCTACGGCCGGAAGTTGCGGCTCAGACCCTGCCACACGTCGTCGTAGCCGCGCTGGAGATGACCCGCGCCCGCCGCCTGGCCGGTCGCCGTGACCGGCCAGCGCGTCTCGAACATGAACGCGAGACCGTCGTCGATCTTCTGCGGCTTCAGCTCGGCCGCGCTCGCCCGGTCGAAGGTCTCGCGGTCGGGACCGTGCGCCGACATCATGTTGTGCAGCGAGCCCCCGCCCGCCACGAACCCGCCCTTCCCCGCCGACTTGGCGTCGTACGCGCCCTCGATCAGGCCCATGTACTCGCTCATCACATTGCGGTGGAAGTACGGCGGACGGAAGGTGTCCTCGCCGACCAGCCAGCGCGGCGCGAAGACGACGAAGTCCACACCGGCGAGACCGGCGGTGTCCGACGGCGAGGTCAGCACGGTGAAGACCGACGGATCGGGGTGGTCGTAGCTGATGGAGCCGATCACATTGAACCGGCGCAGATCGTAGACGTACGGCACGTGGTTGCCGTGCCAGGCGACGACGTCGAGCGGCGAGTGGTCGTACGTCGCCGACCAGAGGTTCCCGCAGAACTTGTTGATGACCTCGACCGGGCGTCCCGCGTCCCCGTCGTCCTCGTACGCCGCGACCGGCGCCCGGAAGTCCCGCGCGTTGGCGAGACCGTTGGCGCCGATCGGGCCGAGGTCGGGGAGGACGAACGGCTGGCCGTAGTTCTCGCAGACGTAGCCGCGTGCGGTGGCGTCGAGCAGGTCGACGCGGAAGCGGACACCGCGGGGGATGAGCGCCACCTCACCGGGTGCGGCGCGCAGCAGGCCCAGTTCGGTGCGGATCAGCAGGGCCCCGCGCTCCGGGACGATCAGCAGCTCCCCGTCGGAGTCGCTGAACACGCGGTCCGTCATGGAGGAGTCGGCGTGGTAGAGGTGCACGGCCATGCCGGTGCGCTGGGTGGCGTCGCCGTTGCCCCCCAGCGTCCACAGGCCGGCCAGGAAGTCGGTGCCGGGCGCGGGGTCGGGGAGGGGGTCCCAGCGCAGCCGGTTGGGGTCGGGGACCGTCTCGGTGAAGGGTGCGGAGCGCACCGCTCCGTTGTCGGTGCGGACGAACGGCGGATGGGCGGCCGAGGGGCGGATGCGGTAGAGCCAGGAGCGGCGGTTGTGGGCCCGCGGTTCGGTGAAGGCCGAACCGCTCAGCTGCTCCGCGTACAGCCCGAGCGGCGCGCGCTGCGGTGAGTTGCGGCCGAGCGGCAGGGCACCCGGGACCGCCTCGGAGCTGTGCTCATTGCCGAAACCGGTGGAGTACGCAAGTCCCTCCGCCGTCTTCCTCGCCTGCTCGATGCCGCTCATGATGCGCTCCCGGTGCGTTCGGAGTCCCTTGGACCCCGTGGACGATGAATCCTATGGTCAACCGTAGGAATCGGAACAGGCCGCGTCAACGGCATTCGTCGTGCGCAGGGGGGTTCCAAAAGCTGAACATTGC
Source organism: Streptomyces sp. NPDC058620 (assembly GCF_042717135.1). Classification (NCBI taxonomy): domain Bacteria; kingdom Bacillati; phylum Actinomycetota; class Actinomycetes; order Kitasatosporales; family Streptomycetaceae; genus Streptomyces; species Streptomyces sp. NPDC058620. The sequence continues at coordinate 84,731 of NZ_JBHXQO010000012.1, forward strand.
TCTACTCTCCGGCACATGTCGTGGACACGAAGACTTCTGGTGGTTCTGGCGGCCCTCGCCGCCGCGCTTCTGACGGCCCCAGCCGCCCAGGCGCACGAGGAACGTCCCGTCACCCTGCCCGACGGAACCGGCAGTGTTCCCGTCCACCGCACGGGCGAACCCGATCTGCTGGTCTGCAAGAGCGGCCGGGCCGACTTCGAACGGCGGATATCCGGCTTCCCGGCGCCCCTGAAGGCCCGGAACCTGGAGCTGTTCGACCGCTGCCTGGAGTCCGGCTACCGGCACCTCCAGCAGGCCGTCGACGCGGTCGCCCGGCCCGGCGTGAACATCGCGATCCTGCCCGGCCTGTACGAGGAGGAGCCCTCGCTCACGGATCCGGCCGGCGCCTGCGCCCGGCTGAAGGCCCCCGAATCGCAGCTCGGTTACCAGATCCTCAGCTACGCCCAGCAGAAGCAGTGCCCGCACAACCAGAACCTGGTCGCGATCCTCGGCAAGAAGAACCTCCAGATCGAGGGCACGGGCGCCACGCGCACGGACGTCGTCATCGACGCCAAGTACCAGAAGCTCAACGCGGTCCGCGCCGACAAGTCCGACGGAATCTACTTCAAGAACTTCACCGCGCAGCGGACCACGTTCAACTCCCTGTACGTCCTGGCCCAGGACGGCTTCGTCATCGACGACGTACTCACCCGCTGGAACGACGAGTACGGCTTCCTGACCTTCGCCAGCGACCACGGGCTGTACAAGAACTGCGAGTCGTACGGGAACGGCGACTCCGGCATCTACCCCGGCAGCGCGTCCGACATCAACACCGCACGGGGCTACGAGGTGCCGCGCTACGCCATCGAGATCACCGGCTGCCGCAGCCACCACAACATGGTCGGCTACTCGGGCACGGCGGGCGACTCGGTCTACGTCCACGACAACGAGTTCGACCACAACATGGGCGGCGCGTCGATGGACAGCGCCTTCCCCGGGCACCCCGGGCTGCCGCAGAACCACGCCCGCTTCGAGCGCAATCTGATCCACGACAACAACGCCGACTACTACCCCTACGTCGCCGACGGCACCTGCGCCAAGCCGCCCGTCGAGCGCGGTTACGAGGAAGGCGTGGTCTGTCCGCAGATCTCCATGCCGCCGGGCACCGGCATCATCACCGCGGGCGGCAACTGGAACCTCTACGAGAACAACTGGATCTACGGGCACCAGCGCGCCGCCTTCTTCCTGAGCGCGGCCCCCGCCTTCATCCGGGGCGAGGAGGCGCTGTCCAAGCAGACCGACACCTCGCACCACAACCGGTACGCCGGAAACCACCTCGGCACCGACAGGAACGGCAAGGCCCGGCCCAACCGCACCGACGTGTGGTGGGACGGCCAGGGCGAGGGCAACTGCTGGCAGCCCGGGACCGGGGCCGCGACGCCGCGCACCCTGCCCGAGTGCGGCAAGGAGCGCGGCGCGGTGTCCGGCGGCACGGACCGGCTGGCCGGCGAACCGGTGAAACTCGCCCAACTGCTGGTCTGCGCCGACTACAACGTGCAGGCGCGACGGCTGCCGGCCGGCTGCGACTGGTACGGGGCCCGGGGCATCGAGCGCGTCGAGGTACAGGCGGCCCTGGGCGTCGCGGTGGTACTCACGCTGGTGGGCGGGGTGCTGTGGTGGCGCAGACTGCGCCACAGCCGCGTGGGCACCGCGGCGGCAGTGCTGGGCGCGATCGGTCTCGCGCTGGACGTGGCCGGATCGACGATGGGCCTCACCTCCTCGTACCTGCCCGCCGTGGCGCTCCTGGTGACCGGCGTGGGATGGACCGGCATCGGCCTCGTCCTGCGGCACGAACGGCCCGGCCTGGGCTGGACCACCGTGGTGCTGGGCGCCCTGACCCTGCTCGACGCCTTCGACAAGGCGGTCCTGATGATCCCGTGGATTCCCCTGAGCCCCGCGTGGCTCCGCACGCTGCTCGGCGTGGTCTGGGTGCTCTGGGCGGTGGCCGCCGCGGCACGCGGGGGCAGGACGAGCGACGATACGGGCGCTGACGGCGGCGCGGAGCGTGTGGATGGCGCGGGCGTCGCGGGAGCGGACGAGGATGGCGCGGGCGGCGCGGGAGCGGACGAGGATGGTGCGCGCCCCGGCGCGGGCGTCGCCGAGGGGGAGCCTTCGTGAGGCGCACCCCCGGACGGGGTGCCCTCGTCCTCCTCCTCGCCGCCGGGCTCGTGCTGGGCGCCGGTGGCTGTGGCGGGCGGCCCACGACGCATCACAAGCCCGGCACCAGCCACGAGCAGGCAGACGGGAGCGTGGGCCGGCTGCTCGCCGCCGAGGACGGAACCGGGCACCGGCTGCGTCAGGTGGCCGCGGCCGGTGCCCCCGGGGTGACGCTCTCGGCCCGGCCCGACACCGAGGACGGCTGGAATCTCCACCTGTCCGTCCGCAACTTCCGCTTCACCCCCGACAGCGTGGGCGGCGCGGCCCTGCCCGGGCGCGGCCACGCCCGTCTGTTCCTCGACGGCCGCCCCCTGGCACGGACGTACGGCGCGTGGCACCACCTGCCCGCCACCCTCGTCCGCGGCGGTTCCGGCTCCCTCACCGCCCGGCTGTACGCCGACGACCACACCGCCTGGGCCGTCGGCGGAAAGCCGGTCCAGGCCACCATCCCCCTCACCACAGGCGCCACCGGCACCACCGGGACCCCCGCCCCCACTCCCACCGAGGCCGCGGACCGGACGCTCGGCATCGAGGTCGTCCGCGGCACGGTCCGTCCCGCTCCCGGCCGCACCGAGGTGAGGAAGGGCGACCGCATCGCGCTCCGGGTCCGCAGCGACCGGGCCGACACCCTCCATGTCCACGGCTACGACAAAGAGGTCCGGCTGCCCGCGGGCAGAACCGTCACCCTCACCGTCACCGCCGACCGCACCGGGCTCTTCGAGGTCGAGACGCACGAGTCCGGACTGCTCCTGACCCAACTCGCCGTCCGGTGAAGGGCGGCGTCCTCGCCCACGGTGTCGGCTCCCGGCACGACCTGCCGCTGTCCCCCTTCTACGCCTTCGCCGGCGCCTTCACGGCGCTCTTCGTCTCCTTCCTCGCACTCGGCCTGCTCTGGTCCGCCTCCCGCTTCCGTGGTGACGAGGCCGGCCGGCCGCTTCCCGCCCTCCTCCAGCGCCTCGCCGACGCCCGCCCGGCCCGGACCGCGGCGCGCGGACTCGGCCTGGCCGCCGCCCTGTTCGTACTGGGCCACCTCCTGCTCGGCCCGGACGACCCGGAGCGCAATCCGGCCGCGGGCACGGTCTACGTACTCCTGTGGGTCGGGCTCGTCCCCGCGTCCCTGCTCCTCGGCCCCGTCTGGCGCCTGCTCAACCCCCTGCGCACCCTCCACCTCCTCCTCTGCCGGGTACGCGGCCGCGATCCCGGCGCGGGCCGCCCCCTGCCCGCGTACCTCGGCCTGTGGCCGGCCGCCGTCGGGCTGCTCGCCTTCACCTGGCTCGAACTCGTCGCCCCCGAACCCGCGTCGAGACGTGCCCTCCTCCTCTTCCTCGCCCTCCACGCCGCGTGCCAGCTGGCGGGCGCCGCCCGCCACGGCTCCCGCTGGTTCGACCACGCCGATGCCTTCGAGGTCTACTCCGGCCTGCTCGCCCGGCTGTCCCCGCTCGGCCGCCGCCCGGCCGACCGCCGCCTCGTCCTGCGCTCCCCCTTCAACGGGCTCGACGCCGTCCCCCAGGCTCCCGGGCTCGTGGCCACCGTCTGTGTCCTGCTCGGCTCCACCGCGTACGACGGCTTCTCCGACGCCCCGTCCTGGATTTCCGCCGTCCAGACCTCGCCCCTCGGCCGTACCGCCGCCGGCACCCTCGGACTGCTCGGCGCCGTCGCCCTCGTCGCCGCTCTCTACGCCCTGTGTGCCGGAGCCACCCGAGCGATCTGCGGACCCCTGCCGCACCCCCTCACCGCTTTCGCCCACTCACTCGTGCCCATCGCCCTGGGCTATCTCGTCGCCCACTACTTCACGCTCCTGGTCACCGAGGGGCCACGCACGGTCATGCTGTCGCTCGGCGCCGGCCATCCATCCGTGCCCGAACCGCCGCTGGGGCCGGGCGGCCTCGCCGTCCTCCAGGTGTCCGCCGTCGTCCTCGGGCACGTCCTCGGCGTCGTCGCCGCGCACGACCGGTCCGTCCGGCTGTTCCCGCCCGGCCGGGCCGTCGCGGGGCAACTGCCGTTGCTCATCCTGATGATCGCGTACACCATCGGAGGGCTGACCCTGCTCATCGCCTGACGGGCCGGCGGCCACGGCCACTTCGGAGACCCACCCCGGAGACCACCCCGGAGAGGAGGCTCCACGGCATCATGGAGCCCGTGCCCCCTGTGAACGCCGGCCTCCGCCGCGCCCCCGTGCAGCAGCGCAGCGCCGAACGCCTCGCCCGGATACTCGACGCCTGCGCCCAGCTCCTCGACGAGACGGGCTACGAACAGCTCTCCACCCGGGCCGTCGCCGTGCGCGCCGAGGTGCCCATCGGCTCCGTCTACCGGTTCTTCTCCAACAAGCGGGCCCTGGTCGATGCCCTCGCCCACCGCAACCTGGACAGGTACGCCGAGCGCATCACGTCACGCCTCGCCACCATTCCCGCCGACGACTGGCACGCCGCCATCGATGCCGTGCTCGACGAGTACCTGGCCATGAAGCGCTCGGCCCCCGGCTTCGCCCTCGTCGATTTCGGGGCCCCGGCTCCCGCCCAGGACCCGGGCGGCGACGCCAACGTCCGGGTCGCCGGGCGGCTGGCCGAACTCCTCACCGCCCACCTCGGCCGCATCCCGGACGAGGACCTGCTCCGCATGATCCTCGTCTGCGTCGAGGCCGCCGACGCGCTGTTCCAGCTGGCCTTCCGCATCGAACCGGCTGGTGACCCGGCCATCGTCGAGGAGACGCGGCACCTGCTCCGCTCGTACCTGGCCCGCGTCCTCGACTGACGGCGGCCGGACCCCCGGGGGCCGGACCCCCCGCCCGGCCTGGGTGGTCCCGCAGGATCGGTGCCGCCGACACCTCCCCACCATCCGTACCGGTCGGTATGCTCACCCCTGTCCGCGTGCCGCCGTCGCTCACCGGGGAGGACCCGTGTCCACCAACTCCCGTACCGCTCTGCGTATCTGCCCCCTCTGCGAGGCCACCTGCGGGCTCACCCTCACCATCGAGGGGACGTCCGTCACCGGAGCCAGAGGTGACCGGGACGATGTCTTCAGCCAGGGGTTCATCTGTCCCAAGGGGGCCGCCTTCGGCGGGCTCGACGCCGACCCCGACCGGCTGCGCACACCCCTGGTCCGTACGGACGGGGTGTTCCGGGAGGCGAGCTGGGAAGAGGCGTTCGACGTGATCGCCGCCCGCATCCCGGCGCTCGTCGAGGAGCACGGTGCCCAGAGCGTCGGAGTCGTCCTGGGCAACCCCAACGTCCACACGATGGCCGGCGCGCTCTACCCACCCGTCCTGCTCAAGACGCTCCGCACACGCAACGTATTCACCGCGAGCACGCTCGACCAGATGCCCAAGCACGTCGCTTCCGGACTGCTCTTCGGCGACGCCCACGCCATCGCGGTGCCCGACCTGGACCGCACCGATCATCTGCTGCTCATCGGTGCCAACCCGCTCGAATCCAACGGCAGCCTCTGCACCGCCCCCGACTTCCCCGGCAGGCTCAAGGCGTTGCGGCGGCGCGGCGGCACCCTCACCGTCATCGACCCGCGCCGCACCCGGACCGCGCGGCTCGCCGACCGGCACGTCGCGATCCGGCCCGGCGCCGACGCCCTGCTCCTCGCCGCGCTCGCCCACGTCCTCGTCGTGGAGGAGGGGGCCGGCCCCGGACCGCTCGCCGACCACCTCGAAGGTCTCGGTGAACTCACCGAAGCCCTCAAGGACTTCACGCCGGAAGCGGTCGCCGCGGCCTGCGAGGTCGACGCCGCCACCATCCGTACGATCGCCCGTGAACTGGCCGCCGCCCCCACCGCCGCCGTATACGGGCGCATCGGCAGCTGCACCGTCGAGCACGGCACCCTCGCCAGCTGGCTCGTCGACGTCCTCAACATCCTCACCGGCAACCTCGACCGCCCCGGCGGCGCCCTCTTCCCCCTCTCGGCGACCGCACGGGCGCCCCGCCCCGCCGCGCCCGGCAAGGGCTTCGCCCTCGGGCGCTGGTCCAGCCGGGTCTCCGGGCACCCCGAGGCCAAGGGCGAACTCCCCATCGCCGCGCTCTCCGAAGAGATCGAGACCCCGGGGGAGGGCCGCATCCGCGCGCTGCTCGTGCTCGCCGCCAACCCCGTGCTCTCCGCCCCCGACGGCAACCGCCTCGACCGCGCCCTCCGCGACGGGCTCGACTTCATGGTCAGCGTCGACCCGTATCTCAACGAGACCTCGCGCCACGCCGATGTCGTACTGCCGCCGCCCCCGCCCTCGCAGAGCGCCCACTTCGACTTCGCGTTCAACTCCTTCGCCGTGCGCAACCAGGTCCGCTACACCCGCCCCGCCGTTCCCCTGGACGCGGACCGGATGGACGAGAGCGAGATCCTCGCCCGGCTCGTGCTCGCCGTCGGCGGGATGCACGGCGCTCCTCCCCACGCGGTCGACGACCTGGTCATCGACACCGCCCTCACCGCGGCCGGGGCGCCCAAGGAGCTCGCGGGCGAACTGTCCGGCACGACCGGACCCGAGCGGCGCCTCGACCTGATGCTGCGCCTCGGCCCGTACGACCTCACTCTGGACCGGCTGCTCGCCCATCCGCACGGCATCGACCTCGGCCCGCTGGAGCCCCGCGTTCCGCAACTCCTGAAGACCCGCAGCGGGCGCATCGAACTGTTCCCGGCGCCGGTCGCCGCCGATCTGCCCCGGCTCCGGCGGGCGCTGGACCGGGAGCCGGCCGGGCTCGTCCTCGTCGGCCGCCGCCATCTGCGCTCCAACAACAGCTGGATGCACAACGTCGCCGCGCTGAGTGGTGGGTCGAACGTCTGCACGCTTCAGGTCCACCCCGACGACGCGGCCCGCATCGGGCTCGTGGACGGCGCCACCGCCCGTATCAAGGCGGCCGGAGGCGAGATCGAGGCGCCGGCGGAGATCACCGACACGGTGCGGCCGGGCGTGGTGAGCCTGCCGCACGGCTGGGGACACAGCCGGCCCGGCACCCGGATGTCCGTCGCCTCGGCCGCCCCCGGAGTCAATGTGAACCAGTTGCTCGACGGCACGCTCCTCGATCCGCTGTCCGGCACCGCCGTGCTCAACGCCGTACCGGTGTCCGTGACCCCCACCTCGTAGCACCAAGTCGTTGACCTGGGGTTTTGCTCGTATTGCTCACACGTCAACATCTTGTTAACGCCGTAACGGGAGCCCTAACGTCATCCGAACCGCCGACTCCGGTGGGAGTTCAAAGGTGAACGTGAGGTACCCACATGCTGACAATCCTCGGATTTGCCATGATCGCGACCTTCCTGGTCCTGATCATGACGAAGAAGATGTCGCCGATCGCGGCGCTGGTCCTGATCCCCGCATTGTTCTGCGTCGCCGTCGGGCAGGGAGCGAAGCTCGGCGACTACGTCATCGAAGGGGTCGGCAATCTCGCGCCGACCGCCGCGATGCTCATGTTCGCCATCGTCTACTTCGGCGTGATGATCGACGTCGGCCTCTTCGACCCGATCGTCCGGGGCATCCTGCGGTTCTGCAAGGCGGACCCGCTGCGGATCGTCGTCGGTACGGCGGTGCTGGCCGCGATCGTCTCGCTGGACGGCGACGGTTCCACCACGTTCATGATCACCGTCTCGGCGATGTACCCCCTCTACAAGCGCCTCAAGATGAGCCTGGTCGTGATGACCGGTGTGGCGGCCACCGCGAACGGTGTCATGAACACCCTTCCGTGGGGCGGGCCCACCGCCCGCGCCGCGACCGCCCTCAAGCTGGACGCGGGCGACATCTTCGTGCCGATGATCCCGGCGCTCGCCGTCGGACTGCTCGCCGTCTTCATCCTGGCGTTCGTGCTCGGACGGCGTGAGCGCAAGCGGCTCGGCACGCTCTCCCTGGACGACGTGCTCGTCACGGAGACGGAGTCCGAGACGGTCCTGGTCGGCGCCGGCGACCGTCTCCGCAAGGGCTCCGGCCCGGCCGGCACGGGTGCGACGGGAACGACGGGTACGGGTACGGGCGCCGACGAGGACGAGGACGAGGAGGAGTTCAAGGGCCTCGACCCCCATCGCGCCACCCTGCGCCCCAAGCTCTACTGGTTCAACGCCGGCCTCACCGTCGCGCTCCTGACCGCGATGATCATGGAACTGATGCCGATCCCGGTGCTCTTCCTGCTGGGCGCGGCGCTCGCCCTCACGGTCAACTTCCCCCACATGCCCGACCAGCGGGCCCGCATCGCCGCCCACGCCGACAACGTCCTCAACGTCTCCGGCATGGTCTTCGCCGCCGCCGTCTTCACCGGCGTCCTCACCGGCACCGGCATGGTCGAGCACATGGCCGACTGGCTCGTGAGCGCCATCCCCGAGGGCATGGGCCCGCACATGGCCATCGTCACCGGTGTGCTGAGCCTTCCGCTGACGTACTTCATGTCCAACGACGGCTTCTACTTCGGCGTCGTCCCCGTCCTCGCCGAGGCGGGTGCCGCCCACGGCGTCTCACCGCTGGAGATCGCCCGCGCCTCCCTGGTCGGCCAGGCACTCCACATGTCGTCCCCGCTCGTCCCCGCCGTCTACGTCCTCGTCGGCATGGCGAAGGTCGAGTTCGGCGACCACACCAAGTTCACCGTCAAGTGGGCCGCGCTCACCTCCCTGGTGGTGCTCGGCGCCGGAATCCTCTTCGGCATCATCTGATGGACGGTCGGTCAGGGCCCGGCAGGGGCTGGCTGCTGCGCCTCGTCATCGCCTTCTCGTTCGCGCAGGGGGCCGTGTCGATGGCGCGGCCGGCCGTCTCCTACCGGGCCCTTTCGCTCGGTGCGGACGAGCGGGCGATCGGTGTGATCACGGGCGTGTACGCGCTCCTGCCGCTCTTCGCCGCCGTGCCCCTGGGCCGCCGCACGGACCACGGCCGGTGCGCCCCGCTGCTGCCGGTCGGCGTGGTCCTGATCGCGGGCGGCTGCGCCCTCAGCGGTACGGCGGGCTCCCTCCCGGCCATGGCGGCCTGGAGCGGCGTGATGGGGCTCGGACATCTCTGTTTCGTGATCGGCGCACAGTCGATCGTCGCCCGGCAGTCGGCCCCCGCCGAGCAGGACCGCAACTTCGGGCACTTCACCATCGGGGCCTCGCTCGGCCAGCTCATCGGGCCGGTCGCCGCGGGGCACCTCATCTCCGCGGGCGACGGCGCCATGGCCCGCACCAGCGCGGTCGCCCTCGTCGTCTCGGCGGCCGTGGCCGCGCTCTCCTTCGCCTCCCTCTGGCGCGTCGAGCACCGTGCCCCACTCCGGCCCCGCGAGGACCGGGCGGCGAAGGTGCCCGTCGGCCGCATCCTGCGTACGCGGGGAGTTCCCGCGGGCATCTTCATCAGCCTCGCCGTACTCTCCGCCACCGACATCCTCACGGCCTATCTGCCCGTCGTCGGCGAGCAGCGCTCCATCGCGCCCGCCACCATCGGACTGCTCCTCAGCCTCCGGGCCGCCGCGACGATCGCGTGCCGCCTGGTGATGACGCCGATGCTCCGGCTCCTCGGCCGCACCACCCTGCTCACCACGACCTGCCTGCTCGCCGGGCTCCTCTGCGCGGGCATCGCCCTGCCCGTCCCGGTGTGGGCGCTCGCCGTGATGCTCGCCGTGCTCGGCTTCTGCCTCGGCGCCGGACAGCCGCTGTCGATGACCACGGTCGTCCAGGCCGCCCCGGAGCGCGCACGCTCCACCGCGCTCGCCCTGCGGCTGACCGGAAACCGACTGGGGCAGGTGGCGGCTCCGGCATCGGCCGGACTGGTCGCGGGATTCGCCGGCACCGCGGCGCCTTTCGTCATGCTCGGAGCGCTGCTCCTCGGCGCGGCGGGTCTCGGCGTACGGGGGGGTCGCGCCCGGCCCACCGAAAAGGAGGCCGCCGGGCCCGTGCGGCGCACCGCGAGCACCCCCACGAACCGGAACCCCACCTGACACTTGCGGGCCGCCGGATCTCACTCTTCCCAACCTTCGCGCGAGTCATTCCCACACCCCGTCCAGTGGGCTAACTTTCAGGCCACGCAGCCGCTCCCTGCCGCGCGTTCCCTTTACCCTGCCGGGCGGACACCCCATGACTCGTGCCATCTCCCTGCACCACGTCAGCAAGGCGTACGGACGGGCTCCGCGCGCCGTCGACCGTTTCTCGCTCTCCATCGAGCCCGGGGAGTTCGTGGTGCTGCTGGGCCCCTCGGGCTGCGGCAAGTCGACCGTGCTCCGCATGATCGCGGGCCTGGAGGAGATCACCGAGGGCGAGCTGCGGCTCGACGGTGAACCGGCGAACCACATGACCCCGCGCGAACGCGGCATGGCCATGGTGTTCCAGAACTTCGCGCTCTACCCGAGCATGACCAATCGAGCCAATATCGGCTTCCCGCTCAAGCTGGAGAATCCCCGGCAGGACAACAACGAACGCATCGAGTCCACGGCCCGCATGCTGGGCATCGAGAGCGTCCTCGACCGCTTCCCGGCCCAGCTCTCCGGCGGTGAGCGCCAGCGCGTCGCCATGGGGCGGGCCATCTCGCGCCGGCCGTCCGCCTTCCTGATGGACGAGCCGCTCTCCAATCTCGACGCGAAGCTGCGCAACCATCTGCGCGCCGAAATAGCGCAGCTGACAGCCGAGTTGGGCGTCACCACGGTGTACGTGACACACGACCAGGCCGAGGCGATGTCGCTCGGGGACCGGGTGGCCGTGATGCGCGGGGGAGTGCTCCAGCAGGTGAGCACACCGCGCGAGGTCTACGCGCTGCCGGAGAACGTGTTCGTCGCCGCGTTCATCGGCACCCCGCGCATCAATCTGCTCCGGGCCGTGGTCCACGCGCCGCTGGATGGGCGCATGTCGATCGACCTCGGCCGGCAGCGGCTCGCGCTGCCCGAGCCGCTCAGCCCCGACCACCAGTTGCTCCGCATCCAGCAGGGCCGCGAGATCATCGTGGGGCTGCGCTCCGAGGCGGCGCGGATCGCGCCGCCCAGCCACGCCCGGCCCGGCGAGGTGGCTCTCAGCGGCATCGTCGAGCACGTGGAGTACCAGGGGCACGAGGCGCTCGTCCACCTCAGCACCGGCTCGCAGCCGGCCGTGGTGCCCGAGCTGGAATCGGCCAGGCCGCGGCCCGGTGTGCGGCGGCGTCGCGGGGGCGGCGGCGCCGGTGGCGGTACGGGGGCGGGGGTGCTGGAGCGGCTCCGGGAGCGGGCGGCCGGGCATGTCAGCGGGCCCGTCGTCGTCCTCGACGAGCCGGGGCCCGAGCGGCAGGGGCCGCGCGGCCCCGACCGTCCGCCGCTCACGGCCGGCGACCTCGTGGTCCGCACCGGACCCGATATGCGGTTGCGGCGCGGTGCGCAGGTGCCGTTGCTGGTCGACCTGGCGCACCTGTACGTCTTCGACCATCACGGCAGAAGGGTCTGCCCGCTGCCGAGGGACGTGCCGGGGCTGGACGTGTAACTCCCCGGGCAGGGGTTCGGTCCGGCCGGTGCAGGGGGCCGGCCGTGTCGTGGGTGAAGCGGTGGCGGCCCGCTCGGCGGCCACCCGCGGATACCGGGTCGCCCACGGGTGCCGGCGTGTTTCGGACGGGGGACACGGGTGCCGGGAGTGACGGGTGTCTCCGGCAGGTCCCTGGCGCCCAAAAACTAACGGCGCTAGTTTGGACTCGGACGGCGGCCGTACGACGGACGACTTCGGCGGTACGCAGCGCGAACCCGGGAGGAAACCCATGAAGGCCCATGACGGGATGTACATCGGCGGCCAGTGGCGCCCGGCCGAGGGACCGGACACGATCGCGGTCGTGAATCCGGCGGACGAGCAGGTCATCGGCCATGTTCCGGCGGGCACGGCGGGGGACGTGGACGCGGCGGTACGCGCCGCCCGCACGGCGTTCCCGGCCTGGGCCGCCACCCCGCCCGCCGAGCGCGCCGCACGGATCGCCGCCCTGCGCGACGTCCTGGCCGCCCGGAAGGACGAGATCGCCGAGACCGTCACCGCGGAGCTCGGCGCTCCGCTCGCCCTCTCGCAGGCGGTGCACGCGGGAGTGCCCGTCCTGGTCGCCGGTTCGTACGCCGAGCTGGCCGCCACGTACTCCTTCGAGGAGAAGCTGGGCAACTCCACCGTCCTGCTGGAGCCCGTCGGCGTCGTCGGCGCGATCACCCCCTGGAACTACCCGCTCCACCAGATCGTCGCCAAGGTCGCCCCCGCGCTCGCCGCGGGCTGCACGGTCGTCCTCAAGCCCGCCGAGGACACCCCGCTCACCGCCCAGCTCTTCGCCGAGGCCACCGAGGAGGCCGGGCTGCCCGCCGGTGTCTTCAACCTGGTCACCGGTCTCGGTCCGGTCGCCGGGCAGGCGCTCGCCGAGCACGAGGGCGTCGACCTGGTCTCGTTCACCGGGTCCACGGCCGTCGGCCGGCGGATCGGCGCGACGGCGGGCGCCGCGGTCAAGCGCGTCGCCCTGGAGCTCGGTGGCAAGTCGGCCAACGTGATCCTGCCCGGCGCCGACCTCGCCAAGGCGGTCAACGTGGGCGTCGCCAACGTGATGTCCAACTCCGGCCAGACGTGCAGCGCGTGGACCCGGATGCTCGTCGACGGCGAGCGGTACGAGGAGGCCGTCGCCCTCGCGGCGGCAGCGGTCGCCAAGTACGTGCCCGGTGAGCGGGTCGGCCCCCTGGTCAACGCCAAGCAGCAGGCCCGGGTGCGGGGCTACATCGAGAAGGGCATCGAGGAAGGCGCCAGGCTCGTCGCCGGCGGCCCCGAAGCGCCGCACGCGACGGGCTACTACGTCAGCCCCACCGTGTTCGCCGATGTCACTACCGAGATGACCATCGCCCAGGAGGAGATCTTCGGCCCGGTCCTCTCGATCCTGAAGTACGAGGACGTCGACGACGCCCTCCGCATCGCCAACGACACCGTGTACGGACTCGCCGGGGCGGTCTGGGGCGCCGACGACGCCGAGGCCGTCGCCTTCGCCCGCCGGATGGACACCGGCCAGGTCGACATCAACGGCGGCAGGTTCAACCCGCTGGCCCCGTTCGGCGGTTACAAGCAGTCCGGCGTCGGCCGCGAGCTGGGTCCGCACGGCCTCGCCGAGTACCTCCAGACCAAGTCCCTGCAGTTCTGAGCGACCCTTTCCGACCCACCCCTCCGCACCCTCCGATCACCGAGGAGCCCGTTCGTGGTCCGCGCCGCTGTACTGCCCGCCGTCGGAGCTCCGCTGGAGATCACCGACATCGAACTCCCGGAACCAGGACCCGGCCAGGTGCGGGTGAGCCTGGCCGCCGCCGGGGTCTGCCACTCCGACCTGTCCCTCACCAACGGCACGATGCGGCTCCCGGTGCCCGCCGTCCTCGGCCACGAGGGCGCGGGCACGGTCCTCGCCGTCGGTGAGGGCGTCACGCACGTCGCCCCCGGCGACGGTGTCGTCCTCAACTGGGCGCCCTCCTGCGGGAACTGCCACCACTGCGGGATCGGCGAGGTCTGGCTGTGCGCCAACGCGCTGAAGGGCGCGGCGAACATCCACGCGCGCACCGCCGACGGCACCGAACTCCACCCGGGCCTGAACGTGGCGGCCTTCGCCCAGGAGACCGTCGTCGCCGCGAACTGCGTGCTGCCGGCCCCGGCCGGGATTCCGCTCACCGACGCGGCCCTGCTCGGCTGTGCCGTCCTCACCGGATACGGGGCGGTCCACCACTCCGCCCGGGTCCGCGCGGGCGAGAGCGTCGTCGTGTTCGGGATCGGCGGGGTCGGTCTCGCCGTGCTCCAGGCCGCCCGGATCGCCGGTGCGTCGAAGATCATCGCCGTCGACGTCTCGCCGGAGAAGGAGGACCTGGCGCGGCGGGCCGGAGCCACGGACTACGTCGTCGCCTCCGACCGGACCCCGAGGGAGATCCGCGGCCTCACCGGCGGGCAGGGCGCGGATGTCGCGGTGGAGTGCGTCGGCCGCCCGGCCACCATCCGCGCCGCCTGGGACTCCACCCGCCGCGGCGGCCGCACCACGGTCGTCGGCATCGGCGGCAAGGACCAGGAGGTGACCTTCAACGCGCTGGAGATCTTCCACTGGGGCAGGTCGCTGACGGGATGCGTGTACGGGAACAGCGACCCTGAGCGCGACCTGCCCGTCCTGGCCGAACACATCCGCGCGGGCCGCTTCGACCTCTCGATGATGGTCACCGAGCGGATCGCCCTGGACGGTATCCCGGCGGCCTTCGACAACATGATCGCGGGCAAGGGCGGCCGGGCCCTCGTCGTCTTCCAGTAGCTGCCGCGCGGTACGGGCTCAGTTCCCTTCCCGTACCGCGGCCAGTCCGGGAGTGAGCAGCCGGGCGTCCATCTCGCCCTGCTCGAAGAGCCGGGAGGCCGGACCCACGATCAGCTGGTCCGGCACACCGATCACCGACGCGTCCTTGCCGGGGTAGTCGAAGCGCGCCAGCACGTGCCGCATCGCTTCGAGCCTGGCCCGCTTCTTGTCGTTGCTCTTCACCACGGTCCAGGGGGAGTCCGCCGTGTCCGTGTGGAAGAGCATCAGCTCCTTCGCCTCCGTGTAGGCGTCCCACTTGTCCAGCGAGGAGAGGTCGACCGGGCTCAGCTTCCACCGGCGTACCGGATCGATCTGCCGGATCATGAACCGGTTGCGCTGCTCGTTGCGGGAGACCGAGAACCAGAACTTCACCAGGTGGATGCCGTCGCGGGCGAGCATCCGCTCGAAGTCCGGTGCCTGGTGCATGAATTCCAGGTACTCGCGGGTGGTGCAGAACCCCATCACCCGCTCCACACCGGCCCGGTTGTACCAGGAGCGGTCGAACAGCACGATCTCCCCGGCGCTCGGCAGATGCGCCACATAGCGCTGGAAGTACCACTGGGACCTCTCGCGCTCCGTGGGCTTCTCCAGCGCCACCACACGCGCGCCACGGGGGTTGAGGTGCTCGGTGAACCGCTTGATCGTGCCGCCCTTGCCCGCCGCGTCACGCCCCTCGAAGAGGATCACGAGCCGTTCGTCGCGTTCCTTCACCCAGTGCTGGAGCTTGAGCAGCTCTATCTGCAGGATCCGTTTGGTCTTCTCGTAGTCGCGCCTGGCCAGCTTGCTGTCGTACGGATAGTCCTCGCGCCAGGCATCCCGGGCGTGCCCGTCGGGCGTCACCAGTACCGGGTCGTCGTCCCCGCTGTCGACGACGTCGAAGTTGTCGAGGTACGGGCCGCCGTAGCGTGCGGCCAGGGCCTCGGGACTCTGTTCGGAGCCGCCCTCCGGGGGCCCGGTCTGCTTCCGCTTGCTGTTACGGCCGGTCGGCTTGCTCTCGTTCCGTGTCATGACGAGGTCCTTCCACCGACAGGGCAGCCGGATGCGTCTGCTCCAGGCCAGTCTGCGGACGCCGCCGGGAGACCGCCACCCCTGCCAGGCAGAGAAGACCGCCTCCGATGGTGAGCAGGGCGGGCACCTCGTCGAGGAGCAGCCAGGACATGAGGACCACGAGCGCGGGCACCGCGTAGGTGGTCGCGCCCATCCGCCCCGCGGTGGTGCGGGCCAGTGCGTAGGCCCAGGTGGTGAAGGCCAGCGCGGTCGGGAAGACGCCCAGATACACCATGTTCAGGGTCGCCGGCAGGGGAGCGTCGGCGGCCTCGGAGACCAGCACACCGGAGAACGGCAGACAGGCGACCGTACCGATCAGACAGCCGAAGGTGGTGACCTGAAGGGCGGTGCCGTTCCGCAGGGCGGGCTTCTGGCTCACCACGCCGCCCGCGTACGCCACGGCGGCCAGCAGGCAGAGGAGCACCCCGAGCACCGACGAACCGCCGTGCCCCGACATGGAGAGTCCGACGACCGCGGCCCCCGCGAACGAGACGGCCATGCCGGCCAGCAGCCGGCGCGGCAGTCCCTCACCGAGCAGCCGGGCACCGAGCAGGGCGATCAGGATCGGCCCGATGTTGACCACCATCGCGGCGGTCCCGGCATCGACCTCCTGCTCGCCCCAGTTGAGCACCACCATGTACAGCCCGAACCAGAGCAGCCCGGACGCGATGATCCCGGGCCACGCGGCACGGGAGGGCAGCCCCTCTCGGCGTACGAGACAGATCGCGCCCAGCACCAGCGTGCCCGCGAGCAGCCGGCCGAGCGCCAGCGCACCGGGGGAGTACGCCTCGCCCGCGCTGCGGATGGAGACGAAGGCGGAAGCCCAGAGCAGCACCGTGGTGCAGGCCGCGGCGGGGGCGCGCCAGTCACGCGCCGGTATGGCCCGGCCGGTGGGCGGCGCGGCAGGAGTCGTAGTCATGGGCACGACGGTAAGGCCCGGACGCTTCGGCACCTACCGAATAGTCGCCGCTTCGATTCCGAGCAGTTCGGCCAGGGCCCGCTCCCCGTCGGGCGTCGCCTTCACCGCGCGCCCCGAGCCGATCCGTACGCACCAGCCGGTGTCCAGCGCGTGCCGGCACAGGGCGGCGCCCGCGGTACCGGCCAGGTGCGGCCTGCGCTCCGTCCAGTCCAGGCAGGCCCGTACGAGCGGCCGGCGGGTCCCGGACTCCAGGCTGATGCCCAGGGAGCCGAACCAGCCGAGCCCTTCGTCGGTGAGCGCGAACCCGGTGTCCTGGCGCAGCAGCCCCCGTACGGTCATCGCTTCGGTGATCGTGATGCCGAGCCGCCCCGCGAGGTGGTCGTAGCAGGTGCGGCCCCGCGCCAGCGCGCTGCTGACACTCGCGGCGCGCAGGCCACGCGGCCGTTCCCGGCCGTCCGGGGCGACCTGGGCGGCGAGTTCCTCGACGAGGTGCGCGACGCGTTCGCCGGCCAGCCGCACATAGCGGTGGCGGCCCTGGCGCTCCTCCGCCAGCAGTCCGCCCGCGACCAGCTTCCCAAGGTGCTCGCTGGTGGTGGACGGCGCCACCCCGGCGTGGCGGGCCAGCTCACCGGCGGTCCAGGCGCGGCCGTCGAGCAGGGCGAGGCAGAAGGAGGCGCGGGTCTCGTCGGCGAGCAGCGCGGCGAGCGCGGCCAGCCGGGGCGCGGCCGGATCGGGGGGTGTCGTGCGTGCCATACGGACCAGGATGCGTCAGCCGCGGTTCGGTGTGCGCCGAACCGTGCCGCCGCCCCGCACCATCTGCTCGTACTGGAGGGCGAGCCCGTCGAGCAGCGCCCGCAGGCCGGTCTCGAAGGCGCCCTCGTCGACCTGCTGGCGGCGGTCGGCGAGCAGGTGGGCCTGGCCCAGGTGCGGATAGTCGGTGGGGTCGTACGCCGTCTCGTCGTCGACGAAGCCGCGGGCGAAGGAACCGAGTGCCGAGCCGGTGACGAAGTACCGCATCAGCGCGCCGATGTACGTCGCCTGGGCGGGCGGCCAGCCCGCGCGGACCATGCCGCCGAAGGCGGCGTCGGCGACCCGCAGGCCGGCCGGGCGGCGGCCGGGGCCCTGGGCGAGCACCGGGACGATGTGCGGATGCGCGGCGAGGGCCGCGCGGTAGGAGACCGCCCAGTCGTGCAGCGCGGCGGCCCAGTCGCGGGCATCGGACTCGTCGAACATCGACAGGTCGACCTGCGCGGAGACGCTGTCGGCCACCGCGTCGAGGATCTCGTCCTTGTTGCGGAAGTGGTTGTAGAGCGAGGGCCCGCTGACGCCGAGTCCGGCGGCGAGGCGACGGGTCGAGACGGCGTCGAGCCCCTCGGAGTCCACGAGCGCGCTCGCGGCCTCGATGATGCGTTCTCTGCTGAGGAGGGGCTTGCGCGGTCGGGCCATGCGGCACATAGTAGGCCCTGCCAACAAGAAACTAGCAGTGCTAATTAAAAGTGGGGTGCACAGATGAACCTGGAGCTGAGCGAGGAGCAGGAAGCGGTCAGGCGGCTCGCCGTGGACTTCGTGGCGCGCGAGATCACCCCGCACGTCGTCGAGTGGGACCGGGCCGAGAATGTCGACAGGTCGATCGTGAAGAAGCTGGGCGCCCTCGGCTTCCTCGGGCTGACCGTCCCGGAGGAGTACGGCGGCTCCGGCGGCGACCACCTGGCGTACTGCCTGGTCACCGAGGAGCTCGGACGCGGCGACTCCTCGGTGCGCGGCATCGTCTCCGTCTCACTGGGTCTGGTCGCCAAGACCATCGCCTCCTGGGGCGACGAGGAGCAGAAGCGGCACTGGCTGCCGCGCCTCACCTCCGGCGAGGCGATCGGCTGCTTCGGGCTCACCGAGCCGGGCACGGGCTCCGACGCCGGGAACCTGGCGACGAAGGCCGTCGCGGATGGCGACGAGTACGTCATCAACGGCACCAAGATGTTCATCACCAACGGCACCTGGGCCGACGTGGTGCTCCTCTTCGCCCGTACCAGCGACACCCCCGGCCACAAGGGCGTCTCCGCCTTCCTCGTGCCCACCGACACCCCCGGGCTGACCCGCCGCACCATCCACGGCAAGCTCGGCCTGCGCGGCCAGGCCACCGCCGAAGTGGTCCTGGAGGACGTCAGGGTGCCCGCATCGGCGCTCATGGGTCCCGAGGGCAAGGGCTTCTCGATCGCCATGAGCGCGCTGGCCAAGGGCCGCATGTCGGTCGCCGCGGGCTGTGTCGGCATCGCCCAGGCGGCCCTCGACGCGGCCGTGCGCTACGCGGGCGAGCGTGAGCAGTTCGGGAAGCCGATCGCGGGCTACCAGCTGGTGCAGGAGCTGATCAGCGACATCTCCGTGGACGTCGACGCGGCCCGCATGCTGACGTGGCGGGTCGCCGACCTCGTCGACCGGGGACAGGACTTCGCCACCGCCGCGTCCACGGCCAAGCTCTTCGCCTCCGAGGCGGCCGTCCGTGCGGCCAACAACGCCCTCCAGGTCTTCGGCGGCTACGGCTACATCGACGAGTACCCGGTCGGCAAGCTGGTCAGGGACGCGCGGGTGATGACGCTCTACGAGGGCACCAGCCAGATCCAGAAGCTCATCATCGGCCGCGCCCTGACAGGGGTCTCCGCCTTCTGACCCGAGCACTCCGGCCCGGAACTCGAACGGACGTCTGAGTACCGGGCTGAGTATCCGGACCGATGTGGTGCGCGTCACGACCCCCGAAGCTGGGGCGCATGAGTGAGACAACTTCGGTCAAGCAGCAGGGCACCGCGGCCTTCTACGGCCAGGCCGTCGCGTCCTTCGGGGTCGCGATGGGCGCGGTGGCCCTCGGGATCTTCTTCCTCGACGCGGATGCCTGGGTGCGGGCCTTCCTCGCCATCGGCGTCCTCTACCTCGTCACTTCGTGCTTCACTCTGGCCAAGGTCATCAGGGACCGCCAGGAGGCGGGCCAGCTGGTCAGCCGGGTCGACCAGGCCAGGCTGGAGAAGATCCTCGCCGAGCACGACCCCTTCCGGAAGCGCTGACGCATCAGACCCTAAGCGCTTGCTCAGGATCGGGGTATGGTGTTCGTCCTGCCGATGGAAGGGGCGAGTGACGATGAGCACGGCGGAGGACACCGGCGACGACACGCCGTGGGGCGAGGTCACGCCCGAGGCGGCACGGCGGCTTCTCGTCGCCGCCGTCGAAGCCTTTGCCGAACGCGGGTACCACGCGACGACCACCCGTGACATCGCGGGCCGGGCGGGAATGAGCCCGGCCGCCCTCTACATCCACTACAAGACCAAGGAAGAGCTGCTCCACCGGATCAGCAGGATCGGTCACGACCGGGCCCTGGCACTCCTGGAAGCCGAGGCCGGCGGTGACGGTCCGGCGGCGGAGCGGCTCGCGGGCGCCGTACGGTCCTTCGTCCGGTGGCACGCCGAGCGGTACACCACGGCGCGCGTCGTGCAGTACGAACTCGACGCGCTGTCCGACGAGCACCGCACCGAGATCATCGAACTGCGCAGGCAGAGCGACGCGGTGGTGCGCCGGATCATCAGCGAGGGCGTGGCGGCGGGGGAGTTCGACGTCCCCGACGTCCCGGGCACCACGCTCGCCGTGCTGTCCCTCTGCATCGACGTGGCGCGCTGGTTCAACGCCCAGGGCAGCCGGACGCCCGACGAGGTCGGCGCACTCTACGCCGACCTCGTGCTGCGGATGGTCGCGGCTCAGAAGTAGTAGCGGGACACCGACTCCGCGACGCAGGCGGGCTTGTCGCCGCCCTCGCGCTCGATGGTGACCACCGCGGTGACCTGCACGCCGCCGCCCGCCTCCTCGACGCTCCTGAGCACGGCGGTGGCGCGCAGGCGCGAGCCCACCGGGACGGTCGAGGGGAAGCGCACCTTGTTGGTGCCGTAGTTGATGCCCATCTTCATGCCCTCGACGCGCATGATCTGCGGGACGAGCGCGGGCAGGAGCGAGAGCGTCAGATACCCGTGCGCGATCGTCGTGCCGAAGGGCCCGGCGGCCGCGCGCTCGGGGTCCACGTGAATCCACTGGTGGTCACCGGTGGCCTCGGCGAACTGGTCGATCCGCTTCTGATCGATCTCCAGCCACTCGCTGTGGCCCAGCTGCTCACCCACTCCGTCGCGCAACTCCTGTGCGGACGTGAAGATCTTCGGCTCTGCCATGTTCCTGGTCCCTGCCTTCCGGCTCTCTGCCCTGAACGCGCCACCTGATGTCTAAGCGCTTGCTCAGCATCCTTGGGTGAGTGCTGTCCTGTCAACGGAGGACCAGTAGGGTTCGAGAGGTGCCACAGATCCCGCAGACACTCCATGAACTCACGGTCGGCCAGCTCTCCGCGCGTAGCGGCGCCGCCGTCTCGGCCCTGCACTTCTACGAGGCCAAGGGCCTGATCAGCAGCCGGCGCACCAGCGGCAACCAGCGCCGCTACACCAGGGACGCGCTGCGCCGCGTCGCCTTCGTGCGCGCGGCCCAGCGCGTCGGCATTCCGCTGGCCACCATCCGGGAGGCGCTCGCCGAACTGCCCGAGGAGCGCACCCCCAACCGCGACGACTGGGCGCGGCTCTCCGAGACGTGGCGCACCGAACTGGACGAGCGCATCAAGCAGTTGGGCCAGTTGCGCGACCACCTCACCGACTGCATCGGCTGTGGCTGCCTCTCACTGGAAGCCTGTGTGCTCTCCAACCCGAACGACATCTCCGGTGAGCGGATGGCGGGCTCCCGCCTGATGCCCGAGCGCAGGAAGCCGGCCTCCTCCGAGGGCGACGGCTGCGCGTAGGGACCGCTGCCACGCCCGGGCGCGGCCGGTCGCCGGGCGCGGCGCAGGAGCGGCGCCTGTCAGGCCGCCGACGCCAGACCGTGCAGCCGTACCCGCCGGGCCCTCGCCAGCGCCCCGGGTGTCAGCACGTGCTGCGGCACCACGATCCCGCAGCCGCCGCACACCGGGCCCGACCACGGCTCCTGCTCCAGCTCCTGCCGCCAGGCGATGCCGCGCTCCGCGCAGACCGGGCAGGCGGTCCCCGGCTCCGATCCCAGGGCCGAGATCAGCCGCCCCAGAACCTCGGCGAGCGGCTCGGAGGGGTGGACGCCCGGATCCTCGCAGCGCGCGATCCCGTTGCCGCCCCAGGTCCGCCGGTGCCAGTCGTCGAAGGAGGCCGGGCGGCGCAGCCCGTCGCGCTTCTCCCGCCGCCGCCGCTCGGCGAACCCCGACTCGTACGCGAGCCAGACGGCCCGCGCCTCCTCCAGTTCCTTGAGCGCGCCCACCAGCCGCGCCGGGTCGGGCGCCCTGTCCTCGGGTTCGATCCCGTGCCGGGCGCACAGATGGTCCCAGGTGGCCCGGTGACCGTAGGGGGCGAACCGTTCGAGGCATTTTCGGAGCGAGTACCTCCGCAATGCCAGATCACCCCGCGGATCGCGGACCTGTCTCGCAAGACTCCGGAAACCGGCCATGTCACTGCCACCTCCGTCGCTCGTACTTCGGCGTCTCGTAATGGGACGTACGGCTGCCCGATTCGGCTCCATTCAAAAGTGACGCGTCCAGAACCTGAGACGGACCGGTCGGGGCGGTGCGGGTCCGGGAGGGCGTGACCGCCGGGCGGGTCCGGTGCGCGGACCCGCCCGGCGGGCCTGGTTCAGCGGTACTGGAGGTACTGCTTCCTGACCGCGCGGAACGCCGCCAGGTCCGCCTCCCAGGCTCCGACGACCTCATCGGTACCGGCACCCGCGTCGATCATCGTGCGGACCCGGGTGTTGCCGGTCAGCTTGTCGATCCAGTTGTCCGCGCGCCAAGCGAAACCACTCCAGGACTGCTTCGCCGTCACGAGCAGCGCGATGCCGGTACGGACCGGGTCGAAGACCGCCCGGTCCTGGACGTGCACCTGTACGCCGCCGACCGTCCTGCCCTGGAACTTGGAGAACGTCGGCGCGAAGTACGCCTCGCGGAACGCCACCCCCGGCAGGTCCAGCGCATTGGCGGCGGCCGCCCAGCGGCGGTCGACGCCCTCCGCGCCGAGCAGTTCGAACGGGCGGGTCGTGCCCCGCCCCTCCGAGAGGTTCGTGCCCTCGAAGAGACACGTCCCGGAGTAGACGAGCGCCGTCTCCGGCGTCGGCATGTTGGGGCTCGGTGGCACCCACGGCAGTCCGGTCTCGTCGAAGAAGTCCGCACGCCGCCACCCGGACATCGTGACGATGTCCAGCTCCACCGGCCGTTCGGCCAGGAACTCGGCGTTGAACAGCAGGGCCAGCTCGGTGACGGTCATGCCGTGCGCCTGGGAGATCTCCCGGCGGCCCACGAACGTCGCGAACGCCGGTTCCATGACGGGCCCGAGCGCGGCCCGGCCGGTCACCGGGTTCGGCCGGTCGAGCACGACGAACCGCTTGCCCGCGAGAGCCGCCGCCTGCATGCAGTCGTACAGGGTCCAGATGTACGTGTAGAAGCGGGCACCCGCGTCCTGGATGTCGAAGACGACCGTGTCCACGCCCGAGGCGGTGAAGATGTCGGCGAGTGCCTGACCGCTCTTCAGGTACGTGTCGTAGACGGGCAGCCCGGTCGCGGGGTCGTCGTAGCGGCCCTCGGAGCCGCCCGCCTGCGCCGTGCCCCGGAAACCGTGCTCGGGACCGAAGACCGCCGTCAGATTCACCCGGTCGTCGGGGTGCATCACATCGACGACGTGGCGTGCGTCGGCAGTGATCCCGGTCGGGTTGGTGACGATGCCCGCCTTCTGCCCCTTCAGCAGCCGGTAGCCGTCGGCGGCCAGCCGGTCGAACCCGGTACGGACACCGCCGCGCCCGGAACCCCGTCCCGTGAGGGCGGAGGCGCTCCCGGTCCCGGCCGCTGTGACGGCGAGGGCTCCCACGGCGCCGCCGGCGTGAAGCAAACCACGTCTGGACAGGCTCATTCGTCAACCTCCATGATCGCGCCGACTGTCATGGTCACGCACGCTAGCGCGGGCGCGGGCCGCACGGAACGACCCGGACCCGCGTAGATTCCCCGTCCTCGCGCCTACCCCTTCCCGGATCACATACCGACTGGTTAGTCTGCCGGTGCAGTCGGCTGAGAGAGGCGGGATCCGATGAGTACGGTGCAGGGCGCTGGCGTAGTGGTCACAGGAGCCGGAGGCGGCATCGGTGCCGCCCTGGCCCGCAAATTCGCCGCGGAGGGTGCGCGGGTCGTCGTCAACGACCTCGACATCGGCAGGATCAAGGCGCTCGCCGAGGAGATCGGCGGCACCGCGGTCGCGGGCGACGCCTCGCAGATCGTGGACGCCGCCCGCGACGCGCTCGACGGCACGGTGGACGTCTACTGCGCCAACGCGGGGCTCGCCTCGCCCGGAGACGCGTTCGCCGACGAGGAGGTCTGGGCCGCGGCCTGGGACGTCAACGTCATGGCCCACGTACGCGCCGCGAAGGCCCTGCTCCCGGACTGGCTGGAGCGCGGCAGCGGCCGCTTCGTGTCCACCGCATCCGCCGCCGGGCTGCTCACGATGATCGGCGCGGCGCCGTACAGCGTCACCAAGCACGGCGCGGTCGCCTTCGCCGAGTGGCTCTCGCTGACCTACCGGCACCGGGGCGTCAAGGTCCACGCGATCTGCCCCCAGGGCGTCCGTACGGACATGCTGACCGCCGCGGGCTCGGCGGGCGAGCTCGTGCTGACCCCCGGCGCGATCGAGCCGGAGGCCGTCGCCGACGCGCTCTTCGACGCCATCGAGCAGGACCGCTTCCTCGTCCTGCCGCACCCCGAGGTCGCCGGGTACTACCGGGCCCGCGCCAAGGACCCCGACCACTGGCTCGGCAGCATGAACCACCTCCAGCAGAAGTGGGAGGGGGCCGGCGCATGACCGAGTCGATCTACGCGGCCAAGCCGTGGCTCGCGCTGCTGAGCGAGGCCCAGCGCGCCCCCGTGACCCCGGCGGAGACGCTGGTGCACGCGTTCCGCGCGGCCGTCTCGCGCGCGCCCGGACACCCGGCGCTCGCCTACTTCGACGGGCGCCTCGACTACCGCGAGACGGACGCGCTCTCGGACTCCGTCGCCGGACACCTCGCGGCCCGGGGGCTGCGGCAGGGCGACCGCGTCGCGATCATGCTCCAGAACACCCCGCAGTTCGTCATCGCGCTGCTCGGCGCCTGGAAGGCGGGCGCCACCGTCGTCCCCCTCAACCCGATGTACAAGTCCGGCGAGGTCGGTCACGTACTGAAGGACGCCGAGGTGAGCGCGCTGGTGTGCTCGGACCGGGCCTGGGACTCCTACCTGCGGGCCACCGCGGAGGCGGCCCCGAGCGTACGGATCGCCGTCACCGCCTGCGAGCTGGACCTCCAGACGAAGAACGACCCCCGCGTCCTGGGCTTCGAGCGGCTTCCCGCGCCGAGTGAGGACGACTGGGCCGACGACCTGGTCACCGTCGCCCGCCAGGGCCTCGCCGCCCCGGCGGACCGGGAGCTCGGCGCCGCCGACGTGGCACTGATCAGCTACACCTCGGGGACCAGCGGCACCCCCAAGGGCGCCATGAACTCCCACGGCAACATCATGGTCAACGCCGAGCGGCAGCGCACCGGTCACCCCATCGCCGAGGGCTCCGCCTACTTCGCGCTCGCCCCGCTCTTCCACATCACCGGCATGGTGTGCCAGCTCGCCGCCTGCGTCGCCAACGCGGGCACCCTGGTCCTGGCCTACCGCTTCGAGACGAGCGTCGTCCTCGAAGCGTTCGCCGAACACCGCCCCGCCTACACCGTCGGCCCGTCGACCGCCTTCATGGCGCTCGCCGCCCACCCCGGCGTCACGCCGGAGCACTTCGCCTCCTTCCAGGTGATCTCCTCGGGCGGCGCTCCGCTGCCGCCCGCGCTGGTGGAGAAGTTCCGGGCGGGCTTCGGCCCGTACATCCGCAACGGCTACGGACTCACCGAGTGCACGGCCCCCTGCGCCTCCGTACCGCCGGAGCGCGAAGCCCCTGTCGACCCGGCGTCCGGCACGCTCTCGGTCGGTGTCCCGGGACCGGACACCGTCGTCCGCATCCTCGACGAGAACGGCCAGGAGGTGCCCTTCGGGGAGCAGGGCGAGATCGTCGTGCGCGGGCCCCAGGTCGTCAGGGGGTACTGGAACCTTCCCGAGGCCACGGCCGCCGCCTTCCCGGACGGCGAACTGCGCACCGGCGACATCGGCTTCATGGACGCGGCCGGCTGGCTCTACGTCGTCGACCGCAAGAAGGACATGATCAACGCCTCCGGCTTCAAGGTGTGGCCGCGCGAGGTCGAGGACGTGCTCTACACCCATCCGGCGGTCCGTGAGGCGGCCGTCGTGGGCGTCCCCGATCCCTACCGCGGCGAGACCGTCCGGGCCTACGTCAGCCTGCGGCCGGGGGCCGGGGCGGGCCCGGAGGAACTGGGCGCGTACTGCAAGGAACGGCTCGCCGCGTACAAGTACCCGCGCGAGGTGGAGATCCTGACGGAGCTCCCCAAGACGGCTAGTGGGAAGATCCTCAGGCGGGAACTGCGTTCCCCCCGTTAGAACAGTTCACGCATGTGTACGGAAGGCAGGTGGCGGCAATGGCCAAGGCGACGGACGGGAACGGCACTCCCGTCCCTCAGAGGCTGCTGGCCGCCGCCACCCGGCTCTTCGCCGAGCGCGGCTACGACCGCACCTCGGTCCAGGAGATCGTCGAGGCGGCGGGAGTCACCAAGGGGGCGCTCTACCACTACTTCGGCTCCAAGGAGGACCTCCTCCACGAGGTGTACGCCCGGGTGCTGCGGCTCCAGCAGGAGCGGCTCGACGCCTATGCGAACGCCGACGCGCCGATCGAGCGGCGCCTGCGGGACGCGGCGGCCGACGTGGTCGTGACCACCATCGAGAACCTCGACGACGCCTCGATCTTCTTCCGCTCGATGCACCATCTGAGCCCCGAGAAGAACAAGCAGGTACGCGTGGAGCGGCGCCGCTACCACGAGCGTTTCCGGGCACTTGTCGAAGAGGGCCAGAAGACCGGGGTGTTCTCCACGGCTACTCCGGCGGACCTCGTGGTCGACTACCACTTCGGCTCGGTCCACCACCTGTCCACCTGGTACCGCCCCGACGGGCCGCTCAGCCAGCAGGAGGTCGCCGATCATCTGGCGGACCTGCTGCTGCGCGCCCTTCGCCCGTAGGCCGGACACGGCCCAGGGCCTCTCGCCCCCGCGAGGACATTCACGTGCGCTTCCCGGCCCCGGGGAGCGCACGGTCCGTTTATCGAACGGCCATGTCCGGTTCCCGCTCTTGACGGTGCACGGTCATGCAGTTGACCATCGGTCACGCACGTCGCACCAGTAGCTCCAGGACCCGGTCGGGCACGGCGCGGCCGGGTCACCCCCCGCACGTTCCGTCAGTCCCCGAACGGAATCCGGAGCCCCGAAATGATCCCCACCCGCTTCGCGCTGCGCAGATCCCAGGCAGCCGCCGCACTCGCCTTCGTCGCCCTGCTCGCCACCGCCGCCCCGGCGGCGCAGGCGGCGGACCCGAGCGGGGCCGCGGCCCCGCAGGCCGCTGCCGCCCCCGACATCCCGCTCGCCAACGTCAAGGCCCACCTCACCCAGTTGCAGTCGATAGCCACCGCCAACGGCGGCAACAGGGCGCACGGCAGGGCGGGTTACAAGGCGTCCGTCGACTATGTGAAGGCCAAGCTCGACGCGGCCGGATACACCACGGCCCTCCAGCAGTTCACCTCCGGCGGCGCCACCGGTTACAACCTGATCGCCGACTGGCCCGGCGGAGACCCCAACCAGGTCCTGATGGCCGGCTCGCACCTCGATTCCGTGTCCTCGGGCGCCGGCATCAACGACAACGGCTCGGGCTCCGCCGCCGTACTCGAAACCGCGCTCGCCGTCTCGCGCGCCCAGCTGGCACCGGACAAGCACCTGCGGTTCGCCTGGTGGGGCGCGGAGGAGCTGGGGCTCGTCGGGTCCAAGTACTACGTCAACAACCTTCCGACGACCGAGCGTTCCAAGCTCAGCGGCTACCTCAACTTCGACATGATCGGCTCGCCGAACCCCGGCTACTTCGTCTACGACGACGACCCCGTCATCGAGAAGACCTTCAAGGACTACTACGCGGCCCTGTCCGTACCGACCGAGATCGAGACGGAGGGCGACGGGCGCTCCGACCACGCCCCGTTCAAGACCGCGGGCGTGCCGGTCGGCGGTCTGTTCACCGGGGCCAGCAACACCAAGTCGAGCGCTCAGGCCCAGAAGTGGGGCGGCACGGCGGGGCAGTCGTTCGACCGCTGCTACCACTCCTCGTGCGACACCACGGCCAACATCAACGACACCGCCCTGGACCGCAACAGCGACGCCGTCGCCCACGCGATCTGGACCCTCTCCGCCGGTACGGTCACCCCGCCGGCCGGTGACGTCTACTCGACGACCACCGATGTGAGCGTGCCCGACAACGGGGCCGCTGTGACCTCGCCGCTCGCGGTGTCCGGCCGCACCGGCAACGCCCCCGCCGCTCTCCAGGTCGGCGTGGACATCAAGCACACCTACCGGGGTGACCTGGTCATCGACCTGCTCGCCCCCGACGGCACGGCCTACCGGCTGAAGAACTCGAGCAGCAGCGACTCCGCCGACAACGTGATCACGAGCTACACGGTCAACGCGTCGGCCGAGGCGGCGAACGGCACCTGGAGGCTCCGGGTGCAGGACGTGGCCGCGCAGGACACCGGCTTCGTCGACAGCTGGAAGCTCACCTTCTGATCCGTCCAACCAGGCCACACCTTGTGAGCCGTCCGGGGAGGCGCGCAGCACGCGCCTCCCCGAACGCCACGCGTGACTAGAGGTACTTCTTGATCTCGCGGCGCGCCAGCGACCGCTGGTGCACCTCGTCCGGGCCGTCAGCCAGGCGCAACGTCCGGGCCGCCGACCACAGTTCGGCGAGCGGATAGTCCTGGCTGACCCCGCCCGCGCCGTGCAGCTGCACCGCTTGGTCGAGGATGCCGACCACCGCGCGCGGGGTGGCGATCTTGATCGACTGGATCTCGGTGTGGGCCCCGCGGTTGCCCACGGTGTCCATCAGCCAGGCCGTCTTGAGTACGAGCAGCCGCAGCTGCTCCACGGTGACCCGGGCGTCCGCGATCCAGTTCTGCACGACGCCCTGCTGGGCGAGCGGCTTGCCGAACGCCGTACGGGACACGGCCCGCCGGCACATCAGCTCGATGGCCCGCTCGGCCATCCCGATGAGCCGCATGCAGTGGTGGATGCGGCCCGGGCCCAGCCGCGCCTGGGCGATGGCGAAGCCGCCGCCCTCCTCACCGATCAGGTTCGTCACGGGCACCCGCACATCGTTGAACACGACCTCGGCGTGACCGCCGTGGGAGTGGTCCTCGTAGCCGTACACCTGCATGGCGCGCCGCACTTCGAGCCCCGGGGTGTCGCGCGGGGCGAGGATCTGCGACTGCTGGCGCCGGATGTCGGTGCCCTCGGGGTCCGTCTTGCCCATCACGATGAAGATCCTGCAGTCGGGGTTCATCGCCCCCGAGATGAACCACTTGCGCCCGTTGATGACGTAGCTGTCGCCGTCCCGCGTGATCCGGGTCTCGATGTTCGTGGCGTCCGACGAGGCCACCTCCGGCTCGGTCATCGCGAACGCGGACCGGATCTCCCCGGCGAGCAGCGGCTCCAGCCACTGCTTCTTCTGCTCGTCGGTGCCGAACTGGAAGAGCACCTCCATGTTGCCGGTGTCCGGCGCCCCGCAGTTGAGTGCGGTCGGCGCCAACTGCGGGCTGCGTCCCAGGATCTCGGCCAGCGGGGCGTACTGGAGGTTGGTCAGCCCGGCACCGTACCCGGCATCGGGAAGGAACAGGTTCCACAGGCCCTGCCTGCGCGCCTCGGCCTTCAGGTCATCCACGATCCGCGGGGTGTCCCACGGGGAGGCGAGCTCCGCGCGCTGCTCCTCGGCGGTCTTCTCGGCCGGGTACACGTGCTCGTCCATGAAGGTGAGCAGCTTGGTGCGCAGCTCTTCGGTCCGGGCGTCGAATGCGAAGTCCATGGGGTAACTCAGCCTTCCTGGAGGGTGGTGAGACCGTGCTCGATGAAGACGGGGACGAGGTCGCCGATGCGGTCGAAGCCGCCGCCGACGGTCTGGCCCAGGGTGTAGCGGTAGTGGATGCCCTCCAGGATCACGGCGAGCTTGAACCAGGCGAACGCCGTGTACCAGGAGATGGCGGAGGTGTCGCGGCCGGAGCGGGCGGCATAGCGCTCGATCAGCTCCGCGGGGGTGGGATGGCCCGCCGCGCCGCTCGTGGTGGACACGGGGGACTCGGGCAGATCGAGGTCGGAGCTGTACATCACCAGGAGGCCCAGGTCGGTCAGCGGGTCGCCGAGGGTCGACATCTCCCAGTCGAGGACGGCCTTGATCTCGTCGTCCGGGCCGATCAGGACGTTGTCCAGGCGGTAGTCGCCGTGCACCACGGTCGCTGCGGGGGAGTCGGGGAGCGCGCGGCCCAGCGCGGAGTGCAGCTCGTCGATTCCGGCGAGGTCGCGGTTGCGGGAGGCGTCCAGCTGCTTGCCCCAACGGCGCAGCTGGCGGTCCAGGAAGCCCTCCGGGCGGCCGAAGTCGCCGAGCCCGACGGACTCCGGGTCCACGGCGTGGAGGTCCACCAGGGTGTCGACGAGGCCGAGGATCGCGGCCCGGGTGCGGTCGGCGCCGAGCGGGGCGAGCTGCTCGGCCGTGCGGTAGGGGGTCCCCTCGACGTACTCCATGACGTAGAAGGGTGATCCGATGACCGAGTCGTCCCCGCACAGCAGTACCGGCTCCGGGACCGGCACGCCGGTCGGGTGCAGGGCGCTGATGACCCGGTGCTCCCGCTTCATGTCGTGCGCGGTGGCCAGGACGTGGCCGAGCGGGGGCCGGCGGACGACCCACCGGCGGGTGCCGTCGCTGACGATGTACGTGAGGTTCGAGCGCCCGCCCTCGATCAGCCGGGCTTCGAGCGGTCCGCTCACCAGCCCCGGCCGCTCGCGGTCGAGGTAGCCGCGCAGCAGGTCGGGGTCGAGACCTGGCGGGTGGACTGGGCTCATGGTGCGCACCTCCGGGGCGTCAGAACGATCGGTGCCCATGATGCCGACCAGTCGGTATGTCGTCCAGTGAACTCCCGGAATCGGTGGACCCGATCCGGCCCGACATCCTTACGGACTCTGGCGTCCGGACTCATCCATGAATAGGGTTCACGTATGGATACAGCCCTGCTGATCGACGAAGTCCGTCTCACTCCGATCCTCATTGCCGATCCGCCCCTCCTCAACACCCAGGGCGTCCACCAGCCGTACACCCCGCGTCTCATCGTGGAAGTCGTCACACGCGGCGGAGTGACGGGCATCGGAGAGACGTACGGCGACGGCGAGTACCTCGGACTCGCCCGGCCGCTCGCCCAGGCACTGCCCGGCCGCCCGGTCAGCGATGTGAACGGCCTGTTCGCGCTCGCCGACGAGGTGTGCGGGGACTCACGGTCCGTCGACGAGCGGGTCGACGCGGGCGGGCTGCGCGGCGTGCAGACCGTCGACAAACTGCGGCTCTCCGTCGTCTCCGGCTTCGAGGTCGCCTGCCTGGACGCGCTCGGCAAGACCCTCGGCCTGCCCGTGCACGCCCTGCTCGGCGGCAGGGTCCGGGACGCCGTCGAGTACAGCGCCTACCTCTTCTACCGCTGGGCCGCCCACCCCGGGGCGGGCGAGCGGGACGACTGGGGCGCGGCGCTGGACCCGGCCGGAGTCGTCCGCCAGGCCCGGCGCTTCGCCCGCGAGCACGGCTTCTCCTCCTTCAAGCTCAAGGGCGGCGTCTTCGAGCCGGACCAGGAGATCGCCGCGATCGAGGCGCTCGCCGAGGCGTTCCCAGGGCGGCCGCTGCGCCTGGACCCCAACGGGGCCTGGTCCGTCGGGACCTCGCTGTACGTCGCGGACCGGCTCAAGGGCGTACTCGAATACCTGGAGGACCCGGCGAGCGGTACGGATGCCATGGCCGCGGTCTCCGCGGGCACGGACGTGCCGCTTGCCACGAACATGTGCGTCACGACGCTCGCGGAACTCCCCGACGCCTTCGCCCGCGACGCGGTTCAGGTCGTCCTCTCCGACCACCACTACTGGGGCGGGCTGCACCGCACCCGGGAGCTGGCCGCGATCTGCCGCACCTTCGGCGTCGGCCTGTCCATGCACTCCAACACCCACCTGGGCATCAGTCTCGCCGCGATGACCCACGTCGCGGCCACCGTGCCCAACCTCGACTACGCCTGCGACAGCCACTACCCGTGGCAGACCGAGGACGTCATCACCGCCCGCCACGTCTTCGAGGACGGCCGGCTGACGGTCTCCGACGCCCCGGGCCTCGGCGTCGAACTGGACCGCGAGCGCCTCGCCGTCCTGCACCGGCGCTGGCTCGACGACGACGGCAGGATGCGGGAGCGCGACGACGCCGCGGCGATGCGGGAGGCCGAACCGCACTGGACGGCGCCGCCGGTCCCACGCTGGTGAGAGGTCCGAGTTGCGGTGACCCTGACCCGCGTCGATGGTCATTAGATGAAGGCGATCAGCTACAGCAGGTACGGCTCGGCCGACGTCATGGAGTACGGCGAGCGGCCCGACCCGAAGGTCGGCCCCGACGCGGTGCTGGTGAAGGTGCGGGCCGCGTCCGTCAACCCCGTCGACTGGAAGGCCCGTGAGGGTTACCTCCAGACCGGTCTGGAAGCCGTATTCCCGGTGATCCCCGGCTGGGACGTCTCCGGAGTGGTCGTGCAACCCGGCGTCGCCGTGGACGAGTTCGCGGTGGGCGACGAGGTCATCGGGTACGTACGGGAGGACTTCCTCTCCCGCGGTACGTTCGCCGAGTACGTCGCCGCACCCGTACGCACCCTGGCCCGCAAGCCGCTCAGCCTGAGCTTCGAGGAGGCTGCGGGCCTGCCGCTGACCGGGCTCACCGCGTACCAGGTGCTGCACCGGACACTGAAGATCCGCAGCGGGGAGACGGTGCTCGTGCACGCGGCGGCCGGCGGCGTCGGCTCGATGGCCGTGCAGCTGGCCCGGCACGCGGGCTGCCGGGTCATCGGCACGGCCGGCCCGCACAACCACGACCATGTACGGCAGCTGGGCGCGGAACCCGTCGAGTACGGCGAAGGGCTCACCGACCGGCTGCGGGCCCTGGCCCCCGACGGCATCGACGCGGCCTTCGACACCATCGGCGGCGACGCGCTGCGCGCCTCCGCCGACACGCTCACGCCCGAGGGTCGCCTGGCCTCCGTCGCGGACGCCGAGGTCTTCTCCTACGGGGGCAAGTACGCATTCGTCCGGCCCGACGCCACGGACCTGGCCCACCTGGCGGAGCTGGCCGAACAGGGCATCGTCCGGGTCCATGTGGACCGGGTCTTCCCGCTCGCACTGGCCGCCGACGCCTACCGGCTCAACGAGGAGGGCCGCACCCGCGGAAAGATCATCGTCGCCGTGGAATGGGAAAGCTGAGCGGCCCGCCTCAGAACAGCATGGCGGCGGCGAACACCGCCAGCGCGACCGTGCACGCGGCCGATGCCAGCGCGCTGCGCGGCGACATCGGCCGCGGTCTCGCCGTCCCCATCGCCGTCACCCGCAGATGCGCCACCCGCAGAAAACCCAGCCAGGCCAGCACGCTCAGGCCCACGGCGATCACGGCCGCCGGGCCCGTCCCGTGGTGCAGCGCCTGGCGTCCCGCCAGGGTGGCGACCACCGTGCAGGACAGGGTGGTGCGGCGCCAGGCAAGTCTGGTCCGCTCCGGCTGGAGGCCGGGGTCCCGCTCCTCGGCGGACATCAGGAGTCCCAGCCGAAGAGGACCACCACCACCATCGCCAGGGCGACGGCGGCGATCGCGAGACTCAGCAGGGTCGGGAAGCGGGAGACCGGCAGGTCCTCACCCCGGCGCATGGCCCGCTCGCACCGCACCCAGTGGTTGACCGCGTGCAGCGCGCAGAGCACACCGGAGGCGAGCAGGGCGAGTGCCAGACAGGTCCGCACGCCCCAGGCCAGATCGGGGAGGAACTGGGCGACGGCGAAACCTCCGCCGATCAGCGCGAGAGCCGTACGGAGCCAGGCGAGGAAGGTGCGCTCGTTGGCGAGGGAGAAGCGGTAGTCGGGGGTGTCACCCTCTTCGCGGAGCCGCTGCGGCTCGAACCACAACCGCAGACCCCGCACGAATTCGTTCACGCCGGGAACCCTATCCGCCCTGATCCGCAGCTCCGGGCACGGCTGAGCGTGCCCGGAAGGCCCTCAGCCGCCGGTACGTCTCCAGCCCGTCCGGGACCCACGTCCAGTCGCCGAGCCGCCGCTCCAGTTCCGTATCGGTCAGGAAGGTGTGCCAGGCGACCTCCTCGGCCTGCGGACGCACCGGCAGCTCGCACCGCACCTGGTAGACGGACGACCACCACGTGTGGTGGCCGTCCTCGTACAGGAACGTGAACAGCGGTTCGGGGCGGGGGAGCCCGGTGACACCCAGCTCCTCCTCGGCCTCGCGCAGGGCCGCCTCGTCGTAGGACTCGCCCGCGCCCACGACTCCGCCGACGAACATGTCGTAGTGCGAGGGGAAAACCAGCTTGGTGGCGGTCCTGCGGTGCACGAACAGCCGCCCCTGCGCGTCCCGCGCCTCGATGAAGACGCAGCGGTGGCGCAGGCCCCGCGCGGTCGCTTCGCCGCGCGTGGCCTGTCCGACGACCTCGTCGTTCTCGTCGACGATGTCCAGGATCTCGTCAGCAGGAGTCATGCCGTCCATCCAACAGCACCCGGCCGGCGGCGCCGGACGGTTGACGTGGCCGCGGCCCGAACCCAAGATCTGACGCACGAGTAACTTGGTGACAAGGACGGAATCCCATGGCGTACGACGCTGATGTGATCGTGATCGGGGCAGGGCTCGCGGGGCTGGTGGCGACCGCCGAGCTCGTCGACGCGGGACGTTCGGTGATCCTGCTCGACCAGGAACCCGAGCAGTCCATCGGCGGCCAGGCGCACTGGTCCTTCGGGGGCCTGTTCCTCGTCGACTCGCCCGAGCAGCGCCGGATGAGGATCAAGGACAGCCACGAGCTGGCCCTCCAGGACTGGTACGGCACCGCGGGCTTCGACCGCGAGGAGGACCACTGGCCACGGAAGTGGGCGGAGGCGTACGTCGACTTCGCGGCCGGCGAGAAACGGTCCTGGCTGCACGCCCAGGGAATGCGGTTCTTCCCT
Organism: Streptomyces sp. NPDC058620; assembly: GCF_042717135.1. Taxonomy (NCBI): domain Bacteria; kingdom Bacillati; phylum Actinomycetota; class Actinomycetes; order Kitasatosporales; family Streptomycetaceae; genus Streptomyces; species Streptomyces sp. NPDC058620. Next base: position 119,326 of record NZ_JBHXQO010000012.1, read on the forward strand.
GTCGTGGGCTGGGCGGAGCGCGGCGGATACGACGCCACCGGCCACGGCAACTCCGTCCCCCGCTTCCACATCACCTGGGGCACCGGGCCGGGCGTCGTCGCCCCCTTCGAGCGCCGGGTGCGCGAGGGCGTAGCCAAGGGCCTCGTCCGCTTCGCCTTCCGCCACCGGGTCACCGGCCTCGGCCGCTCGGCGGGGACGGTCGACACGGTCACCGGCGAGATCCTCGGACCGAGCGGAGCGGAGCGCGGCACCGCGAGCAGCCGCGAAGCCACCGGCACCTTCGAACTGAAGGCCCAGGCCGTGATCGTCACCTCCGGCGGCATCGGCGGCAACCACGACCTCGTACGGTCCCAGTGGCCCGAGCGGCTCGGTACCCCGCCCGAGAAGATGCTCTCCGGCGTCCCCGCCCACGTCGACGGACTGATGCTCGGGATCGCGGAGGAGGCGGGCGCGCACCACATCAACCGCGACCGGATGTGGCACTACACCGAGGGCATCGAGAACTGGAACCCGATCTGGGCCAAGCACGGCATCCGTATCCTCCCCGGCCCGTCGTCCCTCTGGCTGGACGCCCGCGGAAAGCGGCTCCCGGTCCCGCTCTTCCCCGGCTTCGACACGCTCGGCACCCTCGACCACATCATGAAGTCGGGCCACGGCTACACGTGGTTCGTCCTCGACCAGCGGATCATCGGCAAGGAGTTCGCGCTCTCCGGCTCCGAGCAGAACCCGGATCTCACCGGCAAGTCGGTCCGCGACGTGATCGGCCGGGCGCGCGCCGACGTACCGGCGCCCGTCAAGGCGTTCATGGACAAGGGCGTGGACTTCGTCGTCGAGAAGGACCTCGGCGCCCTCGTACGCGGAATGAACGCGCTGACCGGCGACGGCCTCATCGACGAGGACGGACTGCGCCGCGAAATCACCGCACGCGACCGCGAGATCGCCAACCCCTTCACCAAGGACCTCCAGGTCACGGCGATCCACGGGGCCCGCGCCTATCTGGGCGACAAGCTGATCCGTACGGCGAAGCCGCACCGCATCCTCGACCCGAAGGCGGGCCCGCTGATCGCGGTGCGCCTCAACATCCTCACCCGCAAGTCGCTGGGCGGCCTGGAGACGGACCTGTCCTCACGCGTCCTCGCGGCGGACGGCAGCCCGCTGCCCGGGGTGTACGCGGCGGGGGAGGCGGCAGGCTTCGGCGGCGGCGGAGTCCACGGCTACCGGTCGCTGGAAGGCACGTTCCTCGGCGGCTGCATCTTCTCGGGCCGGGCGGCGGGCCGGGCGGCGGCGGAGGCGGTCGGCTAGGGCGGGCAGGGGGGCAGGGGGGGCGGGCCCCCGGGCAGCGGCTGCCTACCTGCCCCCGCCCGCCGCCCCTCCACGCCGCTCACCCCAGCGGCTCCAGCACCTCCACCACCCGGAACCGCTCGGCGACGATCATCGTGTCGTCGTCGACCGTGAAATCCGGGTCGCCGAGCGCCTCCCGCATCTCCTCGCCGTGCCAGAAGCGCTCGTGCGAGGCACGCCATTCGGCGACCGTCGTCCAGCCCTCGCCCTCGTCGATCGCGTGCTGGAGATCCACGTCGCCGAGCCGTACCACGCGGACGTCCGTCACCTCCACCACGGCGACCTCCCGCCCGTCCGAGTCGATCAGCGCGGACCGCTCGCCCACCGGCGGCAACTCCTCCTTCTCGGCCTCGTACTCGGCCAGCAGACCGGACGTGGACACCTTCGCACCGGCGAGCACCGCGGCGACCAACTGGTCGCGCAGCGGCCCCGGGAAGACGAAGAGGAGTGGTTTGAGAGGTTCACGATTCTCCATGACGCCAGTGTGGCACGCGTCACTCCGTGCGCCCCCGGCACCCGCGGTGAGCTGCACGAACCTCTCCCGACCGGGACGCTTCCGGCCAACTGTGGCGGAAGTGAGAGGAGTTGGCGAAGGTCACCCCTTGACTCGGAGCGTTACCTACCGGTTTGCTGTGCGCGATCATTTGCTCGCACACCGCGTCGAAAGAAGTCTGCGGATGTCCCCGCCTCCGCCGCCCCTGGGCCGCTCCCGCCGAAGGGGCGGTCGCTCGGACCACTCGTTCGACCCGGCCCTCGACGACGACGAACTCATCGAAGTGCGAGGGCAGTTCGAGCAGGGCCGGTGGACCAGGGTGCGTACCCTCCTCGCCGCGACCGGTACCGACTGGGACCGCAGGGGACACCGCGTCGTCGCCCTCGCCGCGGCGCCGTCCGCCCTCGGCTGGGCCGACGACTGGCTCCTCGCCGAACCCGACAGCACCGACGCCGCCACGCTCCTCGCCTGCGCTTCGGTCGCCCGCGCCCTGCGCCCCAATGCGCCCGCCGGGGCCCCCGAGCGGGCCCGGGAAGCCTGCCTCGCCGCCACCCGGCTCGACTCCGCGGACCCGACGCCCTGGCTGGGCCTGCTGATGCTCGACGGCGCACGCGGCTCGCAGGGGCAGGACGGTGCGCGGGAGGAAGCCGCCCGGCACTTCGAGGAGATCCGCGCCCGCCACCCCGAGCACCACCAGGCCCACCACCTGATGACCGCCCAGCTCGCCGAGAGCCACCCCGAGAGCGGCCAGGACCCCCTGCACGAGGTCTACGACTTCGCCGCCTGGGCCTCCGAACAGGCCCCGGCCGATTCCCCGCTCGCCGTGCTCCCCGTGGTCGCGCACGCAGAGCGGTACCGCGTCCTCGTCGCCGCGGGCAGCGAGTCCGACGACCCGGCCGGCTCCGGGCACTGGTCGGGACGGCGGGCCAGACAGGTCATGAAGGCCGCCTTCGACTGGTGGCTGGAGTGGGAGCGGGAGGACCACCCCCGCCACCGCGCCGACCTCAACTTCCTCGCACACGCGAAGGTGTGCGAAGGCCGGCCGGCCGAGGCCGCCGCCCTCTTCCACCGCATCGGCCCGCACCTCACCGCGGCTCCCTGGTCGTACTCCGGCCGCGATCCGTACCCCGAATTCCTCGCCGCGCGCCGCTTCGCGCTCGGTGCCCCGTGACCCGCTTCGCACTCAACGAAGGGAACAACCCCGCCATGTCGACGGGCAGTTCAGATACCAGACGGGCCGGCGCCGCGAAGGTGACCGGCGACACCGGCGGGATCAACACCTACAAGGGTGAGGAACGCGCGCTGCGGGCCGACCGGCTCGGCACCCCGGGGCTGCTCCTCTCGGTCCTCGCCGCCAGCGCCCCGCTGATGGTCGTCGCCGGTGTGATGCCCACGGTCTTCGGCGTGATGGGCATCGTGGGCCAGCCCCTGCTCTACGTCATCCTCGGCATCGTCCTCATGCTGTTCGGCGTCGGCTACGCGGAGATGAGCCGGCACGTGCACAACGCCGGCGCCTTCTACGCGTACATCGCGCGCGGACTCGGTCCCACGGCAGGCGCCGGCGCCTCGCTCGTGGCCCTGGTCGCCTACAGCGCCATGCAGGTCGGCATCTACGGCATCCTCGGGTTCGAGGTCTCCGGGCTCTTCGCCACCTATCTCGACATCGAGATCACCTGGTGGATGCCGGCCCTCGTCGCCGTCGTGGTCGTCGGCGCCCTCGGCTGGCTCAAGATCGACCTCAACGCCAAGGTGCTCGGCGTGCTGCTGGTCGTCGAGTGCGCCCTCGTAGTGATCTTCGACATCGCCGCCGTCAGCCAACCGGGCCCCGAGGGCCTGTCCCTGCACGCGTTCAACCCCGACACCCTCACCGGGGCGGGACTCGGCACCGCGCTCTGCTTCTGCGTCGCGGCGTTCGTCGGCTTCGAGCAGGCCCCCGTGTACGCCGAGGAGACCAGCCGGCCGCAGGTCGTGGTGTCGCGCGTGATGTTCCTGGCCGTCGGGTACGCGGCCCTGTTCCTCGCCGTCAGCTCCTGGGCCGTGACCGTCGCCACCGGCCCCGGCTCCGTAGCGGACACCTCGCTGAAGGAGGGCCCGGGCATGCTCTTCAACCTCACCGAGGAGCGGCTCGGCGGCACGTTCACGGACGTGCTCCACGTCCTCTTCGTCACCGGCATGTTCGCCGCGCTCCTCAGCTTCCACAACGTCGTCGCCCGCTACGCGTTCGCGATGGGCCGCGAGGGCCTGTTGCCCGCCGCCTTCGGCCGTACGAACAAGACCAGCGGCGCCCCCGCCACCGGCTCGCTGCTCCAGTCCGGCCTCTCCTTCGTCATCGTGCTGGCCTTCGCCGTCACCGACGACAATCCGGTCGGCGACCCCACCGCGCCGGTGCTGCACCTGTTCACCTGGATGGGCAACGTCGGCGCGCTCGGCGTCATCCTGCTGATGGCCGCCGCCGCCTTCGCCGTCATCGCCTTCTTCGTGCGGCGCGGCGCGGGCCGGGCGCAGGCGCCCCGCCTGGTGGCCTCGGGACTGGCCGGCCTCGCTCTGCTGGCCATCGCCGTCCTCACCGTCAGGGACTTCGACGTACTGGTCGGCACCGGCCCCGGCTCGTCCCTCACCTGGCTGCTGCCCGGCATCATCGGCGCCGCACTCGTCGGCGGGCTGGTCTACGGCGCCGTGCTGCGCTCCACCAAGCCGGAGGTGCACGCGAGGATCGGTCTCGGTAACGAAGCGTTCCAGCTGGAGAAGGCCGCCGAGGCCGAGGCCGAGGCCGTCGCACGCTGAGGGAGCTTCTTACCGAAGAGTGACGGACCCCCGCGGCCCCTGGTGACGGGAGGCCGCGGGTGTTCTATTGGGGGCGTGAACAGTCGCCCTCCCGATGCCGAAGGCCCGCCCGTCGGCCGCCGTCTGATCCTGTCCGTGCTCGGCGTGGGCGCGGCGGCGATGGCCGCCGCACCAGCACTCCAGCGGGTCATGGAGACCGGCCTCGGCGCGGTCGCCGGAAAGGACCCCACCGGACTGACCGGACTCCTGCCCAACGGCGGCGGTTTCCGCTACTACTCGGTGGTCTCCTCCGTACCGCGCAGGAGCGCCGCCGACTACCGCCTCACCGTGGACGGGCTCGTGGACCGGCCCACCACGTACACCCTCGACTCCCTCAAGGCGCTGCCGCAGACCCGGCTGGTCCGCGATGTCCAGTGCGTCACCGGCTGGCGGGTCCCCGCGACCCCCTTCGACGGGGTACGGCTCTCCGCCCTGCTGGACGCGGCCGGTGTACGGCCCGGGGCGAAGGCCATCCGCTTCACGTGCTTCGACGGCGCGTACAGCGAAAGCCTCACGCTCGAGCAGGCCCGGCGCGACGACGTACTGGTCGCGCTGCGGATGCGGGACCGGCCGCTCGGCCACTCCCACGGCGGGCCGGTCCGGCTGTACGTGGCCCCGATGTACTTCTACAAGTCGGCGAAATGGCTCTCCGGGATCACCGTCACCGACTCCGTGCGCCCCGGATACTGGGAGGAGCTCGGATATGACGTCGACGCCTGGGTCGGCCGGTCCAACGGCCGCGACGACACCCCCACCGTCTGAAGCCTCCGCGCGGGTCCGCCGGTTCACCGCGGGCGAGCGATGGGTGCACCGCACCACGGCGTGGCTCACCCTCCTGTGCGTGGCCACCGCCGCCTTCCTGTACGTTCCCCAGCTCGCCGAACTCGTCGGCCGCCGCCACCTCGTGGTCACCGTCCACGAATGGTCCGGGCTGCTGATCCCCGTACCGCTGCTCGCGGGGCTCGTTTCGCGGGCGCTGCGCGCCGATCTCTCCCGGCTCAACCGCTTCGCGCCGTACGACAGGCAGTGGCTGCGCGCTGCCCTGCGCCGCGACCACCGGGACGCTTCCCGGCCCGCGGGGAAGTTCAACGCGGGCCAGAAGCTCTACGCCGCCTGGATCGCCGGCGCGCTGCTCGTCATGCTCGGGACCGGCCTGCTGATGTGGTTCACCGGCATCGCCCCGCTGGTGTGGCGCACGAGCGCGACGTTCGTGCACGACTGGCTCGCACTGGCGGTCGGCATCGTGCTGGCGGCACACATGGCGATGGCGCTCGCCGACCCGGAGGCACGCCGTGGCATGCGTACCGGGTCGGTCGAGCGCCGGTGGGCCCGCCGTCGGCACCCGCAGTGGCGGGAACCGGAGGACTGACTACAGGACGAGCGACAGCAGCATGATGAAGCCGAGGGCGACGACGGAGATGATCGTCTCCATCACCGACCAGGTCTTGACCGTCTGCCCGACGTCCATGCCGAAGTACTCCTTGACCAGCCAGAAACCCGCGTCGTTGACATGGCTGAAGAAGAGCGAACCGGCACCGACGGCGAGGACGAGCAGCGCCGCGTGGGGCGTCGACATGTCGGCTGCCAGCGGGGCGACCAGACCGGCCGCCGAGATGGTGGCCACCGTGGCCGAGCCGGTCGCGAGGCGGATGGCGACGGCGATCAGCCAGCCGAGCAGCAGGGCAGGGATCGACCAGTTCTCGGAGAACTCCAGGATCATCTGGCCGACGCCCGCGTCGATCAGGGTGGTCTTGAAGCCACCGCCCGCACCGACGATCAGCAGCACACCGGCGATCGGTGCGAGGGACTTCTCGACGGTGGTGGAGAGCCGCGCCTTGGTGAATCCGGCGGCCCGGCCCAGCGTGAACATCCCGAGGATCACGGCGGCGAGCAGCGCGATGAGCGGCGAGCCGATCACGTCGGTGACCCGCTGGACGTGGTTCTCCGGGTCGTCCACGACGATGTCGACGAGGGCCTTGGCCAGCATCAGCACGACGGGCAGCAGCACGGTCGCCAGCGTGGCACCGAAGCCGGGACGACGGTCCAGGTCCTCGGAGGGGCGCTGCGGAATCATCTTCTCGGGCGCCTGGATGTCGACCCAGCGGGCGGCGTAACGGGAGAAGACCGGGCCCGCGATGATCACCGTGGGGATCGCGACGAGCACACCCAGCGCCAGCGTGACACCGAGGTTGGCGTCCAGGGCGTCGATGGCGACCAGCGGACCGGGGTGCGGCGGGATGAGCCCGTGCATCACCGAGAGCCCGGCGAGCGACGGGATACCGATCCGCATCAGGGAGTAGTTGCCGCGCTTGGCGACCAGCAGCACCACCGGGATCAGCAGCACGATGCCGACCTCGAAGAACAGCGGCAGACCGATGATCGAGGCGATCAGCACCATCGCCCACGGCATGGCACGCCCGCTCGCCTTCGCGAGGATCGTGTCGACGATCTGGTCCGCACCGCCGGAATCGGCGAGCAGCTTGCCCAGGATCGCGCCGAGCGCGATGAGGACACCGACGCTGGCCACGGTCGAACCGAGGCCGGCGGAGAAGCTGGTGATCGTCTTGTCCAGCGGTGCCCCGGCGAAGGCGCCGAGCGCCAGTGAGCCGATGGTCAGGGCCAGGAAGGCGTGCACCTTGAACTTGGTGATGAGCAGAACGATGACGGCTATGCCCGCCAGGACTGCGATGCCCAACTGAGCGTTGCCTGCCGAAGTGATGGGTTCGACGGCGTCCGCTGCCAGCATCTCGACGCTGAGACCGGTCACGGTGATGATCCTTAGCTATCGAGCCGGCGCAGTGCGGCGACGGCTCGTGCGGAAATTTCTTCGGGGGTGCCGGAGACGTCGACAGCGACGCCCGCCTCGTCCTCCTGCAGCGGCTGCAGGGTGGCGAACTGGGAGTCGAGCAGCGCGGTCGGCATGAAGTGGCCCTTGCGGTCCGCCATCCGGCGCCCGATGAGGTCCCGGTCACCGGTCAGATGAAGGAAGACCACACCGGGGGCCTCGGCCCGCAGACGGTCGCGGTACGAGCGCTTGAGCGCCGAGCTGCTGACGACGCCGCCGAGACCTGCCCGGCCGTGCGCCCACTGCCCGATCGCGTCGAGCCAGGGCCAGCGGTCCGCGTCGTCCAGAGGGGTGCCGGCCGACATCTTGGCGATGTTCGCCGGGGGATGGAAGTCGTCGCCCTCGGCGTACGGAACGCCGAGTTCGGCGGCGAGCAGAGGTCCGACCGTGGTCTTGCCGGTCCCTGCTACGCCCATCACCACAACGACGTGGGGGGTGCTCATTGGTGCCTCGCTGTCTTCTTCGACATCGGTCCGTCGCGCTACTGAAACCTATTACGTACGACTTATTCAAGGGGCTGTGACGTAAACGTCGTACTTTTTGTTCCTGAACTGTGCCCCGTAGTCTTGTGGCCATGACCACACAGGGCCAGGGGCTGCATACACACGTGCTGGACACCCTGGGTCTGGAGATCGCCGCGGGCGACTTCCCGCCCGGCAGCGTGCTGCGCACGGACGAGCTGGCCCAGCGCTTCGAGGTCTCCCGCACGGTCGTACGCGAAGTGGTCCGCGTCCTGGAATCCATGCACCTCGTCGAGTCGCGGCGCCGGGTCGGGGTGACCGTACGGCCGACCGAGGCGTGGAACGTCTACGATCCGCAGGTCATCCGGTGGCGGCTGGCGGGCTCCGACCGCCCGCGCCAGCTGCGCTCCCTCACGGTGCTGCGCTCGGCGATCGAACCGGTCGCCGCGGGCCTGGCCGCGACGAACGCCACCGCCGAGCAGTGCGCCGCGCTCACGGAGTGCGCGCTCGGCATGGTGGCCACGTCGCGGGGGCAGCAGCTGGAGGGCTATCTGCGGCACGACGTCGCGTTCCACCGGATCGTGCTCAACGCCTCCGGCAACGAGATGTTCGCGCGGCTCGGCGACGTGGTGGCCGAGGTACTGGCGGGGCGCACCCACCACCAGGTCATGTTCGAGGACCCGGACCCCGCCGCCGTCACCCTGCACGTCCGGCTGGCCGAAGCGGTCCGCGAGGGCGACGCGGAGGGGGCGGAACGCCTGACGAAGGAAATCGCCCTGGGCGCCCTCCACGAACTGGACGTACTGGCCCCGTAAAGCCGAACTCCGGGCCGCCGTCAGGCCGCACATCAAGCCCGTCCGGCGATCGAGGACGAGACGTCAGCCGGACGGCCCGGCCCCCACGCCCCGCACATGCGCCAACCGCCCCGCAGCCGCGGCCAGCACCATCTCCAGCGCCGCCGGATACCCACTGCGGTCCATCTCCGCCACCAGCACCCCCGCCGTCGCCGCGATGTGCGGATGCGTGTCCGCCGACGCCCGCGCGTAGGTATCGCGCCAGGCCCGCGCCTCCAGCTCCCGGGTCCGCACCGGAAGCACCAGCGTCGACGCGTCCAGCGCGGCGAACGACAGCGTCTGGTCGACGAACACGTGGTAGATCCGCACCGCCTCCGCGTCCGGGAACCCCGCCCCGCGCAGCACCCCGAGAATCGCGTCCACCGACCGCATCTCGTGCGTCCGCCCGGTCACCCGGGCACAGGCCAGCATCGCCGCCTGCGGATGCGCCAGGTAGTCCGCGTGCATCTTCAGCCCCAGCGACCGAAGATCGGCACGCCAGTCCCCGGTGGGACGCCAGCTGCTCAACGTACGGCCGATCAACTCGTCGGCCACCGCCAGCAGCAGCTCGTCCGTGTCCCTGAAGTACCGGTAGACGGCGCTCGGATCACACCCCAGCGCGGCGCCGAGCCGGCGTACCGTCAGCGCCGCCGCCCCGTGCTCGCCGATCAGCCGCAGCGTCGTCCCCACGATCAGCTGCTCGGACAGCACGGTGCCCTGCTTGGTGGGACGCCTGCGCCGCCGGGCTCCCTCCGGCACCACCCGCTCGCTCGCGCTCATGGCCCGCACCTTATGACAACAGCATTGACGTGTGAACACCTCGCGGAGTTCGATGTGCCGCCATCGGGGCCCGAACGGTGCCCCTCGGCGAAGGAGTGACTGTGACCGCCTCGCGAACCCCGTACGGCAGCGACCCACCGGCCCCGCAGCCCCCGCAGGTCCTGAAGCGGAGCCTCGGCGTCGTCGACGGTGTGGCCATCGCCGCCTCCTCCACGGCGGCCACCACCAGCATCGGCATCGGCCTCGGTGTCACCGCGGGAGTCGTCGGCCTGCATCTGCCGATCATCATGCTGCTCGGCTTCCTGCCGATCCTCGCCATCGCGAGCGCGTACTCCCGGCTCAACAGGGTCGAGCCGAACATGGGCAGCGGATACGTCTGGGTGGGCCGCTCCCTCAGCCCCTGGCTGGGCTTCCTGGTCGGCTGGATCGGCATCGCCGCCACGGTCGTCTTCCTCTCGTACACCACTACCGTCACCGGCTCCGCCCTCCTCCAGCTCGTGGGCGAGGCCGGCCTGCACGAGCTCGCCGGCCTCCGCCTCGACCCCGACTCCACGGCGCAGGCGACCGCCCTCGGCATCGTCGTCCTGGTGGCGGTCACCTTCACCGCCGTCGTCGGCACCCGCTCCGCCGCCAACCTCCAGAAGTACCTGCTGGTCTTCGAGTACGTCGTACTCCTCGGCTTCTGCGGGTACGGACTCGTCGCCGGCCCGCACCCCTTCAGCCTGGACTGGCTCAACCCGTTCACCATCCCGTCCGGGCAGCAACTCGCCCAGGGCCTCCTGCTCTCCGTCTTCTGTTACTGGGGCTTCGAGTCCTCGTTCAGCGTCACCGAAGAGGTCCGCGGCCCCGAGGACGCCTCCCGGGCCGGGTTCATCACCCTCTTCACCATGCTCGGGCTCTTCCTGCTCGGCTCCTTCGCCTTCCAGCGCGTGCTCTCGCTCGACGAGCTGACCGCCCACGGCGCCCAGGGCCTCACCTACTTCGGCGACCGGCTCGCGGACCAGCCCCTCGCCGCGCTCCCGCTGACCGCCCTGACGTTCTCCGCCGTCGCCTCCCTCCAGTCGGGGGTGATCCCCACCGTCCGCGGCATGTTCGCGATGGGCCGCGACCGTACGCTCGGCCCGCTCTGGACCAAGGTCAGCCCCCGTTACGGAACTCCGGCGGCCGGCACCGTCGCGATCGGCTGCGTCGCCGCCGCGGTGGCCGTCCTCTCGCTGGTCATCCCGAAGGTCGGCGACGTCGTCCTCGCCTCCGTCAACGCGATCGGCGTCGTCGTCTCCCTCTACTACGCGCTGACCGCCCTGGCCGCCGCCACCCGCTTCCGCGGCGCCTTGCGCGAGAGCTGGTCCGAGGCTCTGCGGGCGGTGGTCCTCCCCGTGCTCAGCGCCGTGTTCCTGCTCGGCCTCGGCGGCTACCTGTGCTGGACCTTCTACACATCGGCCGACCACTTCGAGGTCAGCCCGGACAACGGCTGGTTCATGCTCTTCTGCCCCGCTGCCATGCTGCTGACCGGGGTCGTCGCCGCGGCCTGGGCCAAGTGGGCTAGGAAGTCGCCGTACTTCGTCACAGGGCGCTCCACCGCACCGGCCGACCCGCATACCACCGAAGCCGCCTGACGGTTCATCCCACACCACCCCCGCACGGAAACGGAACGCAACCACCCATGCACCACGCCCCCGCCGACCTCGTCCTCACCGGCGGACCCGTCCTCACCATGGACGCGGCCCGCACCCGCGCCACCACCCTCGCCGTCACCGGCGACCGCATCACCGCCGTCGGCCACGACGAGGTCCGCGAGCTGATCGGACCGAAGACCGAGGTCGTCGACCTCGCCGGACGGCTGCTCGTCCCCGGCTTCCAGGACGCCCACGTCCACCCGGTGGGCGCCGGCCTCGAACTCGCCCAGTGCGATCTCACGGAATGCCGGACCGGATCAGGCACCGTCGCCGCCGTGCACGCCTACGCCGCCGCCCACCCCGACCAGGAGTGGATCACCGGCGGCGGCTGGTCCATGGAGGCGTTCGACGGCGGCGCCCCCACCCGCGAACTGCTCGACGCCGTCGTACCCGGCCGGCCCGTCTATCTGGTCAACCGCGACCACCACGGCGCCTGGGTCAACACCCGGGCCCTGGAGCTCGCCGGCCTCACCCGGGACACCCCCGAACCCGCCGACGGCCGCATCGAGCGCGACGAGCGGGGCGAGCCCACCGGTCTCCTCCAGGAGGGCGCCATGGACCTGGTCGGCCGCCTCACCCCCAGGTCCACCCCCGCCGACCGCCTCGCCGCCCTGCTGCGCGCCCAGCGCATTCTCCACGCCTACGGCATCACCGCCTGGCAGGACGCCATCGTCGGCTCCTACGGCTCCATGGACGATCCCGCCGACGCCTATCTCGCCGCCGCCCGCGACGGATCACTCACCGCCCGCGTCGTCGGCGCGCTCTGGTGGGACCGCGACCGGGGGAGCGAGCAGATACCCGAACTGGTCGCCAGGCGCGCCGAGCTGAGCACCGGGCTGTTCCGGGCCGGGTCCGTCAAGATCATGCAGGACGGTGTCGCCGAGACCGGCACCGCCGCACTCCTCACCCCGTACCTCGACGCCTGCGGCTGCGCCACCACGAACAGCGGCACCAGCTTCGTCGACCCCGTGGAGCTGCGCCGGTACGTCACCGAACTGGACGCCCTCGGTTTCCAGGCCCACTTCCACGCCCTCGGCGACCGCGCGGTGCGCGAAGCCCTGGACGCGGTCCAGGCCGCCCGCACCGCGAACGGGCGCACCGACACCCGCCCCCACCTCGCCCACCTCCAGGTCGTCCACCCCGACGACATCCCTCGGTTCCGGGAGCTCGGCGCCACGGCCAACATCCAGCCGCTGTGGGCGGCCCACGAACCGCAGATGGACGAGCTCACCATCCCCTTCCTCGGCGCCGAGCGGGCCGCCCTGCAGTATCCGTTCGGCGCGCTCCTGCGGTCGGGCGCCACCGTCGCCGCGGGCAGCGACTGGCCGGTCAGCAGCCCCGACCCGCTGCACGGCATCCACACGGCGGTCAACCGCAGCACCCCCGGGTCAGGCGAACCGGCCTTCCTCCCCGGGCAGCGCATCTCGCTGACCGCCGCCATCGCCGCGTACACGGCGGGCTCGGCCCATGTGAACCACCTCGACGACACCGGCTCCCTGCGCGCCGGGGCCCTCGCCGACCTGGTGGTCCTGGACCGCGACCCGTACGCGGGACCGGCCGAGGAGATCGGTTCCACACGCGTCCTGCGGACCTACGTCGGCGGCCGGAAGGTCCACGACTCCGAGGACTGAGCACGACGCGCGGCCCCCGCGGAACGGCACACGCCGCGGGGGCCGGCGGTACGTTCCCCTGGGCGTACGGTTGTCCGTGATCGATCTTCACCAGTCGGAAACAGGGAGACCACGGTATGGCGCAGCAGGTGCAAGGGGTCATCGCACCGGGAAAGAACGAGCCGGTACGGGTCGAGACCATCGTGATCCCGGACCCCGGCCCCGGTGAGGCCGTGGTGAAGATCCAGGCGTGCGGTGTCTGCCACACCGACCTGCACTACAAGCAGGGCGGCATCAACGACGACTTCCCGTTCCTGCTCGGCCACGAGGCCGCCGGGATCGTCGAGTCCGTCGGCGAGGGGGTCACGGACGTCGGGCCCGGCGACTTCGTCGTCCTCAACTGGCGGGCCGTGTGCGGTCAGTGCCGCGCCTGTCTGCGCGGCCGGCCCTGGTACTGCTTCGACACCCACAACGCCACGCAGAAGATGACGCTCCTCGACGGCACCGAGCTGTCGCCCGCGCTGGGCATCGGCGCGTTCGCCGAGAAGACGCTCGTCGCCGCCGGCCAGTGCACCAAGGTCGACCCGGAGGTCTCCCCGGCCGTCGCCGGGCTGCTCGGCTGCGGCGTCATGGCGGGCATCGGCGCGGCCATCAACACCGGCCAGGTCGGCCGCGGCGACTCGGTCGCCGTGATCGGCTGCGGCGGCGTGGGTGACGCGGCCATCGCCGGTGCGCGGCTCGCGGGCGCGGCGAAGATCATCGCGGTCGACATCGACGACCGGAAGCTGGAAACGGCGAAGACGATGGGTGCCACACACACCGTCAACTCCCGTTCCACCGACCCGGTCGAGGCGATCCGCGCCCTGACCGGGGGCAACGGCGCGGACGTCGTCATCGAGGCGGTCGGCCGTCCGGAGACGTACAAGCAGGCGTTCTACGCCCGCGACCTCGCAGGTACGGTCGTCCTCGTCGGCGTCCCCACCCCCGAGATGCAGCTCGAACTCCCGCTGCTCGACGTGTTCGGCCGCGGCGGCTCGCTCAAGTCCTCCTGGTACGGGGACTGCCTGCCATCGCGCGACTTCCCGATGCTCATCGACCTGCACCAGCAGGGCCGGATCGACCTCGGCGCGTTCGTCACCGAGACCATCGGCCTCGGCGACATCGAGCAGGCGTTCGCCCGGATGCACGACGGCGACGTCCTCCGCTCGGTGGTGGTCTTCTGATGACCGCGCGCATCGACCACCTGGTCACCTCCGGCACCTTCGCCCTCGACGGCGGGGAGTGGGACGTCGACAACAACGTCTGGATCGTCGGCGACGACACCGAGGCCGTCGTCGTCGACGCCGCCCACGACGCCGCGGCCATCGAGGCCGCGCTCGACGGCCGTACGCTGCGGGCGATCATCTGCACCCACGCCCACAACGACCACATCGACGCGGCCCCGGCCCTCGCTGCCGCCACCGGCGCGCCGGTCCTGCTGCACCCCGACGACCTGCCGCTGTGGAATCAGACCCACCCGGACCGCGCCCCCGACGGCGAGCTCGCCGACGGCCAGGAACTGGAGATCGCGGGCATCCGCCTCCAGGTCCTGCACACCCCGGGGCACGCCCCGGGCGCGGTCTGCCTGTACGCCCCCGAGCTGGGCACCGTCTTCACCGGCGACACGCTCTTCCAGGGCGGACCCGGCGCCACCGGCCGGTCGTTCTCCGACTTCCCGACGATCGTCGCCTCGATCCGGGACCGGCTGCTCGCCCTGCCCGCGGAGACCGTCGTCCGTACCGGACACGGCGACACCACCACCATCGGTGCGGAGGCCCCGCACCTCCAGGAGTGGATCACCCGCGGCCACTGAGTCCCGCGCTCACCGGTCCGGCCACGCGGAAAGCCGCAGCCCGCTCTCGAAGCGGCGCGGCTCTCCCGTGACTGGATCGGTGAACTCCAGTACCCGGGCGAGCAGTTGCAGCGGCCGGCTGTAGTCGTCGGGCCCGCTCTCCTGCTCCACCACCGGGTAGACCGGGTCGTGGACGAGCGGCAGCCCCAGGGCGTTCATATGGACCCGCAGCTGATGGGTCCGCCCGGTCGCAGGCAGCAGCCGGTAGCGCCCGAGCCCCTCCCGGTGCTCCAGCAGCTCGATCCGGCTCTCGCTGTTCGGCTCGCCCGGCTCCTCACGGGCCGCGATCACCCCCCGCTGCTTCACGATCCGGCTGCGTACGGTGCGCGGGAAGTCCAGACGCGGATCGTACGGTGCCACCGCCTCGTACTCCTTGCGCACGAGCCGGTCCCGGAACAGCGTCTGGTACGCGCCCCGCTCCTCGGGCCGTACGACGAACAGGACGAGGCCCGCGGTCAGCCGGTCCAGCCGGTGCGCGGGCTGCAGGCGCCCGGCGCCCAGCTCGCGGCGCAGCCGGGCGACCGCGGTCTCGGTGATGTGCCGACCGCGCGGGGTGGTGGCGAGGAAGTGCGGCTTGTCGGCGACGACCAGGTGCGCGTCCCGGTACACGACCCCCACCGGGAACGGCACCGGCTCCTCCGGCGCGAAGTCACGGTGGAACCAGAGGAACCGGCCGGCCGTACAGGGCTCGTCGGGTCCCACCGCGACGCCGTCGGCACCGACGAACCGCCCCTCGGCGAACATCGCGTCCACGCGCTCCGCCCCGATCGCGGCCCCGAACCGCTCCAGCAGATGATCCCGGACCGTTCCCCGCCCGGCGTCGGGGTCGTCCGGCAGCCGGATCCGCACCGGATCGACGCCGTCCCGCTGCGGCAGCGGGGCCGCGGGCGGCTTCGCGCGCCCCCTCACCGGCCGGAACCGGAACACTCGCGGTACGGACTCCGGCCGGCTGGGGCGGTCACTGATCTGTCCCTCTCGTGGGTGGTGCGTGGCTACGGCCCATCATCTCAATGAGCCACGCTCTCAGCGCACGTCCACCGAGTACGCCGTGGTGTCCAGGCGGCCCGTGCCCTTGAAGACCTCGGTGCCCGCCTCGACACCGGAGAGGTACTTGTCGTTGGACAGCAGGTCGCGGCGCACCAGGGCCTGCAGGAAGTCGTTGAGGTCCAGGTCCGTGGACGTGGTGTTGTTGACCCGGACGAAGGAGTACACCTTCCAGCCGACATCGCCCTGGTAGATCTCCCACATCGCTCCGCCCAGACTCACCGTGCCGTACCTGGTGCCGAGCGGGCCCGCACCGCCCTGCCGGTTGAGCCAGACCATGACCTCGTCGGTGGGCTGGTCCTGCCAGTCGGCGCCGTTCTTGTCGTGCAGCCACAGGTCGTACGCGACGTTCATGGTCCCGGGGGCGGGGCTGATCCTGAAGTCCCAGCTGGTGGGAACGGACTTCTTGTCGCCGAGGCGCAGGGGCAGCTCGGTGGCGGGCCGGTCGGTCTTCCACCCCCAGTGCCAGCCGAGGACGGTGCTCGCGTAGGACTTCACGTCGTGGTCGGTGCCGGTCCAGGAGTATTCGGTGCCCCACGCGATGGTGTCGCCGCTCTGCGAGGTGTCCCAGACACACTGGGTGCCCGTCCCCTTGTCCTGGCCCCAGAGGTTGTTGTTGACGTAGTACTTGCCCATCGTGATCTGGTCGAAGGCGCCGCACTTCTTCGCGTCCTCACCCGCCACGGCGACCGTGACGGTGGCCGCGGCCGCGAGGGCGGTCAGCGCGGCGGTGGCCGCTTTGCCGGTGCGCGAGAGGCGGGGGCGTCGGTGCTGCATGGTGAGGGACCTTCCGTGTGGGGGGTGAGGGGTGGGGAGAGGTGACCGCTACTTCGTGCCGAGGTAGTAGCTGACCTGCGGCGGCTGGTTGTACCCGGTGTTCTGCCAGGCCACTCCGAGCCGGTACGAGGGGTCGCTCATGAGCGTGGGCAGACGGAACTCGGTGGGGTGCGGGGTGGTGTACAGCCGCAGCGCGGTGGAGTCCGTGTTGCGCCAGACCATCTCCTCGCGCCAGTCGCCGAGGAGGTCCGCCGACAGGGCGGGGCTGCCCTTGGTCCAGTTGTTGGACCTGGCGTCCTGGTCGTACCAGATACGGGTGAGGCCGGCGGAGCCCTCGTACTTCAGCACCTGGGCGTAGCCGGAACCCGCCGTGCCCGACCAGCGGTGGTCGAGGAGCTCACGGCCGGCGTCGCCGTCCCACCAGATGGCGGAGTTGTACGAGGCCCCGCCGCCGAAGGACGGAACCGCGTCGCTGATCTTCGTGCCGTCGGCCGCGTAGAGCCCGCCGCCGCTCGACCAGCACTCGGCACCCGCGTGGCTCCGGGTCAGGTCGGCGCAGATGCCGCGCCCGACGTCGGTGCCGGTCCTGGTGCCCCACAGGATCTGGCCGGTCCTCGCGTCGTGCATCTCGTAGCCGTAGGCGGAGCCGGTGTGCTCGTGCACGTTGAAGGACTCCAGCCCGGGACGGGACGGGTTCAGGTCACCGACGTGCAGGGCGTCGCCGTGCCCCAGCCCGGTGGTCCACAGCCCGTTTCCGTTGTCGTCGACGGCCATGGCGCCGTAGAGGATCTCGTCCCTGCCGTCCGCGTCGACGTCGGCGACCGCGAGGTTGTGATTGCCCTGCTGGTCGTAGCCCTTGCCGGAGTTGGCGGGGCTGTTCGTGTCGAACGTCCAGCGGCGGGTGAGACCGGTGCCGTTCCAGTCGTACGCGGCGATCGCGATGCGCTCGTAGATGCCCCGGCTGAAGATCATGCTCGGTGCCGAGCCGCTGACGTACGCGGTGGCGGACAGCAGCCGGCCCTCCCGGTTGCCCCAGGTGTCGCCCCAGTCGGAGACGGAGCCGCGGGCGGGCTCGAAGGGAACGGAGTCCATCACCCTGCCGGTCCGCCCGTTGAAGACGGACAGGTACTCGGGGCCGCTCAGCACCGCGCAGTTGGCCGCGAGGTGCGAGGCCGCCGCGTCGCCGATGACGGTGCCCGCGGAGTCCTTGGAGCCGTCGGAGGTGCGCACGGCCATCTCGGCCCTGCCGTCGCCGTCGTAGTCGTACACCTGGAACGAGTCGTAGTGCGACCCGCTGCGCACGTTCGTCCCGAGGTCGACGCGCCACAGCCGCTTGCCGCTCAGCTCGTACGCGTCATAGAGCGTCGGCCCGGTGCAGGTACCGGAGTTGGCCACGTCGGTGGCATTGGACGGTACCCACTTCAGCACCAGTTCGTAGGCGCCGTCGCCGTCCAGGTCCGCGGTGGAGGCGTCATTGGCGGCGTAGGTGTAGGCGACCCCGTCCCGGGTGGTTCCGCCCGCCGGTCTGTCGAGGGGGATGTCGAGCCGGCCCGAGGCCCAGACCCCCGCCTTCTCACCTGGCTGCTCGACACCGTTCACGACGGCCCGGATCTCGTACGAGGCGCCGGTACTGCCGCCCGTGTCGAGGAAGTTGGTCCTCCTGGTCTCCGCGACCAGCGTGGAGCCGCGGTACAGCTTGAACGACACGCTCTCCGCGTCGCTTCCGAGCATGCGCCAGGTGACCAGCACGCCACCGCTCGCGGGTACGGCGACCAGACCGCGGTCCAGCTTCTCGGCCACCCGTGCGGCGGCGAGCGCCGCGGTGGCCCTGTTGGCGGGCGCGGAGATCTCCTCGGCCGCCCCGGCCGACTGGCCGGCCGTCAGAACACCCGCGGTCACGGTGAGAGCGGCCGCGACCGCCCCTGCGGCCAGCGTGCGGACTCGGCGCCGGCGGCGGTGGGAGACGTGCGCGGATCGGGACATTGTGACCTCGTCGTCGACGTCGTAGGGGGACGGATACGTCTCCTGGTCGCCGCCGGCCCCCGGAAGGTTGCCGCATCCGTGAGTCCGCGTCCGGCGGAAGGCGTGGCCTGCGTCGGCCGTTTGACGCCTCGTGTACACGCCTCTATCGTTCGGCATTCCAGATGATGTACGAAATTGCGAACAGCGCATGTTCGGGTCTGTGAGCGAGGTGCCCATGTGTGCGGCCGTGGATGACACGACCAGGGAGTTCGATGCCTTCTTCGAGGCACACTTCGCCGAACTCTCGCGCCTCGCCCACCTGCTGACCGGCGACCCCGCCGGCGCTGACGACCTGGCGGCGGACGCCCTGCTCGCGCTCTGGCGGCGCTGGGACCGGATGCGCGCCGCCGAGTACCCCGTCGCGTACGCCCGTGGAGTGGTGGCCAACATGGCACGCAGCCGCATCCGCGGCGCGGTGCGCGAGCGCAGGAGGATCACGCTGTTCTGGTCGGGCCAGAACGAGGTGACGGACGGCCCGGACGTACCCGCCGTGATCGACGTCCAGGAGGCGCTGAGCAGACTGCCGTTCCGCAAGCGCGCCTGCGTGGTGCTGCGGCACGCCTTCGATCTCTCCGAGAAGGACACGGCCCTCGCCCTCGGGATCTCGGTGGGTACGGTGAAGAGCCAGACGTCGAAGGGAATGGCCGAACTGCAAAGGCAGTTGACCCCGCTCACCGAAGTGCGACGAGTACCGGCCGCCGCCCCGGGAGGGAGGACAGCATGAAGGACGACGACCTGCGCCGCCGGCTGCGCGGCGCGGCCCACACGCACACGCCCGACCGGGAGCGCATGCGCGCCCGTGTGGAACGGGGCATGGGCGGGCACGAGGCCGCGGCGGCGCACCGGGCCCCCCGGCCGGCGATGTCCTGGCTGCGCGTCGTGAGCGCGACCGCCTCCGTGGCAGGCGTCTTCGCCGTCGGCGGGTACGCCGTCGCCTCCTCCGTGAGCGACGAGGACCCGCCCCCGCAGAGCGTGGCGACGACCTCCGCCCCCGTGGCCACACCGACAACCCCGCCGGCGGCCCCCGAGCCGCTCCGGACGTCCGCATCGCCCACCCCGTCCGCCCCGCGGCCGACCGCGACTCCGCAAGCGCGGCGCTCGTCAGCGCCGCCGAAGAGCGAGCCCTCGCAGAGCCGGAGCCCGTCCGCCGCGGACCTGCTGTGGGCGGACGGCTCGATCGACCCGGGCAGCCGCGCTTACTGGGCGCAGAGCAACGTCACCATCAAGGCGAAGAAGCCGCTGACCGCGCTCACCGTCGAACTGCGCATCGCGCGGAGCGCCGAGGCCGCCGAAACCGGCCACTGGCTCTCGCTGCCCGCCGAGGACTTCGAGGTCGCGGTGGACGAGGACGACGGCTTCCTCGTCTACCGCTGGTCCCTCCGCGCGGGACGGACCGTCCCGGTCGGCACCCACGTCTTCGCGGGTCAGTACAACCACCCCGAGGGCGGGCGTGACGCGGGCGACGACGTGTACACGGTCGAGGCCGGCACGACGGGCCCTCCTGGGGAACGGGACGAGGTTCGGGGCGACTTCGCGCCCACCTCCGACTGAGGCCGGGCGGCGGAGCGGGGCCGACGGGAAGGCCCGTCAGGAAATTCCGATCGCGCGGCAACCCCGCGCCGGGCGGCGGCGACCAGGCAGTGAGAGGTCACCCCCACACCCGAGGAATGGAACACATGAGTCAACTGAGCCGACGATCCGAACTGCGCAAGGGGCGCAAGCGGCGCCTGACGCGGCGCCGCGCCATTGGCGCGCTGACCGCCGCGGTCGGACTCACCGGGGCCGCCATCGCCACCAACGTCATGCTGTCACCGGCCGGCGCCGCCGCTGCCTGGCCGACCCCCAAGGGCCAGCAGGCGGTTCCCGCCACGATCGAGGTGTCCGGCACGTACGACGGCGGCCTCAAGCGCTTCCACGGCAGCGGAGAGCTGGGCGGCGACGGCCAGAACGAGGGCCAGGACCCCCTGTTCATACTGAAGGACGGTGCCGTCCTGAAGAACGTCGTCCTCGGCTCCCCGGCCGCGGACGGCATCCACTGCGCGGGCAGTTGCACGCTGCAGAACGTCTGGTGGGAGGACGTCGGCGAGGACGCCGCGACCTTCAAGGGCAAGTCCGCAGACTCCGTGTACACGGTGTACGGCGGCGGCGCCAGGAAGGCGTCCGACAAGGTCTTCCAGTTCAACGGGGCCGGGAAGCTCGTCGTCACCAAGTTCCAGGTGTCCGACTTCGGCAAGCTGGTCCGTTCCTGCGGCAACTGCTCCACGCAGTACAAGCGGACGATCATCGTGAACGACGTCGACATCACCGCCCCCGGCAAGTCGATCGTCGGAATCAACACCAACTACGGTGACACCGCGGCGCTGCGCAACATCCGTATCCACGGGGACAGCGGCAAGAAGATCGCCACCTGTGACCGGTTCACCGGCAACAACACGGGTGCCGAGCCGCCGAAGACGGGCACGGGCCCCGACGGCACGTACTGCCGCTTCACTGCCGCGGACATCAGCTACCAGTAACCGCACAGCCCACGCGCGCGCCTCCGCCGGCCCGGCCCGGCGGGGGCGCTCCCGTGCGTGCCGAAAGCGTGCGTCTCCTGTAGATAGCGCTTACCCGCCCCTCGTGCGGTGTACGGTCCAGCGACTGAATCCATTCAATGACTTTCGAGGAGTCCCATGCGCCGCGCCGCTACCGTCCTGTTGGCCGCCTGCACCACGGCCGCCGCTCTGACCGGCCTGACCGCCGCCCCCGCATGGGCCGGGGGCGACCCGACAGGTCTCGGGCACTGCACAGGCGCCGGGCCGTTCGTCTGTCACTTCGACGTCGCCCCCGGCGCCTACCGCGTCTCGGCGCTCCTCGGCGGTGGCGCGCAGGCCGGTTCCACGGGCGTCACCGCCGAGACGCGCAGAACCATGCTGGCCGAGACCCCGACCGCCGCCGGCCGCACCGTGCACCGCAGCTTCACCGTGGATGTGCGCGACCCGGAGGGCGAGCCGACCGGAGCCACCGGGACCCCAGGGCTCGACCTCACCTTCGGCGGCACGGCCCCGCAGCTCGCCGCACTCCGCGTCACTCCGGTCCGTACGCCACAGATCCTCCTCGCAGGCGACTCCACCGTCTGTGACCAGCCCGGCGACCCCTACTCCGGCTGGGGACAACAGCTTCCCCAGTACCTCACCGACCGGCTGACCGTCGCCAACCACGCCGACTCGGGGGAGGGTTCGCAGTCCTTCCTGGACAACCCGGTGCTCTTCCCCGCCCTGCGGTCCCGGATCAACCACGGTGACCTCGTCCTGATCCAGCTCGCCCACAACGACAAGCAGACCGGCCGTGAGACCTACCGCGCCAACCTCACCGCGATGATCGAGGGTGTACGGGCGCAGGGCGGGGAGCCCGTCCTCGTCACGCCGGTCGTCCGCCGCTGGTTCAACGCCGACGGCACCCTCGACAACGGCACCGCGCTCCTCGTCAACGGCCTGGGAGTGGACCTGCCCGCCGAGATGCGCGCGCTCGCCACCGAGCACCGCACCCCGCTCGTCGACCTCACCGCTCTGACCAGGGCGCGGGTGGAGGAACTCGGCCCGGAGGGCTCCAAAGCCCTTTATCTCTACAACGAGCGGCGCGACAACACCCACACCTCCACGCGAGGGGCCACCGAATACGCCGCACTCGTCCTGGGGGAACTCCGCGCCCAGGGCCTCGTGGCCCGGCGTGCGGTCCGCTGATGTACCCGGGGCCGGGTGCGGGCCGATAGGCCCCGTGAACGACGAATTACCGGTGAGCCCGAAGGCTCAACCGGTAATTCGTCCCTGCTGGTGTCCGAGGGGGGACTTGAACCCCCACGCCCGATAAAGGGCACTAGCACCTCAAGCTAGCGCGTCTGCCATTCCGCCACCCGGACAAGGTGTCTGTCTCGCGGGCCCGGCCCGTTCCGACGTGGAAAACCATAGCAAACATTCGGGGGTGCTCGATCACGCCAGGGGCGGTGTGAAGCGTGGATGACAGGGGGCGGGCGCCCTTGGGCGCACGGCGCGGGCGCGGGAGGATGAGGGGGAGCACCACAGCGACAGTGGAAGGAAGCAGCGTGAGCGAGACCAACACGGCGCGGACCGTCTCCGGCGAGGACGAGGTCGTGGACCTCTGCCGTGACCTGATCCGGATCGACACCAGCAACTACGGCGACCACTCGGGACCGGGGGAGCGGCTCGCCGCCGAGTACGTCGCGGAGAAGCTCGCCGAGGTCGGGCTCGAACCGCAGATCTTCGAATCCCACAAGGGCCGCGCCTCCACCGTGGCCCGGATCGAGGGCGAGGACCGGTCACGGCCGGCGCTGCTCATCCACGGGCACACCGATGTGGTTCCGGCCAACGCGGCCGACTGGACGCACGACCCGTTCTCCGGCGAGATCGCCGACGGCTGCGTATGGGGCCGCGGCGCTGTCGACATGAAGGACATGGACGCCATGACCCTCGCGGTCGTCCGTGACCGCATGCGCAGTGGCCGCAAGCCGCCGCGCGACATCGTGCTGGCCTTCCTCGCGGACGAGGAGGCGGGCGGCACCTACGGCGCCCGGTATCTCGTCGACAAGCACCCCGGACTGTTCGAGGGCGTCACCGAGGCGATCAGCGAGGTCGGCGGGTTCTCCTTCACGGTCAACGAGAACCTGCGGCTCTACCTCGTGGAGACGGCCCAGAAGGGCATGCACTGGATGAAGCTGACCGTGGACGGCACCGCCGGTCACGGTTCGATGATCCACAAGGACAACGCCATCACGGAGCTGAGCGAGGCCGTCGGGCGCCTCGGCCGGCACAAGTTCCCCGTGCGGGTGACCAAGACCCTGCGGCACTTCCTGGACGAGCTCTCGGACGCCCTTGGCACCGAGCTGGACCCCGAGAACATGGACGAGACGCTCGCCAAGCTGGGCGGCATCTCCAAGCTGATCGGCGCGTCGCTCCAGAACACCGCCAACCCGACGCAGCTCGGTGCGGGCTACAAGGTCAACGTCATTCCGGGACAGGCGACCGCCCACGTCGACGGACGGTACCTGCCGGGTTACGAGGAGGAGTTCCTGGCCGACCTGGACCGGATTCTCGGCCCCCGTGTGAAGCGCGAGGACGTGCACGCGGACAAGGCGCTGGAGACCACGTTCGACGGGGCCCTCGTCGACGCGATGCAGACGGCGCTGGTGGCCGAGGACCCGATCGCGCGCGCCGTGCCGTACATGCTCTCGGCCGGCACCGACGCGAAGTCCTTCGACGACCTGGGCATCCGCGGCTTCGGGTTCGCTCCGCTGAAGCTGCCGCCCGAGCTCGACTTCGCCGGCATGTTCCACGGGGTGGACGAGCGCGTGCCGGTCGACGGGCTGAAGTTCGGTGTGCGCGTGCTCGACCGCTTCATCGACAACTCCTGAAGCCTGACGGGGTATTCGCCCGGGTGTGCGTACATAACCAGAAAGAGTGAAAGCGAGTAGGCGCTCGTAGCCCCCTCACCCCCTCCTCGTTACAAGTGATGCGGTCCGCGGCTGGGACCGCATTGCCAACTAGGAGGAATAATGATCAAGAAGGTTGCCGCCATTGCGGCCGCTACCGGTGGTCTCGTGCTCGCGGGTGCGGGTATGGCCACGGCTGACTCGGGCGCCCAGGGTGCTGCCATCGGCAGCCCCGGCGTGCTCTCGGGCAACGTCGTGCAGATCCCCGTCCACGTCCCGGTGAACGTGTGTGGAAACACCGTCTCCGTGATCGGGCTGCTGAACCCCGCCTTCGGCAACACCTGCGTCAACGCGTGACGTTGATCGTCAACCCGTGAGGGTTTGAGCTCGATCGGCCCTGGAGTGCGCGCCATGCACTCCGGGGCCGTTGGGCATTCGGCCCTCGCACGGTCGCGTCCGGGGGCATTTTGGTAGGCAGAAGGCAGGGAACGAACCTATGCGACAGGTCACACGTAAGGGCCTGATCACCATGGCAGCGGCGGGCGGAGTGCTCGCGCTGAGTGGCGGTTACGCGCACGCCGACGCGGGAGCGGCCGGCTCCGCGTCGAATTCCCCGGGGGTGCTGTCAGGGAATTCCGTCCAGATCCCCATCGACGTACCGGTCAATGTGTGCGGCAACTCCGTCAGCGTCGGCGGACTGCTCAACCCGGCAGCCGGAAACGACTGCGGAAACGGATCGGCGGACACGGGGCGGAACGCCGGACCGTACGACAGTGCCCCTGGTGGCGACAGCTCCGGCGGCCGCCCCGCGGACGGCGCCACCGCCGGTGGGGGGCAGGAGAACGGGTCGAGCGCCCCGGGGACCGGCCGGCACCGTGCCCCCGCGGCCACGGCCGAGGGGGAGGCCACGGGCTCGCCGGGCATCGGCTCCGGCAACCACATCGCGGTCCCGATCGACATCCCCGTGAACGTCTGCGGCAACAGCGTCACCATCGGTGGACTGCTCAACCCGGTCTTCGGCAACGACTGCGCCAACGACGTGGAGGTGAGCCCGCCGACCGAGCACCCGGAGACGCCCGGCACTCCGGGCAAGCCGGCCGACCCGGTCCACCCGCCGGTGTACGGGCCCTCCGAGCCGAACGCCCCGGAGCCCCAGCACCTCCCGGAGGAGCAGCTCGCGCAGACCGGGGCGGGCGGGCTCGACCTGCTGATCCCGGCCGGCGCGGGCCTGCTGCTCGCGGGTGCGGGCACGGTGCTCTACCGGCGCTCCCGCAGCGCCGCGTAACGGCACAAAGGCACCGGCGTACGAGCGTGGAAGGGAGCGGGCCGAGCGATCGCGCGGCCCGCTCCCTTCACCAGGTGGCCCGGAGCTGGCGGATGATCCGCCGCCGCAACCGCACTCTGCGGCTGCCGTCGCGGCGCAGCGTCAGTCGGTCCAACTCCCAGTGTCCGTACTCGGCATGGTCGGTGAGTAGTCGGGTCGCTTCCTTGCGGGACACCCCGCGCGGCACGTACACGTCGACAAATTCGTATTCCGGCATCGCATCTATTGTGCGGGCAGAGCCCGTGTACGGATAGCGTCTGCACTATGTCTGATGCTGCGCAGCCCACCGCTGCCGAGGTACGTGCCGCCGCCGAAGCGGTCAAAGCCGCGCTCGACCGTCACCTCGACGCGGTCGAACGCCGTACCGGGGACGACGATCCCGCCGTCTACGAAGCGTTCAACGCACTGGCCGCTGCGGCCGAGGTCTACGACGAGCTGCTCTACGACCGTCACGACGAGGTCACCCCTTTCGAGATTCCCGGTGCGGACGACTCGTTGCCGCCGTACGCGGGTCCGGAGGAGCCCCATGCGCTGAGTGTGCTGATCCGGCGGGACTACGCCGTGGTGGACCCGCCGAGGCTGCTCGCCCAGGCGCAGCGGCTCGCCGACCTCGACCCGGATGAGCGCGGCACCGAGGTCTCCGCGGTGGTCGGTTCGAGCGTCCACGCCGCGCTGGGTGTGATCTTCGGGGAGTACGAGGCGGACGAGATCGCTTCGCGGCACAAGGAGTTCGGCCTGGAGGAGGGTGACTCCACGCTCTGGGTCGCCGCCGCCGACGAGCTTCCGGATCCGGGGGAGTGGCTGGGCGCCCCCTTCGACCAGGCCGACCCGCAGCTGGTGGTCTGCCGGTTCGACGTCAGTGCCGTCTTCGACGAGGACGAGATGGACGAGGACCTGGAGGACCTGACGGCCGACAGCTCCTGACCGTAGCCCTGCGCGGCGTGAGCGACGCCTGTGGCCCCGGTGCGACGCACCGGGGCCACAGGCATGTCCGGACCGGGGCCCGGGGTTCCACCGGCTAGGACGCGGCGTCCGGGGTCGGCAGCGCCTCCAGGAGGGGCCGCAGCCGGGTCGTGCGCTCCTGGGCGGGGACCTCGGCCACCGCGCGCGGGAGGGCCTGGTCCACACCGTGCACGACGGACAGGTGGCGCTCACCGCGGCTGAAGGCCGTGTACACCCATGGCCTGCTCAGCCCCTGTGCGGCGTCGCCGGGCAGGACCACGACCACCGCGGGCCAGCGCATACCGGCCGCCTGGTGGGCGCTGAGCGCCCAGCTGTGCCGTACGGACGCCTCGACCCGGTCCTGGGGTACGACGACGGGGGTGCCCGCACAGTCCAGATGAAGGCCGTCGGCGTCGGCCGAGACGACCGATCCGGGTACGGCACGGCCGGGTGCGGGGACGTGGACGACGCGGTCGCCCGGGTCGAAGCCGCCGAACCGGCCGGGGCCCGGGTTGAGCCGCTGCTTGAGTGCCGTGTTCAGCGCTCTTGTGCCCGCCGAGCCGCCGTGGCCCACGGTGATCACCTGGGTGTCGGCCGAGGGCACGCCGATGGCGCGGGGCACGGAATCGGCGACCAGCTGCACGGTGCGGTGGACCGCCTCGCCCGCGTCGCGCACGGGAACGATCACCACTTCCTTGCCGGGCGCCTCGACCTGGCTCAGTTCCCCGATGCCGATACCGGAGACCAGCTCGCCGATCGGACCGGGGTCGGGGGTGCGGGACACCACCTGCGGGCACGCCCGGGAGGCCAGCACATCGGCGAACACCCGCCCCGCACCGGCGGAACCCAGCACTCCGGGGTCGCCGCTCAGTACCAGCCGGGCGCCGTCGGCGAGGGACTCCACCAGGATCGCGGCGGTCTCCACGTCGAGCTGCGGGGCATCGAGCACGACCAGGAGATCGAGCGCCAGCGCGCCCTCCGCGTCCCGGCCGGGGCCCTCCGTGCCGGACAGCAGCCCCGAGAGCGTGACGGCCGGCAGGGGGTCGCCCACCGCCGTGGCGAGCCGGTGCCGGCCGTCCACGCTGTGGGTGGCTCCGACCGCCCGGAGACCCAGGCCGTTCGCCGCCGCGATCAGCGCCGCGGGTTCGGCCCGCGCCGCCTCGCCGCCCGAGTGGACGACCAGGCCGCCGGTGGCGACCGCACGGATGAGTTCGGCGGCCGAGGGCGACGGGGCGGCCGACGCGGCCTGCGACCAGTCGGCACCCTTCTCGCAGGCGTTCAGCAGCCGCGCCAGGCCATCGGCGAGGCTCTCCTCGGCCAGGGCGTAACGGTCGAGCCCCAGCAGCACCTGCACCGGCTGCTGCTCGTCACCGCCCTCTTCCGCGGCAGTCTCGCCGTCCTGTTCGTCCTGTTCGTCGTGCTGGTCCGGGCCGGCGGACGCGGTGGGGTCCAGACCGTCCTGGAAGACCAGGACGACACCCTCGGCGACGGCGTGTTCCACGGCCGCGTCCGGATCGGTCACCGCGCGTTCGGCCAGCGCCGCGCGTACCGCCGACGCGTCCAGCGCGGTGTGGCCCTGGAGCGCTGCCCGCTCCAGCAGCCAGCCGACGAGCGCCGCGGTGCGACGCTCGTCGTCCGGTCCGCACTCGGCGCCCAGCAGGGCGCGGGCGAATCCGTCGGCCTGCTCGGGGCGTACTCCGGGTACGGCCAGTAGCTGCCAGGGGTCTGCGCGCAGGGCGTCAGCGGCCTGTTCACCGAGGGTCTCGGCCGCCGGGCGCGCCAGGGTCTCGGGCGCTCCGCCCTCGGCGAGCACCACCTGCGCCGCCGCCGTTGCCTCGGGTGACACGCCCTGTGCGGCGCGGGACGTCTCGGGCATCCGGGGGCGCGCGGGCGCGGGGGCGGCCGAGGGGACGGCGCGACGGGGTGCGGGGGGCGATGCGGGGGAGTCGTAGAACGCCGCGCCGGTCTTCTCGCCGCTCTCGACGGCCCGTACGGCGGCCAGGAGATCCGCCGCGGTGCCGCTCAGCTTCGTACCCGCCGGGATGGGGCCTTCCTTCTCGGCCTTGCGCTTCTCGATGCGCTCGTGCAGTTCGCGCTGGGCGGCGAGCTCGGCCTCGGCCTCGGAGAGCGCGGCCGCCTCACCGGCTCCTTCGGCACCGGCACTGGCTTCACCCGCCTCGTCGGCTTCACCGGCCTCGTCGGTGCTCTTGGTGTCCCCGTCGGCCGTGGCATCGTCCGCGTCGGCGGCATCGGTGGAGGAGACGTCGTCCGTGGAGACGTCGGTGGAGACCTCGTCGGCCGAGGTGTCGGCGGCGGCGAGGTCGCCGTCCTCGGTGTCTTCGGCCGAGGGGCCTGGGGTTTCCCCCCGGGGAAGCGCAGTCACAGCGTGCTCCAGTCCTGGTCGGGATAGCGGTGCACGGGCGCCGACACATCGTCGAGCGCCTGGCAGATCTCGTCAGGAAGACTAAGCGCCTCCACTGACAAAGCCTCCGTGAGCTGCTGCGCGTTGCGCGCGCCGATGATCGGGGCCACCACCCCGGGGCGGTCCCGGACCCAGGCGAGCGCCACATGAAGGGCGGTCGTGGAGAGGCCCTCGGCAGCCGTGACCACCGCGTCCACGATGCGGCTCGCCGCGTCGTCGAGATAGGGCTCGACGAAGGGGGCCAGGTGTTCGGAGGCGGCCCGCGAGCCGGCGGGCGTGCCCAGCCGGTACTTCCCCGTCAGCACGCCACGGCCCAGCGGGGAGGAGGGCAGCAGCCCCACCCCCAGGTCGAGCGCGGCCGGCAGTACCTCCCGCTCGACGCCACGCTGCAGCAGTGAGTACTCCATCTGCGTACTCGCCAGCCTGCTGCGCACGCCCGGCGTCGCGAGCTGCCAGGTGGCCGCCTTGGCGAGCTGCCAGCCGCAGAAGTTCGACACACCCGCATAGCGGACGCGTCCGGAGGACACCGCGAGGTCCACGGCCTGAAGCGTCTCTTCGAGGGGGGTCACCGGATCGAAGGCGTGGATCTGCCACAGGTCGACGTAGTCCGTGCCGAGCCGGTCGAGCGAGGCGTCGAGCGCGGCGAGCAGATGGCCGCGCGATCCGTCGAAGCGGCGGTACGGATCGGGCACGCTGCCGGCCTTCGTCGCGATGACGAGATCCTGCCGCGGCACCAGACTGTCGACGAACCGCCCGAGCAGGTATTCGGCCTCCCCGCCGCCGTACACATCGGCCGTGTCGACCAGCGTCCCGCCCTCGTCCCAGAAGACCTTGAGCTGGTCGGCGGCGTCGTGCTCGTCGGTGTCCCGGCCCCAGGTGAGAGTGCCGAGCCCGATCCGTGACACGCGAAGGCCGGTACGGCCGAGATGCCTGTGCTCCATGGGCGCTGAGATTACTGGCCATCACCCCATGGGGTGGAAGCCTGTGGACAACGTGACGGCGGCGGAGCCCTGCCGGATCGAGTGTCCGCGCGCTAGAGTCCGGACCACAGGGACGTTACTGATCAGTATGGGAGCGGTTTATGCGGCTCGGTATCAATCTCGGTTACTGGGGAGCGGGCATGGACGGCGACAACCTCGCCGTCGCCCAGGAGGCCGACCGGCTCGGCTACGACGTCTGCTGGGCGGCCGAGGCGTACGGCTCCGACGCCCCCACCGTGCTGACCTGGGTCGCCGCCCAGACCGAGTCCATCGACGTCGGCTCCGCGATCATGCAGATCCCGGCCAGGCAGCCCGCGATGACCGCGATGACCGCGGCCACCCTCGACTCGCTCTCCGGCGGCAGGTTCAGGCTCGGCCTCGGAGTCTCCGGCCCGCAGGTCTCCGAGGGCTGGTACGGCGTCAAGTTCGACAAGCCGCTGGCCCGCACCCGTGAGTACGTCGAGATCGTCCGCAGGGCCATGTCGCGCGAGCGCCTCTCGTACGAGGGGGAGCACTGGACGCTGCCGTTGCCCGACGGTCCGGGCAAGCCCATCAAGCTCACCGTGCACCCCGAGCGCGAGCACATCCCGCTCTACATCGCCGCCATCGGCCCGAAGAACCTGGAGCAGACCGGCGAGATCGCGGACGGCGCGCTGCTGATCTTCCCGTCCGCCGAACACCTCGAGGACACGGCCGTGAAGTACCTGCGGGCGGGGCGTGAGAAGGCCGGGAAGACCATGGAGGGCTTCGACGTCTGCCCGACGCTGCCGCTCGCCGTCGGCGACGACGTCAACGGTCTCGCCGACATGTTCCGGCCGTACACCGCGCTGTACGTCGGTGGCATGGGCAGCCGCAAGCAGAACTTCTACAACCAGCTGGCCCAGCGCATGGGGTACGAGAAGGAAGCCGCCGAGATCCAGGACAGGTACCTGTCGGGCGACAAGAGCGGCGCCGCCGCCGCCGTACCGCACCAGCTCATCGACCAGACCGCACTGCTCGGCCCGGTGGAGCGGATCGCCGAGCGGATGCAGGCGTACGCGGCCGCCGGTGTCACCACACTGACCCTCGCCCCCGCGGGCTTCACGCTCGACGAGCGGATCACGGCCCTGCGGGCCGGTACGGACGCCCTGGAGCGCGCCGGCCTCGCGTAGGTGACGGTGCCGGTGCTGCCCGGAGGGTCCAGGGGCGGCACTACGGCCGTGGTGGGGGCTCGGGGGGTCTTCCCCGCCACGGCCGTACCCGGAACAACGCGCCCCGGGCTCCTCGGTTACGCGCCGGACGCCTCTCGTCCGGACGGCGGCGCTCGTGTTGCCTACTCACCCGTACCGCATTTGACTCTGTCTCTGCGGACATCGGTACGGAGGTGGCAGTGATGCTCTCGGCACAAAGCCTGTTCCAGGAGATTCTCGACGACGACGCTTCGTTCCGGCTCTTCTGCTCCATCGCTGCCAGCGGCGAGGCCCAGGGCGGCTGGGAGAACGGCCGTATCGCGGCGCTCGTGCCCGCGAGCCAACGGGATCTGGCCCCCAGGATCGTCCGGCACGGCGCCGACGAGGACAAACACGGCAGGATCTTCAACGCGCTCCTGAAGAAGCGCGGACTGAGCCCTGTGGACGTCCCGGCCGGAACCGACTACACGATGCTTCTGGAGCGGCAGGGCATCGGGCTCGCCCACGAACAGCTCAAGCGCGACGAACCGCTGTCGGAGCAGGACGTCATCACCTACCTGGCACACAGCAGGGTGACCGAGCAGCGCGCCTCCGAGCAGATGCGCCTGCTGCTCAAGCACTTCGCCGACCACCCCGAGCTCGGCCGCGCGGTGAAGATGATCTCGAACGACGAGGACAACCACCTCGCGTACTGCCATGAGGAGCTGCTCCGCTTCGCCCGCGCCGGTCACGGCCGCCTGATCCAGCGCATCCTGCGGGAGAGCGCCCACGCCGAGATCCGGGTCTACCGGGACGTCAGTCTCGCCGTGATGGCGGACATGGGGGCGATTCTGCACTGGTCCCGGGCCAAGTCGGCGCTGCTGGCCGCGGGCATCCACGCCGTGTACGCGTACGAGCGGCTGATCGGCTGGCGCCGCATGGTGACCCTGGAACCGCCCGCCCGGCGGGACGCGCTGGGCGGCGCCGCCCCGGCCGAGCCCGAGTTCGCCTGAGCCGCGCGGAGGGCGGTCAGAGCCAGCCGCGGCGTTTGAACTGACGGTGCAGCCCGAACACCGCGAAGCCCATCAGCGCGATCACCGCCGGATAGGTCCACGGCCAGTGGAGTTCCGGCATGTGGTCGAAGTTCATGCCGTAGACGCCCGCCACCATGGTCGGGACGGCGGCCATGGCGGCCCACGCGGAGATCTTCCGCATGTCGTCGTTCTGGCGCACCCCCATCTGCGCCAGATGAGCCGAAAGGATGTCCGACAACAGCCGGTCAAGTCCCTCCACCTGCTCGTTGACGCGCGTCAGGTGGTCGCTCACGTCCCGGAAGAACGGCTGGGCGTGCTCGTGGACGAACGGCACCCCCGCGCTCGCGAGACGGGTCATCGGGGAGGACAGCGGACCGGTCGCCCGACGGAATTCGAGCACCTGGCGCTTGAACGTGTAGATGCGGGCTGCGGAGTTCGTGGAGTCACCCGTGCCGCTCGGCGCGAACACCTGTGTCTCCAGCTCCTCCAGGTCGACCTGGAGCTCGGCGCCCACGTCGATGTAGTGGTCCACGATCGCGTCGCTGACCGCGTACAGCACCGCGGTGGGGCCGTGCCTGAGGACCTCGGGCTCGGCCTCCAGGCGGCGGCGTACGGCCGCGAGCGGCGCGCTCTCGCCGTGTCTGACCGTCACGACGAACGAATCACCGATGAAGACCATCAGCTCGTCGGCGCTCACCGTGTCGCTCTCCGGTTCGTACACGACCGGCTTGATGACGACGAAGAGGGAATCGTCGTACACCTCGAGCTTGGGCCGCTGGTGGGCGCGCAGCGCGTCCTCCACCGCCAGCGGGTGCAGCCCGAACTCGCTGCTGACTCGGGAGAACTCCTTCTCCGTCGGCTCGTGCAGCCCGACCCAGAGGAACGCGTCCCCCGCGTCGGCGGCCCGTGCCTCGTCCAGGGCGTCGGAGAGATCGGTGGGGCCTTCGGTACGGCGCCCGTCCCGGTAAATGGCACTGTCGACAATCACGCGCGCATTCTTCCTTGCCTCCGACGACTCCGCACCTTTGCCCTTCCCTCTAGGCTGGCTCGTATGCCCACGCTGATCCTCGTACGCCACGGTCGCTCCACCGCCAACACCGCGGGAGTGCTCGCCGGCCGTACCCCTGGTGTCTCCCTGGACGAACGCGGCGCCGGGCAGGCGGCCGCGCTGCCCGGCCGGCTGGCCGCGCTCGCGCTCGTCGCCGCCGTCAGCAGCCCCCTGGAGCGCTGCCGCGAGACGCTCCAGCCGCTGCTCGACGCCCGCCCCGGCCTCCCGTTCCACGTCGAGGACCGGATCAGCGAGTGCGACTACGGGGAGTGGTCGGGGCGCAAACTGGCGGAACTGGCCGATGAGCCGCTGATGTCCGTGGTCCAGCAGCACCCCTCGGCCGCCGAGTTCCCCGGGGGCGAGTCCATGCGGGCGATGCAGGCCAGGGCGGTCGACGCCGTACGGGACTGGAACGCCCGCATCGAGGCCGGGCACGGCGACGACGCGACGTACGTGATGTGCTCGCACGGCGACATCATCAAGTCCCTCGTCGCCGACGCGCTCGGCATGCACCTGGACCTCTTCCAACGGGTCCACGCCGATCCGTGCTCGGTTACCGCGATCCGCTACACCCGGCTGCGGCCCTTCCTCCTCCGGCTGGGCGACACCGGGGACTTCGCCTCCCTCGCCCCGCGCGAACAGGCCATCGGAGCCGACGCCGCGGGCGGCAACGCGACGGATGCGGCCGTCGGGGGCGGCGCTGGGGCACCGTGATCGCTCCGCGCAGTAGGGTGGACGCGCCGTAGGGGCCGTTCCGGGGGCATCCCTCCGGGCTCCGGCCGCCCCCATTCGCCGTCAACTCTCAAGGGAGACAGGACGTGTCCCGTCAGGTGTTCCTCTATGACCCCCCGGACCGTTTCGTGGCCGGTACGGTCGGGCTGCCTGGCCGCCGTACGTTTTTCCTGCAGGCATCCTCCAGGGGGCGCGTCACCAGCGTCGCCCTGGAGAAGACTCAGGTCGCCGCGCTGGCCGAACGGATCGACGAACTGCTCGACGAGGTCGTGAGACGGACCGGCGGCAATTCGCCGGTGCCGGCCGTGGCCCCCATGGATGTCACCGACACCGCTCCGCTCGACGCGCCCGTCGAGGAGGAGTTCAGGGTCGGCACGATGGCCCTCGCCTGGGACGGCGAGGAGCAGCGGATGATCGTCGAGGCACAGGCGCTCGTCGAGCTGGACGCCGATACCGAGGACGACCTCGCGGAAGCCGAGGAAAGGCTCCTGCAGGACGAGGAGAACGGCCCGCCGATGCTCCGCGTCCGGCTGAGCGGCGCGCAGGCCCGTGCGTTCGCCAAGCGCGCCCTGGACGTCGTGAACGCCGGCCGCCCGCCGTGCCCGCTGTGCAGCCTGCCGCTCGATCCGGAAGGACACGTATGCCCGCGCCAGAACGGATACCGTCGCGGAGCATGACCGGCGGCCCGGTCGGAACGGAGCTGCTGACCCTGCTCGCCGAGGGAGAGCTCACGGTCCTCGGGCAGGTCAGGGGCGCGTCCAACGCGGTGCTCTACTGCACGGTCGCGTACGGGGGCGAGGAGCGGACCTGCGTCTACAAGCCCGTCGCCGGGGAGCAGCCGCTGTGGGACTTCCCCGACGGGACCCTCGCACAGCGCGAGGTGGCGGCGTACGAGATCTCCGAGGCGACCGGGTGGGGCCTCGTGCCGCCCACGGTGCTGCGGGACGGGCCGTACGGCGAGGGCATGTGCCAGCTCTGGATCGAGGCCGCTCCGGACGGCTCCGCCGATGGACCCTCCGACGGGGACGCGGCCTCGCTGCTCGCGCTCATCGAGGACGAGGAGCCCGGGGACGGCTGGAAGGCCGTGGGCTTCGCGGAGGTCGGTGAGGGGAAGACGGCCCTTCTGGTGCACGCGGACGATCCTCGGCTGCGACGCCTCGCGGTGCTCGACGCGGTGATCAACAACGGTGACCGGAAAGGCGGACACCTGCTGCCCGCCCCGGGTGGCCGGCTGTACGGCATCGACCACGGGGTCACGTTCAACGCCGACGACAAGCTGCGCACGCTGCTGTGGGGCTGGGCGGGCGAACCGCTGACCGACGAGGCCGCCGGGGTGCTGGGCCGGCTGGCCGGGGACCTGGCTCCGGGGGCGGCGCTCGCCACCAGGCTGGGCGAGCTGATCACCGCGGCTGAGCTGGACGCGTTGCGGGGGAGGGTGGCGGACCTGCTCGCCACGGGGCGGCATCCGGAGCCGAGCGGGGAGTGGCCGGCCATTCCCTGGCCGCCGGTGTGACGCAATCCTCCCGCCGTCAAGACCGCCTCTCCGGCCACGAGTGCCGGTCCGGTTCGTATCCGGAAGCATCGTCCGGTTACGCTCATGACATGCATGCCTGGCCCGCTTCTGAGGTCCCCGCCCTGCCTGGCAAGGGCCGCGACCTTCGGATCCACGACACCGCGACCGGCGGACGGATCACCCTTGACCCCGGTCCCGTCGCCCGCATCTATGTCTGCGGCATCACGCCGTACGACGCGACCCACATGGGTCATGCGGCGACCTACAACGCGTTTGACCTCGTTCAGCGCGTGTGGCTCGACACCCAGCGGCAGGTTCACTACGTCCAGAACGTGACCGACGTGGATGATCCGCTACTGGAGCGGGCCGCACGCGACGGTCAGGACTGGACCGAGCTCGCCGAGCGCGAGACGGCCCTCTTCCGGGAGGACATGACCGCCCTGCGCATGCTCCCGCCGCAGCACTACATCGGCGCGGTGGAGTCGATACCCGGCATCGTCCCGCTCGTCGAACGGCTCCGGGACGCGGGCGCCGCCTACGAGCTCGACGGCGACGTGTACTTCTCCGTCGAGGCCGACCCGCACTTCGGCGAGGTCTCCAACCTGGACGCCGAAGCGATGCGTCTGCTCTCCGCCGAGCGCGGCGGCGACCCCGAGCGCCCCGGCAAGAAGAACCCCCTCGACCCGATGCTGTGGATGGCCGCCCGTGAGGGCGAGCCCAGCTGGGACGGCGGCACCCTCGGACGCGGCCGCCCCGGCTGGCACATCGAGTGCGTCGCCATCGCCCTGGACCACCTCGGCATGGGCTTCGACGTCCAGGGAGGCGGCTCCGACCTCGTCTTCCCGCACCACGAGATGGGCGCCTCGCACGCCCAGGCGCTGACCGGCGAGCACCCGTTCGCCCAGGCGTACGTGCACGCCGGCATGGTCGCCCTGAACGGCGCCAAGATGTCGAAGTCCAAGGGCAACCTGGTCTTCGTCTCGGCCCTGCGCCGCGACGGCGTGGACCCGGCCGCGATCCGGCTGTCCCTGCTCTCGCACCACTACCGGGCCGACTGGGAGTGGACCGACCAGGTGCTGGCCGACGCCGTCGAGCGACTGGCCCGGTGGCGCGCCGCCGTGTCCCGCCCCGACGGACTGTCCGCGGACGCCCTGGTCGAAGAGGTCCGCGAGGCCCTCGCCGACGACCTGGACACCCCGGCCGCCCTCGCCGCCGTGGATCGCTGGGCAGCTGCGCAGAGCGCTGACGGCGGGACGGACGAGGGCGCACCCGGCCTCGTCTCGCGCACCGTCGACGCGCTGCTCGGGGTGGCCCTGTAACAACCGGGCGGTGTGACCACCGCATGACCCGTGCCCAAGCGAACCGGCCCCGGACTTCTTCACGAAGTCCGGGGCCGGTTCCCTTGTGTCCGTGGTCCAGTGCCCGCCGCCTCGGCGACGGTGGCCGTCGACGTGGGCCTCGACGGTGCACGGCATGTGCGTCCGACGGTCACGGACACCCATGGTTCCGAGACCGGTGCCCGCGGCGACCGGGCGGAGGCGCGCTCCAGCTGCGCCTGACCGGACGCCCCGACGGGAGGAGGGGCGCCGGGCGGGATGTGTACCCGCCCGGCGCCCCTCTCGTCCGGCTGCTGTCGGTGCCCGGCCGGTCAGTCCTCCGAGGTGTCCCCGTCGTCCCCGGACGTGTCCGCGTCCGGGTGATCGGGTGAATCCCGGGGCGGCTTGCCGGTGCCGGCGGCTCCGACGTCCCCGTCGCCGGGCGACGGCGGACGTACGGCCCCGGGACCGCTCTCGGACCCTGTCTCCGGACGCGCAGGCTTGGGCGGTCTGGTGCGGCCGCTCGACGTGTCCCGCAGATAGGAGACGTCACCGCTCTCCGTCGCGTGCCCGCCGGGCCCCTGGCCCGGACCGCTGTCCCGGCGCCGCAGATAACGCTCGAACTCCCGGGCGATGGCCTCGCCGGTCGCCTCGGGCAGCTCCGCGGTGTCGCGGGCCTCCTCCAGCGTCTGGACGTACTCGGCGACCTCGCTGTCCTCGGCGGCCAGTTGGTCGACACCGACCTGCCAGGCGCGGGCGTCCTCGGGCAGTTCACCCAGCGGAATCCGCAGTCCGAGCAGGTCCTCCAGACGATTCAGCAGCGCCAGCGTCGCCTTCGGGTTGGGCGGCTGTGACACGTAGTGCGGCACCGCCGCCCACAGGCTCACCGCGGGCACGCCCGCATGCGTGCACGCTTCCTGGAGGATGCCGACGATGCCCGTCGGGCCCTCGTACCGGGTCTCCTCCAGATCCATCGTCCTGGCCAGATCCGGATCGGACGTCACACCGCTGACCGGCACCGGCCGGGTGTGCGGGGTGTCGCCGAGCAGCGCCCCGAGAATGACGACCATCTCGACGCCCAACTCATGGGCGAATCCCAGGATCTCGTTGCAGAACGAACGCCAGCGCATCGACGGTTCGATGCCGCGGACGAGGACCAGATCTCGGGGCTTGTCCCCGCCGACGCGGACCACGGAGAGGCGGGTGGTGGGCCAGGTGATCTTGCGCACCCCGCCGTCCAGCCACACCGTGGGCCGGTTGACCTGGAAGTCGTAGTAGTCCTCGGCGTCGAGCGCCGCGAACACCTCGCCCTTCCATTCCCGGTCCAGATGGCCGACAGCTGTGGAGGCGGCGTCACCGGCGTCGTTCCAGCCCTCGAACGCGGCCACCATGACCGGGTCGACCAGCTCGGGTACTCCCTCGAGCTCGATCACCCAGACCCCCTTCCGAAGTTTCCTTGTGTACGCACCAACCTTACGGCTTCCGGGCCCTCCCACCGCAGTACCCGGGCACGCGCGGGTGAACTCTGCCGGTCGAGGTGCATCCATGGTCGAAACAGGGCATCAGCTGCGCGATTCATCCGAGCTGTGTTGCCCGAATTCCGTGCGAACCCTGGACTTGTGGCTGAGGCAGCCGCTATACATCGGATGACACGCAAGAGGTCCGATGTTATTCCCCTGGGGGCGCACATGAGTCAGACCGTCACGGATTTCGAGGTTCACGACATCCGGTTTCCCACCTCGGAACAGCTGGACGGCTCGGACGCCATGAACCCCGATCCCGACTACTCCGCCGCCTATGTCGTCCTGCGCACCGGCCGGCCCGGCACCGGTACCGAGGGCCATGGTTTCTGCTTCACCATCGGGCGCGGCAACGAGATCATGGCGGCCGCCATCGAGGCACTGCGCCCGTACGTGGTGGGGCGCCCGGCGCCGCGTACCGCCGCCGACCTCGGGGCGCTGTACCGGGAGCTCACGCACGACTCCCAACTGCGCTGGCTGGGGCCCGAGAAGGGCGTGATGCACATGGCGGTCGGCGCGGTCGTCAACGCCGCCTGGGACCTGGCGGCGACCGGCGCGGGCAAGCCCGTCTGGCAGTTCCTCGCGGGGATGACACCGGAGGAGCTCGTCTCCCTCGTCGACTTCCGCTACCTCAGCGACGCGCTCACGCCCGAGGACGCCCTCGCCATCCTGCGGGCCGCGGAACCGGGCCGTGCCGCACGTACGGAACTCCTCCTCGCCCAGGGCTATCCCGCGTACACGACCTCACCCGGCTGGCTGGGGTACGGGGACGACAAGCTGGTACGGCTGTCCAAGGAGGCCGTGGCGGACGGCTTCGCCCAGATCAAACTGAAGGTCGGCGCCGATCTCGGCGACGACGTACGCAGGATGTCGCTCGCCCGTGAGGCGGTCGGCCCCGGCATCCGGATCGCGGTCGACGCCAACCAGCGCTGGGACGTGGCCGACGCGGTGGAATGGATGAACGCCCTCGCGCCGTACGACCCGCACTGGATCGAGGAACCCACCAGTCCCGACGACGTACTCGGCCACGCAGCCGTGCGCGCCGGACAGCCCGTCAAGGTCGCCACCGGCGAACACGTGGCCAACCGGGTCGTGTTCAAGCAACTGCTCCAGGCCGGCGCCGTCGACTTCGTGCAGATCGACGCCGCACGGGTCGCGGGCGTCAACGAGAACCTGGCGATCCTGCTGCTCGCCGCGAAGTACGGCGTCCCGGTCTGCCCGCACGCCGGAGGCGTCGGGCTCTGCGAACTGGTCCAGCACCTCTCGATGTTCGACTACGTGGCGGTCTCCGGGACCTGGGAGGACCGTGTGATCGAGTACGTCGACCATCTCCACGAGCACTTCACCGAGCCCACCGTGATCGAGAACGGCCGGTACATGGCGCCGCGCGCGGCGGGCTTCTCCGCCCGGATGCTGCCTGAGTCGATCGCCGCGCACCGCTATCCCGAGGGCCCCGTCTGGCAGGCCCGCCGCACGTCCGAGGAGGACGCCCGATGACTGGTGCACTGGAATTCGCCGGCATGTCCGCCCTGGTGACGGGCGGGGCGTCCGGGATCGGGGCCGCTGTGGCCACTCTGCTCCTGGAACGCGGCGCGACGGTCGCCGTGCTCGACCGGGAGACCGCGGGGGCGCCCGCGGGCGTGCTCGCGCTGAAGGCCGATGTGACCGACGACGCGGCCGTACGGGAAGCGGTCGACCGGGCCGCCGCGGAGATGGGCGGCCTCCACACCCTCGTATCCAACGCGGGCATCGGGTCCATCGGCACCGTCGAGGACAACACGGACGAGGAGTGGGCGAGGGTCCTGGACATCAACGTCCTCGGCATGGTCCGCACCGCCCGCCACGCCCTGCCGCATCTGCGCCGTGCCGCGGCGGACCGCCCCGGAGC
This sequence comes from Streptomyces sp. NPDC058620, assembly GCF_042717135.1. Taxonomy (NCBI): domain Bacteria; kingdom Bacillati; phylum Actinomycetota; class Actinomycetes; order Kitasatosporales; family Streptomycetaceae; genus Streptomyces; species Streptomyces sp. NPDC058620. The sequence goes on from NZ_JBHXQO010000012.1 coordinate 159,214, forward strand.
CGTCTCGATCACCCACACCTGCTCGATCGCGGCCACCGCGGGCCTGCCGCAGCGCGCCCTCTACAGCGCGAGCAAGGGGGCGGTCCTCTCCCTGACCCTCGCCATGGCCGCCGACCACGTCCGCGAAGGCATCCGGGTCAACTGCGTCAACCCCGGCACGGCGGACACCCCGTGGATCGGCAGACTCCTCGACCGGGCCGACGACCCGGCCGCCGAACGCGCCGCCCTCAACGCCCGCCAGCCCCTGGGACGGCTGGTGTCGGCGGACGAGGTCGCGGCGGCGGTCATCTACCTGGCCGGCCCCTCCGCCGCCTCCGTCACCGGCACCTCACTCGCCGTCGACGGCGGCATGCAGGGTCTGAGACCGCGCCCCGCAACCGACTGACCCGGCGCCCCCAGCCGAGCCGCAGCACACACCACGCCGGGCCGCCAGAACGACGAGCCGGCACACTCCACAAAGGACGGGACCCCTAATGAGAGTGCGTACGACGAGTGCGGCGGCCTGCGCCGTACTGCTGGCCGTGACCGCCCTCGCGGGCTGCAACCGCGAGTCCACCGACAGCGGCGACGGCGGTGGCAAGGTCGGCATCGATCTGCCGCGCAGCGACAGCGACTTCTGGAACTCCTACCAGCAGTACGTCGAGAAGGGCGTCAAGGACGGGGAGGTCGAGGCGCTGCCGCTGACCAACTCGCAGAACGACATCGGCAAGCTCGTCGCCAACGTCCAGACCTTCACCGACCAGGGCGCCAAGGCCGTGGTGATGGCTCCGCAGGACACCGGCGCGATAGCCGAGTCCCTGAACACGCTGAACGAGAAGAAGATCCCGGCCATCAGCGTCGACACCCGCCCCGACAAGGGCGACATCTACATGGTCGTACGGGCCGACAACAAGGCGTACGGCGCCAACGCCTGCAAGTACCTCGGTGAGCAGCTGAAGGGCAGGGGCAAGGTCGTCGAATTCCAGGGCGACCTGTCCTCGATCAACGGCCGGGACCGCTCCGAAGCGTTCAAGTCGTGCATGGACAAGGACTTCCCCGACATCGAGGTCTTCGAGCTGGCCACCGACTGGAAGGGCGATGTCGCCTCCGCCAAGCTCCAGTCGACGCTGGCCGCGCACCCCGACATCAACGGCATCTACATGCAGGCCGGCGGGGTGTTCCTCCAGCCCACCCTCGCGCTCCTGGAGCAGAAGAAGCTCCTGAAGCCCGTGGGCGCCCCCGGGCACATCACGATCATCTCCAACGACGGCATCCCCGAGGAGTTCGACGCGATCAGGGCCGGGAAGATCGACGCGACGATCTCCCAGCCCGCCGACCTCTACGCCAAGTACGCGCTGTTCTACGCCGAGGCGGCTCTCGCGGGCAAGACCTTCAAGGAGGGTCCGACCGACCACGGCTCCACGATCATCAAGATCCCGGGCGGTCTGGAGGACCAGCTGCCGGCGCCCCTGGTGACCAAGGAGAACGTCGACGACCCGGCGCTGTGGGCCAACCAGCTGGAGAAGAAGAGCTAGCCATGGAACACGCACCTCCACCGGCCGTACAGGCGGCAGGCATCGTCAAACGCTTCGGGCCCACTGTGGCGCTCGACGGCGTGGAGCTCACCGTGCGGCCCGGTGAGTCGCACGCCCTCGTCGGCCGCAACGGCGCCGGCAAGTCCACGCTCGTCAGTGTGCTCACCGGACTCCACAAGGCGGACGCGGGCACGGTCCGGTTCGGCGGAGAGGCCGCGCCCGCTTTCGGGGACACCATGGCCTGGCAGTCCAAGGTCGCCTGCGTCTACCAGAAATCCATGGTCGTCCCCGACCTGACCGTCGCCGAGAACCTCTTCCTCAACCGCTTCGACGAGGGGTCCCGCTGGATCAGCTGGGGCAGGCTCCGCAAGCGCGCTGCCCGGTTGCTCGCCGAGTACGGGGTACAGGTCGACCCCGACACACGGGCCAGGGACCTGGCCGTGGAGCAGCGGCAGTTCGTCGAGATCGCCCGGGCCCTCTCCTTCGGTGCCCGGCTGATCATCCTCGACGAGCCGACCGCCCAGCTCGACGCCCGGGGCATCGGCCGGCTCTTCGGCAAACTGCGCGAACTGCAGGGCCAGGGAGTGGCGTTCCTGTTCATCTCCCACCATCTGCAGGAGGTGTACGAACTCTGCACCGCCGTCACCGTCTACCGCGACGCCCGCCATGTCCTGACCGCACCGGTCGAGGGCATCGGCAAGGCGGAGCTGGTGGCCGCGATGACCGGCGAGCAGGGGGGCGGCGTCTCCGCCTGGCACGCCGCCGGGGCCGAGAGGGTGCGGGACGAGTCGGCCGCCCCGGTCCTTCGTACCGAACAGCTCACACTTGAGGGCCAGTTCGAGCCGCTGGACCTCCAGGTGCGGCCCGGTGAGGTGCTCGGCCTCGCCGGATCGGCGGCCAGCGGCAACACCGCGCTCGGTGAGACGCTGGCGGGGATGCGCAAGGCGAGCGGAGGCACCATCTCCGTGCACGGGAAATCCGTTCGGCCCGGAAGCGTCCCGCACGCCCTGGACGCCGGTATCGGGTACATCCCCGAGGACCGGCACGACCAGGGCCTGGTGCCCGACCGGAGCGTGGCCGAGAACGCCACGCTCACGGTCACCGACCAGCTGGGGCCGTGGGGGACCGTACTGCCCTCCAGGACCCGCCGGTTCGCCCAGTCGATGATCGCCTCGCTGGACATCAAGACGCAGGGCCCCGACCAGCCCGTCTCCGGGCTCTCCGGCGGCAATCAGCAGAAGGTGGTCGTCGCCCGCGCGCTGGCCCGTAATCCCAGCGCGCTGGTCGCGGTCCGGCCCACCGCCGGCGTGGACGTCAAGTCCAAGGACTCGCTGCTCGGAGTGGTACGGCGGGTCGCCGACGAAGGAAACGCCGCAGTGGTCATCTCGGACGAGCTGGACGATCTGCGGGTCTGCGACCGGGTGCTCGCCCTGTTCCACGGGCGGGTCGTCGCAACGTTCGCAAGCGGGTGGACCGACGGGGAACTCGTCGCCGCCATGGAAGGTGTGGGGGAAAGGGAATGACCGGGACCATACGGCCGGCCACGGCCGAGGACATCACGAGCGGGACGAAGGAAGGGAGCCCGCGCGGCAGGCTCCAGCTGATCCGGTGGAGCGACTTCTCGCTCGTCCCGGTGATCCTGGTCCTGATGGTGATCGGCTTCATCGTCTCGCCGGTCTTCCTCACCTCCAACAACCTGATCAGCGTCGTCCAGCAGTCCTCCGAGCTCAGCCTGCTCGTGCTCGCCCAGGCGCTGATCCTCATCTGTGGCCGGATGGACCTGTCCCTGGAGTCGACGATCGGCATCGCGCCCGTCGTCGCCATGTGGCTGGTCCTGCCCACCGACGGCGGCCGGTTCGCGGGCCTCGAACTCTTCCCGGCCTGGTCGGCGATCCCGCTCTGCCTGCTGGTCGGCCTGCTCGTCGGCGTGATCAACGGCTTCCTGATCCTGAAGCTGCGGGTCAACGGCTTCATCGCCACCCTCGGCATGCTCACCATGCTGCGCGGCCTCCACATCGGCATCACCGAGGGCAAGTCGATCACCGACGTGCCGGAGTCCTTCCGCTACCTGGGCAAGAGCGAGTGGCTCGGCGCCCCGGCCGCGGTCTGGATCTGCCTGGCACTGTTCGCGATCGGCGGCTCGGCGCTGGCGTGGCTGCGCCACGGACGCTCGCTGTACGCGATCGGCGGCAACCCGGAGGCGGCGCGGGCGGCCGGTATCCGGGTCGACCGGATCACCTGGATCGTGCTGGCCCTCGGCGGTCTGCTGGCGGCCTTCGCGGGCATCCTCTACACCGGCCACTACGGGTCGGTCGCGGCCACCCAGGGCAACGGCTGGATCTTCCAGGTGTTCGCCGCCGCGGTCATCGGCGGCATCAGCCTCAAGGGCGGACGCGGCACGCTGTTCGGGGCGCTGACCGGCGTACTGACGCTCCAGCTGGTGGTCAACGTGATGACCCTCGGCGGAGTCCCCGCACTGTGGAACCAGTTCCTCAACGGGGCGATCATCATCGTCGCCCTCGTCATCTCGCGCTTCGCGAGCGGCGAGAAGCAGGACTGAGCCGCCGTACGGGCCGGGGGCGGCACATCGCCCCCGGCCCGTACGCAGGTCACCCCGTACGCAGGTCACAGGGTCGAGCGCAGCCACTGCTCCACGCTCGCCACATGGACGGTCGCCCAGGCCCGCGCGGCCTCCGCGTCCCTGTCCCGCAGCGCGGAGAGGATCGCCCGGTGCTCGTGGAGGGTACGGCTGACCGCGTCCTCCTGGGTCAGGCCGCGCCAGACCCTCGCTCTCGTCGTCGGCCCGGAGAGCCCGTCGAGCAGCGAGCAGAGCACCGAATTGCCGGACGACTGCACGATGCCGCGGTGGAACTCCAGGTCGGCGGCGACCAGTTGCTCCACCGAGGGCTTCTCGCCCAGCGCGTCGAGCTGCGCGCCGAGCAGATCCAGCTGGGCCTCGCTGATCTGCCCGGCGGCCATCGCCGTGGCGGCCGGTTCGAGGATCCGGCGCACCGCGAGGAACTCCAGCACGGTGTCGTCGCGGTGGAAGTCCACCACGAAGCTCATGGCCTCCAGGAGCAGTTGGGGGTCCAGGCTGGTGACGTACGTGCCGTCCCCCTGCCGTACGTCGAGGATGCGGATCAGCGACAGGGCGCGTACCGCCTCCCGCAGCGAGTTGCGGGACAGTCCGAGCTCCGCGGCGAGTTCGCTCTCCTTGGGGAGCCGGTCACCAGGCCTCAGAGCACCCGAGACGATCATTTCCTTGATCTTCTCGATCGCCTCGTCGGTGACAGCCATGACGGTCCTCCTGGATTTCGGACTGGAATCAGACATCCGATGTCTTCGTCCATTATGAGGGTCCGCGCACGCGATCGAGCAGCCGCTGCCACAGCTTGTGCCACGGACCAGGCCAAGGACCGAGCCGCAGACCAACGCGGAGGCCGGCGGACGCGGACACGCGAACGGGGGCGGCTCCCCCCGGAAGCCGCCCCCGCGCACGCCGTGTGTCAGTCCCGCTCGGCGAGCAGACCCTCCACCTGTGCCCTGATGCCGTCCGTGGCCAGCCCGCGGATCGTCAGCGTCGTGCGGCGACGCAGCACGTCGTCCGCCGTCTCGGCCCACTCGTGGTCCCGGGCGTAGACGACCTGCGCCCAGATCTCCGGGGCATCCGGGTGGATACGCTCGGACAGGGCCGGGTTCTCGTTGGCGAGGCGCGCGATGTCGAAGGACAGTGAGCCGTAGTGCGTGGCTAGGTGCCTGGCCGTGTCGGCCGCCATCCGCGGACCGGGCGTACCGCCGTCGATCAGCAGCCGGTGCGCGACCGCCTGGGGGTTGGCTATGCCGGGCAGCGGCAGCTTCTTCGGCAGCCGGGCCATCGGCTCCATGTCGTCCGCGAGCGGGTGACCCGGGAGAGCGGCCAGCTTGTTCATCACGGTGCGGCCGATGTGGCGGAACGTCGTCCACTTGCCGCCCGCGACCGAGAGCATCCCGCCCCGGCCCTCCGTCACGACGGTCTCGCGCTTGGCCTTGGACGTGCTGCCGGGACCGCCCGGCAGCACCCGCAGACCCGCGAAGGAGTACGTGATCAGATCACGCGACAGCTGCTGGTCGCGGACGGAGAACGCCGCCTCGTCCAGGATCTGCGCCGTGTCCTTCTCGGTCACCGCGACATCCGCCGGGTCGCCCTCGTACTCCTCGTCGGTCGTGCCGAGCAGCAGCATGTCCTCCCACGGGAGCGCGAACGTGATCCGGTACTTGTCGATGGGGGTGGCGAGCGCGGCCTTCCACGGGCGGGTGCGCTTGAGCACCAGGTGCGCGCCCTTGGACAGCCGTATCGAAGGAGCCGCGTCCGGGTCCTCCATCTTGCGGAGGTGGTCGACCCACGGACCGGTGGCGTTCAGCACGAGGCGGGCGTTCACGCCGAACTCCGTACCGTCCGCGCTGTCGCGCAGATCGGCGCCCGTCACCCGGCCCCGGGTGAACCGCAGCCCGGTGACCGCGGCGTGGTTGAGGACGGTCGCGCCCGCGTCGACCGCCGCGCGGACGGTCATCAGCGCCATGCGTGCGTCGTTCATCTGGTCGTCGCCGTAGACCGCGACGGCCTTCAGATTGTCCGTACGCAGCTCCGGCACATCGCGCTGCGCCTTCGCCGGGCTGATCACATGGCCGACGCCGTCACCGAACGCGGACAGCGCGGAGTAGGCGAAGACGCCCGCACCGAGCTTGGCCGCGCCGTGCGGGCCGCCCTTGTAGACCGGCAGGTAGAAGGTGAGCGGATTGGCCAGGTGCGGCGCGACCTGACGGGAGACGGCGCGCCGCTCGAAGTGGTTCTCCGCCACCAGCTTCACCGCGCCGGTCTGCAGGTAGCGCAGACCGCCGTGGAGCAGCTTCGAGGAGGCGGAGGAGGTGGCGCCGGCGAAGTCGCCGGCGTCCACCAGCGCCACCCGCAGTCCGGACTGCGCGGCGTGCCAGGCGGTGGAGATGCCCAGGATGCCGCCGCCGATCACCAGGAGGTCGTACGTCGCCTTGGAAAGCTGCTCCCGGGTCTCGGCGCGGCTCGGAAGGGAGCCGGAGGCCGGATGCGTCCCGAGGGCGGGGACGCTCTGCAGGGTGGTCATATCGCTTTACTCCTCGACAGTGTCATCGTCGAGCCAGCCCATCGAACGTTCGACGGCCTTGAGCCAGCTCTTGTACTCGCGGTCACGGGTGGCCGCGTCCATACGGGGTGTCCACTCGGCGGCCCGGCGCCAGTTGGCGCGCAGCGCGTCGGTGTCCGGCCAGAAGCCGACGGCGAGACCGGCGGCGTAGGCGGCGCCGAGGCAGGTGGTCTCGGCGACCATGGGACGCACCACGGGCGCGTCCAGGAAGTCGGAGAGGGTCTGCATCAGCAGGTTGTTGGAGGTCATACCGCCGTCGACCTTGAGCGCGGTCAGTTCGACGCCGGAGTCCTTGGTCATGGCGTCGCTGATCTCGCGGGTCTGCCAGGCGGTGGCCTCGAGCACGGCACGGGCGATGTGCGCCTTGGTGACGTAGCGGGTCAGGCCGGCGATGACGCCTCGGGCGTCGGGGCGCCAGTAGGGGGCGAAGAGGCCGGAGAAGGCCGGCACGAAGTACGCGCCGCCGTTGTCCTCGACCGAGGAGGCCAGGGTCTCGATCTCGGCGGCGGACTTGATCAGACCCATCTGGTCGCGCATCCACTGCACCAGTGAGCCGGTGACGGCGATGGAACCTTCGAGCGCGTAGACCGGCTTCTGGTCGCCGATGCGGTAGCCGACGGTCGTGAGCAGCCCGTTGTACGAGTTGACCGGCGTGTGGCCGGTGTTCATCAGCATGAAGGTGCCGGTGCCGTACGTGGACTTGGCCTCGCCCTGTGCGAAACAGGTCTGGCCGAACAGCGCGGCCTGCTGGTCGCCGAGCGCGGACGCCACCGGGATGCCGTCCAGGACTCCGCCCTTGGCGTGCCCGTACACCTCGGCCGAGGAACGGATCTCCGGCAGCACCGCGGCCGGGATGTCCATCGACTGGAGGATCTTCTCGTCCCACTGCATCGTGTGCAGGTTCATCAGAAGCGTGCGCGAGGCGTTGGTGACGTCCGTGACGTGACGGCCGCCCTCGGTGCCCCCGGTCAGGTTCCAGATGACCCAGGAGTCCATGGTCCCGAAGAGGATGTCGCCCCGCTCGGCGCGCTCGCGCAGGCCCTCGACGTTGTCGAGGAGCCAGCGGACCTTGGGTCCGGCGAAGTACGAGGCCAGCGGCAGGCCGGTCTCGCGGCGGAAACGGTCCTGCCCGACGTTGCGGCCGAGCTCCTTGCAGAGCGCGTCGGTGCGGGTGTCCTGCCAGACGAGGGCGTTGTGGACGGGCTCACCGGTGTTCTTGTCCCAGAGCAGCGTCGTCTCGCGCTGGTTGGTGATGCCGATCGCCTTGACGTCGGCCGAGGTGATGCCCGCCTTCGAGATGGCGCCGGCGACGACCTCCTGGACGTTCGTCCAGATCTCGGCCGCGTCGTGCTCGACCCAGCCCGGCTTCGGGAAGATCTGCTCGTGCTCCTTCTGGTCGACGGAGACGATCCGGCCGTCCTTGTCGAAGACGATGCAGCGGCTGGAGGTGGTGCCCTGGTCGATGGCCGCGATGAACGGCCCGGTGCCGTGGCTCCCGGTGGTGTGTGCTTCGGTCACGGTGTGCTCCCCGGAGGTCTGTGAGTTCTGAGGGTTACGGCTCTGAGCTCTGCGGCTCACGCGAAGGCGACGTTGTAGAGCCCGCCGGCGATAGCGCCGCCGATGAGCGGTCCGACGATCGGTACCCAGGCGTAGCCCCAGTCGGAACCGCCCTTGTTCGGCAGTGGCAGCAGCGCGTGCACGATACGCGGACCGAGGTCGCGAACCGGGTTGATTGCGTAGCCGGTCGGCCCGCCGAGCGAGAGACCGATTCCGACGACGACCAGAGAGGTGATCAGGGCGCCGAGGGTGCCGAGGCCGTTGCCCTCGTTGTTCAGACCCTGGGTCAGGATCGCCAGGACCAGCACGACCGTGGCGATGACCTCGGTGACGACGTTCTGCACGGCGTTCCGGATCTCCGGGCCCGTGGAGAAGACGCCCAGTACGGGGCCCGCCTTCGGGGCGGCCGACTGGTCGACCATGCCCTCGATGGTGGGCTGCGCGCGCACGATCTCCGGATCGGTGAGGTGGGCGTGGAACTGCCCGTAGTACACCGCCCAGACCAGCACCGCGCCGATCATCGCGCCCAGCAGCTGGGAGGCGAGGTAGAGCGGCACGTCGCCCCATTCGGTGCCGCCCTGAATGGCGAGGCCGAGCGTCACCGCCGGGTTGAGGTGCGCGCCGGAGACGCCGCCGGCCAGGTAGGCGGCGGTCAGAACGGCGAAACCCCACCCGAAGGTGATGGCGAGCCAGCCGGCGTTCTGTGCCTTGGAGCGCTTCAGAGTGACGGCGGCACAGACTCCGCCGCCGAGGAGGATGAGAACGGCGGTACCGATGGTCTCGCCGATGAAGATGTCGGAGCTGGACACCCGTGACTCCTTTGTCCTTCGTCCAGGGGAAAGGCGAACACCGGGTACCTCCGGTGGTTCGCGCCCGAGGTTGGTATCCGCGCTGTGCGGGTACTCACCTGTGAGGGCCGACCGGTCCGTGGCACTGTCATACCCTAACGCGTATTGCCGTTAGGTGTTCGACAATGCCGACCGGTGAACGGCAATGTTTCTCCCCGGTGAATCCAACGTCAAGGGTTGTGGCGGATGCGACTCGGCCCATGGCCCGATCGTTATCGACGGGCCATGGGCCGAGGGGGCGGCTCAGAAGCGCCCGGCGCCCAGATCCCGGGAGACGGCGCGGGCGCAGTCCCGTACGGCGGCGATCAGCTCGGGGCGCAGCTCTCCGCCCGGACAGACCCGCTCCACCGCGCCCGTGACGGCCACCGCGCCGACCGGCATCCGCCGCCGGTCGTGGATGGGCGCCGCCACGGCGGCCACACCCTCCCAGGTCTCCTCCACGTCTGCGGCCCAGCCGCGCGCCCGGATGAGATCGAGCAGCGACTCGAAATCTCCGGCCCCGGTCACGGTGCGGGGCGTGAACGCCTGCCGCTCGGCCTCGACGGCCTCGCTGTGCGCCACCGGGTCGAAGGCGGAGAGCACCTTGCCCAGGGCCGTGGAGTGGAGTGGCTGCATGGCGCCCACCTCCAGCACCTGGCGGCTGTCGTCGGGCCGGAACACGTGGTGGACGATGAGGATGCCGTGCTGGTGCAGGACGCCCAGGTGGACGCTCTCGCCACTGGAGCGCGCCAGGTCGTCGGTCCATACCAGCGCGCGGGCCCGCAGCTCGTGGACGTCCAGATAGCTGTTGCCCAGGCGTAGCAGTTCGGCGCCGAGCTGATAGCGGCCGGAGGCCACGTCCTGCTCGACGAAACCCTCGTTCTGGAGGGTGCGCAGGATGCCGTGAGCTGTGCCCTTGGCCAGTCCCAGCGAGGAAGAGATGTCGGACAGTCCGAGCCGGCGCTCGCCGCCCGCCAGCAGCCGCAGCATCGCTGCCGCCCGCTCCAGCGACTGGATGTTCTTGGCCATCGCGCCGTACTCCTCCATTGTGGTTCGACAATGCTGAACACTATCGGTCGATGTCGACCCATGTCCGGCCGCCCGGAAAGCCTGCGCCCCCGCGGCTGCCGAAGTGTCCATCGCACAGCATGCAGTCCGCCCCGTGGGACACCTCGGCGGGCCGTGGTGCCTCCCGGCTACGCTGGCCGGGTGCGCCCTCCACAGGAAGGCCGCAAAGCCGACAGCCGTCGCATCCCAGGGAGAACATCCATGGCCTCGTCGCCGAACCCTTCCGCTGACAGCCGGAACCGAGCCGAAGCCCTCCGTGAGGCGCTCGCCACCCGGGTGGTGGTAGCAGACGGTGCCATGGGCACGATGCTCCAGGCACAGGACCCCACCCTCGCGGACTTCGAGAACCTCGAAGGCTGCAACGAGATCCTCAACGTCACCCGCCCGGACATCGTCCGCTCCGTGCACGAGGAGTATTTCGCGGTCGGCGTGGACTGCGTCGAGACGAACACCTTCGGTGCGAATCACTCCGCGGCGAACGAGTACGAGATCGCCGACCGGATCGTCGAGCTCTCCGAGGCGGGCGCCCGGATCGCGCGCGAGGTTGCGGACGAGTTCACCGCCGGGGACGGCCGTCAGCGCTGGGTCCTCGGCTCCGTGGGTCCGGGCACCAAGCTGCCCACGCTCGGCCACATCGCGTACGACGTGCTGCGCGACGGCTACCAGCAGAACGCCGAGGGCCTGCTCGCCGGTGGCGCGGACGCCCTGATCGTGGAGACCACGCAGGACCTGCTGCAGACGAAGTCGAGCCTGATCGGTGCGCGGAGGGCCATGGACGCCCTGGGTGTGGACGTACCCCTGATCTGCTCGCTCGCCTTCGAGACGACCGGTGTCATGCTGCTCGGCTCCGAGATCGGCGCCGCGCTGACCGCCCTGGAGCCGCTCGGCATCGACCTGATCGGGCTGAACTGCTCGACGGGCCCCGCCGAGATGAGCGAGCACCTGCGCTATCTGGCCCGCCACTCGCGTACGCCGCTGATGTGCATGCCCAATGCCGGACTGCCCGTGCTGACCAAGGACGGCGCGCACTTCCCGCTGACCGCGCCCGAGATGGCCGACGCGCAGGAGACCTTCGTACGGGACTACGGCCTCTCGCTGGTCGGCGGCTGCTGCGGCTCGACGCCCGAGCACCTGCGCCAGGTCGTCGAGCGCGTCCGTGACATGACGCCCGGCGTGCGCGAGCCGCGCCCCGAGCCGGGCGCCTCATCGCTGTACCAGACCGTGTCCTTCCGCCAGGACACCTCGTACATGGCGATCGGCGAGCGCACCAACGCCAACGGCTCGAAGAAGTTCCGCGAGGCCATGCTGGAGGCCCGCTGGGACGACTGCGTCGAGATGGCCCGTGACCAGATCCGCGAAGGCGCGCACATGCTCGACCTCTGCGTCGACTACGTGGGCCGGGACGGCGTCGCCGACATGGAGAGGCTGGCCGGCCTCTTCGCCACCGCCTCCACGCTGCCCATCGTGCTCGACTCCACCGAGGTCGAGGTCATCCGGGCGGGCCTGGAGAAGCTGGGCGGCCGGGCGGTCATCAACTCCGTCAACTACGAGGACGGCGACGGCCCCGAGTCCCGCTTCGCCAGGGTCACCGCACTGGCCAAGGAGCACGGCGCCGCGCTGATCGCGCTGACCATCGACGAGGAGGGACAGGCCCGGACGCCCGAGCACAAGGTCGCCATCGCCGAGCGCCTCATCGAGGACCTCACCGGAAACTGGGGCATCCACGAGTCGGACATCCTCATCGACACCCTGACCTTCACCATCTGTACCGGTCAGGAGGAGTCCCGCAAGGACGGCATCGCCACCATCGAGGCCATCCGCGAACTCAAGCGCCGCCACCCCGACGTCCAGACCACCCTCGGCCTGTCCAACATCTCCTTCGGCCTCAACCCGGCCGCCCGCGTCGTCCTGAACTCCGTCTTCCTCGACGAGTGCGTCAAGGCCGGACTGGACTCCGCGATCGTGCACGCCTCCAAGATCCTCCCCATCGCGCGCCTGGAGGAGGAGCAGGTCAAGGTCGCCCTCGACCTGATCTACGACCGCCGCGCCGAGGGCTACGACCCCCTCCAGAAGCTCATGGAGCTCTTCGAGGGCGTCAACATGAAGTCGATGAAGGCGGGCCGCGCCGAGGAGCTCCTCGCCCTGCCGCTCGACGAGCGTCTCCAGCGCCGCATCATCGACGGCGAGAAGAACGGCCTCCAGGCCGACCTCGACGAGGCCCTGCAGACCCGCCCGGCCCTGGACATCGTCAACGAAACCCTCCTGGAGGGCATGAAGGTCGTCGGCGAGCTCTTCGGCTCCGGCCAGATGCAGCTGCCGTTCGTTCTCCAGTCCGCCGAGGTCATGAAGAACGCGGTCGCCCACCTGGAGCCGCACATGGAGAAGTCCGACGCGGAGGGCAAGGGCACCATCGTGCTGGCCACCGTGCGCGGCGACGTCCACGACATCGGCAAGAACCTCGTCGACATCATCCTCACCAACAACGGCTACAACGTCGTCAACCTCGGCATTAAGCAGCCCGTCTCCGCGATCCTGGAGGCCGCCGAGGAGCACCGGGCCGACGTCATCGGCATGTCCGGCCTCCTGGTGAAGTCGACCGTGATCATGAAGGAGAACCTGGAGGAGCTCAACCAGCGCAAGATGGCCGCGGACTTCCCGGTCATCCTGGGCGGGGCAGCGCTCACCAGGGCGTACGTCGAGCAGGACCTCCACGAGATCTACGAGGGCGAGGTCCGCTACGCCCGCGACGCCTTCGAGGGGCTGCGGCTCATGGACGCCCTCATCGGTATCAAGCGCGGCGTCCCCGGCGCGGTGCTCCCGGAACTGAAGCAGCGCCGCGTCGCCAGGAAGGACACCGCCGTCCTGGAGGTCGACGAGCCCGAGACGGGCGTCCGCTCCGACGTCTCCACCGACAACCCGGTCCCCGAGCCGCCCTTCTGGGGCACCCGGGTCGTCAAGGGCATCCCGCTCAAGGAGTACGCCTCCTGGCTGGACGAGGGCGCGCTCTTCAAGGGCCAGTGGGGCCTCAAGCAGTCCCGCGCCGGTGACGGACCCACGTACGAGGAGCTGGTCGAGACCGAGGGCCGCCCGCACCTGCGCGGCTGGCTCGACAAGCTCCACACCGAGAACATGCTGGAGGCCGCCGTCGTCTACGGCTACTTCCCCTGCGTGTCCAAGGGCGACGACCTGATCCTGCTCCACGAGGACGGATCGGAGCGCACCCGCTTCACCTTCCCGCGCCAGCGCCGGGGCCGCCGCCTGTGCCTCGCGGACTTCTTCCGGCCCGAGGAGTCCGGTGAGCGGGACGTGATCGGCCTCCAGGTGGTCACCGTCGGATCGAGGATCGGCGAGGCCACGGCCGAGCTCTTCGGGGCCAACTCCTACCGCGACTACCTGGAGCTGCACGGTCTGTCCGTCCAGCTGGCCGAGGCACTGGCCGAGTACTGGCACGCCCGGGTCCGCAGCGAGCTGGGCTTCGGCGGGGAGGACCCGGCCGAGGTCGAGGACATGTTCGCGCTGAAGTACCGCGGAGCGCGTTTCTCGCTCGGCTACGGCGCCTGCCCCGACCTGGAGGACCGGGCGAAGATCGCCGAGCTGCTGGAGCCCGAGCGGATCGGGGTCAAGCTCTCCGAGGAGTTCCAGCTCCACCCGGAGCAGTCGACCGACGCGATCGTCATCCACCACCCCGAGGCGAAGTACTTCAACGCGCGGTAGGACGCCGTTCGACGCATCGCGGACGGGCACGTCGTAGAATGGTCGGTCCAGTGAGGCCGGTCGCTGTTCCCTTTCCGGGAATGGCGGTCGGCCTTCTCGTCCCTCACGGAGGAGTACGGATGACCAGTACGGTCCCCGCGTCCCTGACCCGCACGGCCGAAGGCTCCACGCTGCAGGCCGTGTTTCTCGACATGGACGGCACCCTGGTCGACACCGAGGGATTCTGGTGGGAGGCAGAGGTGGAGGTCTTCGCCGGCCTCGGGCACCGGCTCGACGAGGCATGGCGCGATGTCGTCGTGGGCGGTCCGATGACCCGCAGTGCGGGCTACCTCATCGACGTGACCGGCGCGGACATCCGGCTGGACGAGCTCACGGTGCTGCTCAACGACTGCTTCGAGGCGCGTATCGACCGCGGTGTGCCGCTGATGCCCGGCGCGGCCCGGCTGCTCGCCGAACTGGCGGCGCACGACATGCCCACCGCCCTGGTCTCGGCCTCGCACCGGCGCATCATCGACCGGGTCCTGGACTCGGTCGGCCACCACCACTTCGGCCTCACGGTCGCCGGGGACGAGGTCTCCCGCACCAAGCCCCACCCCGAGCCCTATCTCACCGCGGCATCCGGCTTCGGGGCGGACCCGCTGCGCTGCGCCGTCATCGAGGACACCGCGACGGGGGTGGCCGCAGCGGAGGCCGCAGGCTGCCGGGTGGTGGCCGTGCCGTCCGTCGCTCCGATCGCACCGGCCTCGGGAAGGGTCGTCGTGGGGTCCCTCGAAGATGTCGATCTCGCGTTTCTCCGGAGCCTCGTCACAGGAATCCTCTGAGTCGTACACCGAGAGTGTTCCTGTGAATGTACGGAAAAGCTCTCGGTCGCAGAACGTGCGCTTTCCATTGTCCCGATGTGTGGGCGAATCAGGTTCATGTCAATGTTTCGAAAACGACCCAAGTGCGAAGATTGCCGCCTGATGGGCGATTTCGGCACTCCGGAAATCATGCGCTATGCCCTGATTCGCGCCCACGTTTCCCGCCGGTCGTCACGCCGTGAGCGAAGCCGTCCCGGCCGGTGAATTGCGCTCGCCGTTCATTACGGAGGGCGGCGGATTGGGTGACGCGTGCCCGTCTGGCAGGTGTCGGTGGCTATCCCTACTAATCTCGTTTTCTCACATACCGGAATGAGGGAGAACGTCCAGATGAACCGCAAGACCCTGGTGCTGCCGGCCGTGGCCGGCCTGCTCGCGCCCGTACTCGCCGCCTGCGGCGCGACGGGCGGCGGGGACGAGGGCAAGGACGCCATCGTCGTCGGCACCACGGACCAGTTCATCGCCTCCAAGGACAACCCGGCGCCGCTCGACCCGGCCATCGGCTACGAGGCGGGCGTCTGGAACGTCCTGCGGCAGACGGTGCAGACCCTCATGCACGTCCCGCGCGGCGGCGGTGAGCCGGTGCCCGACGCCGCGAAGAGCTGCGTCTTCACGGACACGGAGAACGAGAGCTACCGCTGCACCCTGCGCGAGGGACTCACCTTCGCCGACGGCACACCGCTCACCCCCGAGGACGTGCGGTACTCCCTCCAGCGCGTCCTCGACATCAAGGCGGACACCGGACCGGCCGGTCTGCTCGACAACATCGACATGATCGAGACCAAGGGCGACGACCAGATCGTCTTCCACCTGCGCACGCCGGACGCGACCTTCCCGTACAAGCTCGCCACCCCCGCCGCGGGCATAGTCCCGCGGAGCAAGTACCCGGCGAAGAGCGCCCGCGAGGGCTTCCAGGTCGACGGCTCGGGCCCTTACACGATGAAGCCCGAGGTCAGGAACGGCCAGGTGGCCAAGGTCGTCTTCACCAGGAACCCGAAGTACAAGGGCGACCTGGAGGTCCTCAACGACAAGGTCGAGCTGGACCTGTTCCCGGACGCCGCCGCGATGGGCAAGGCGCTCGACGACGAGAAGGTCGACATGATGACCCGCACCATGTCGCCCGAGCAGGCCGGTCAGATGCTCGTGAAGCCCAAGGACGGCGTCAAGCTCACCGAGATGCCGGGCCTCGCCATCAGCTACCTCGGCTTCAACACGGACGCACCCGCGGTGAAGAGCAAGGCCGTCCGCCAGGCCATGGCCCGGATCATCGACCGGGGTGCCATCGCGAGCAAGGTGTACGGCACGACCGCAGAGCCGCTGTACTCGCTGATCCCGTCCACCATCACCGGCCACACCAACTCGTTCTTCAACAAGTACGGCGAGCCCGACACCGACAAGGCGGCGGCGACCCTGCGGGCCGCCGGCATCGACACCCCGGTGAAGTTCACGCTGCACTACACGACGGACCATTACGGCCCCGCGACCGCCGCCGAGTTCGAGACGCTGAAGCAGCAGCTCAACGATTCCAAGCTGTTCGACGTGACCGTCAAGGGAACCCCCTGGTCCGAGTACCGCCCGGCGCAGAAGCGCGGCGACTACGACGTGTACGGCATGGGCTGGTTCCCGGACTTCCCGGACCCGGACAACTACACGGCGCCGTTCCTGGACAAGAACGACTTCCTCAACTCGCCCTACCGCTCGGCCGTGGCGGAGAACACCCTCATCCCGCAGTCCCGCCGCGAGGCCGACCGCAGCGCCGCGTCCAAGACCTTCGAGCGGCTCCAGGACATCGTCGCCAACGATGTCCCCGTGCTCCCGATCTGGCAGGGCAAGCAGTACATCGCCTCCCGCGAGGGCCTCACCGGAGTGGAGTGGGCCGTCAACGCCTCCGCCGACCTCCAGCTCTGGGAACTCGGACGCGGCACCGTCTGACGAACGGGAATCCGGTCCGGGGCCGCATGCCCCGGACCGGACCGCAGGACGGCGGCCGCGCTCACTGGGCGCCGGGGCGCACCAGTCCGCTCTCGTACGCGTACACCGCGGCCTGCACGCGGTCGCGCAGCCCGAGCTTCGTCAGTACATGGCCCACATGGGTCTTGACCGTCGTCTCGCTCACGAACAGGTCGGCGGCGATCTCCGCGTTGGACAGCCCGCGTGCCACCAGTTTCAGCACCTCGACCTCACGGTCCGTCAGCGTGTGCAGGGCGTCCGGAACCGGCTCCTCGCCCGACGGCAGATGGTCCGCGTACTTGTCGAGCAGCCGGCGCGTGATGCTGGGCGCCAGCATCGCCTCGCCCGCCGCGACCACCCTGATGGCCTGCACCAGCTCATTGGCCGGGGCGTCCTTGAGCAGGAAACCGCTGGCTCCGGCGCGCAGCGCCTCCACCACGTACTCATCGAGGTCGAAGGTGGTCAGCACCAGCACCTTCGCCGGACCGTCGCGGCCGGGCCCGGTGATCCGCCGGGTCGCCTCGACCCCGTCCATCCGGGGCATCCGGATGTCCATCAGCACGACATCGGGCTGGAGCGCCCGCACCTGATCGATGGCCTGCAGACCGTCACCGGCCTCACCGACCACCGCGAGATCCCCCTCCGCCTCCAGGATCATCCGGAAGCCGGTGCGCAGCAGCGGTTGGTCATCGACCAGAAGGACGCGGATCGCCACGAAATCTCCTTAAGGGCCTTCGACGGCCACCGGTTGGCCGGCCTCGGCCCGGACCGGTCCCATTCTGCCCCGGACGTCCTCCGCGGACTCCGCCGGGCGCACGGACAGGGGGTAGACCGGGGGAGTACCGCCGAATTCCGGACAGACGGCGCGATGGTCGCACCAGCCGCACAGCTTCGTCGGCCGCGGCCGCCACTCGCCGCTCTCCGTCGCCTCCCGGATCGCCGCCCAGAGCGCCAGCAGCTTGCGCTCCACCCGCTCCAGGTCCGCTTCGACCGGGTCGTACGTCAGGACGTCACCGCTGCCGAGATAGACCAGCTGGAGGCGCCGCGGCACCAAGTTCTTCAGCCGCCAGATCACCAGCGCGTAGAACTTCATCTGGAACAGCGCACCCTCCGCGTACTCCGGACGCGGTGCCTTGCCCGTCTTGTAGTCCACGATCCTGACCTCGCCCGTCGGCGCCACGTCGATCCGGTCGATCACCCCGCGCAGCCGCAGCCCGGACTCCAGCTCCGTCTCGACGAACAGCTCGCGCTCGGCGGGCTCCAGACGCGTCGGGTCCTCCAGCGAGAACCACCGCTCCACGAGCTGCTCCGCCTCGCCGAGCCACCGCGTGAGACGCTCACCCTCCGCGTCGCCCGAGAACAGCTCCGTCAGCTCCGGCTTCGTCTCCAGCAGCCGGTCCCACTGGCCGGGAATCATCGCCCGCGCCTTCGGGGCCGTACGCTCCACAGCCGGGTCGTCGAAGAGACGCTCCAGCACGGCGTGAACCAGCGTGCCCCGGGTAGCTGCCTCACTGGGCTTCTCGGGAAGCCTGTCGATGACCCGGAACCGGTACAGCAGGGGACACTGCATGAAGTCGCTCGCCCGCGACGGCGACAACGACGTGGGCGGCTGAGGCGGCCGGGGTGCGGAGGTCATGTCGAAGACCCTACGGCCCGCCACCGACAGCGACCGGAATACCATCGACGACAGACCCTCGCACACTGCATGATCGTGGCAGACGCCACCGACCGAAGGGACCCCGTGGACGACAGCGGCGACAGCGGGCGGCCGCAGCCAGGCGCAGGGGGCACGGACCCAGGCGCCGCACCCGGCAAGGGCTCACCGCGGCGACCGGCCGAACCGGGCGGCGGCATTCTCATGGGCCGTCCCTTCGGTGTGCCGGTCTACGTCGCGCCGAGCTGGTTCATCGTCGCGGCGCTCATCACCTGGGTCTTCGGCGGACAGCTGGAGCGGGTCCTGCCCGAGCTCGGGAACACCCGCTACCTGGTCTCGCTCTTCTTCGCGATCGCCTTCTACGCCTCGGTACTCGTCCACGAGCTCGCCCACACGGTCGCGGCGCTCCGCTACAAGCTCCCGGTCAGGCGCATCCAGCTCCAGTTCTTCGGCGGCGTCTCCGAGATCGAGAAGGAGTCCGAGACCCCCGGCCGCGAATTCGTCCTCGCCTTCGTCGGCCCGCTGCTCTCGCTCGTCCTCGCCGGCGTCTTCTACGCGGGCATGCAGTTCGTCGATCCGCCCACCGTCCCGGGTGTGCTCCTCGCCGGACTGATGATCTCCAACCTCCTCGTCGCCGCCTTCAACCTGCTGCCGGGCCTCCCGCTCGACGGCGGACGCATGCTGCGCGCCGTGGTCTGGAAGATCACCGGCAAGCCCATGAGCGGCACCATCGCCGCCGCCTGGGTCGGCCGGGGCCTCGCCGTGGCCGTCCTCATCGGACTTCCGCTCCTCACCCACACCGGAGCACTCGGCAACGCCACCGAAGAGATCACCGGCGTGGAGACCGTCACCGACGCCCTGCTCGCCGCCATCCTCGCCGGGATCATCTGGACGGGCGCCGGAAACAGCCTGCGCATGGCCCGCCTCCGCGAGCACCTCCCCGACCTGCGCGCCCGCACCCTCACCCGGCGCGCCGTCCCCGTCGAGCCCGCGACCCCCCTCTCCGAGGCCCTGCGCCGGGCCAACGAGGCGGGAGCACGCGCCCTCGTCGTCGTCGACGGACAGGGCAACCCCAAGGGCGTGGTCCGCGAGGCCGCCATCGTCGGCGTCCCCGAGCACCGCCGCCCCTGGGTCGCCGTCAGCGGCCTCGCCCAGGACCTCACCGACGGCATGAGGGTCCCCGCCGAACTCGCCGGCGAAGCCCTCCTCGACCGGCTGAAGGCGACCCCGGCCACCGAATACCTCGTCGTCGAGGAAACCGGCGAGATCTACGGAGTCCTGTCCACCACGGACGTCGAACGCGCTTTCGTCGCCGCGATGGCCCGCCCGGGCACCTGATCCCCGCCCGGGCCCCTGCCGGGCGGTCGGAGGCCCTGGAAACACCGGTACGCTGGCCACATGTCTGAACCGACCGGTGCCGCCCGACGTCGCGGGCCCTTCAAGGTCGGGGACCAGGTACAGCTCACCGACCCCAAGGGACGCCACTACACCTTCACGCTCGAAGCCGGAAAGAACTTCCACACCCACAAGGGTTCTTTCCCGCACGACGAGCTGATCGGTGCTCCCGAGGGCAGTGTTGTCCGCACCACGGGAAACGTCGCCTACCTCGCGCTGCGCCCCCTGCTCCCCGACTACGTCCTGTCCATGCCCCGCGGTGCCGCCGTGGTCTACCCGAAGGACGCGGGGCAGATCCTGGCCTTCGGCGACATCTTCCCCGGCGCCCGCGTCGTGGAGGCCGGCGTCGGATCGGGCGCGCTCAGCACCTTCCTCCTGCGCGCCATCGGCGAGCAGGGAATGCTGCACTCCTACGAGCGCCGCGAAGACTTCGCCGAGATCGCCCAGCAGAACGTCGAGCGCTACTTCGGCTCCCCGCACCCCGCCTGGCAGCTCACCGTCGGTGACCTCCAGGACAATCTCTCGGACACCGACGTCGACCGCGTCGTCCTGGACATGCTCGCCCCCTGGGAGTGCCTGGAAGCCGTCTCCAAGGCACTCGTGCCCGGCGGCATCCTCTGCGCGTACGTCGCCACCACCACCCAGCTCTCGCGGACCGTCGAGTCCATCCGTGAGATCGGCTGCTTCGCCGAGCCGCAGCCCTGGGAGTCGATGATCCGCAACTGGCACGTCGAGGGACTGGCCGTCCGCCCCGACCACCGGATGATCGGCCACACCGGCTTCCTCGTCACCGCTCGCCGCCTGGCGGACGGCGTCGAGGCCCCGCTGCGCCGCCGCCGCCCCTCCAAGGGCGCCTACGGCGACGACTACGACGGTCCGGGCAGCACCTCCTCCCGCGCCTGACCCCGCACAACGCTCGGGCGCCGCTGCCGAGTTC